>JAEUHE010000042.1 GCA_016793885.1 Verrucomicrobiales bacterium
TTCAGTCCAGGCTGGTCAAAGAGCGGTTCGGCCAGGCATTCTAAGTCTATGCCGAACACGGTCATAGAACGCACGATCCAGGTGAGCTATCGCCACCAGATCCATTTTGCGCGCGGGGTGTTTCAGCGTCGCAATAGCGTGCTGAAGGATATTTTGATCGATGGCGATCCGGCGGTCGTTCGAAAGGTGCTGGTCATCATCGATGAAGCCCTCGCCCAGACCCAGCCTCGGTTGATTTCCAGCATTGAGGCTTATTTTCGGGCGCATTCCCGCTCGCTGACTCTGGTCTGCCCACCGGTCGTGATCGAAGGTGGGGAACGGACCAAGAACTCCTATTTTCATGTCTCGGAGATTCAGTCGCATGTGGACCGCTATCACGTCGATCGCCATTCCTACATCCTGGCGATCGGGGGAGGGGCTCTCCTGGATATGGTCGGACTGGCCGCGGCCACGGCTCATCGCGGGGTACGGCATGTGCGGATCCCGACCACGACGCTGAGCCAGGACGACTCGGGCGTGGGGGTGAAGAACGGCATCAATGCGTTCGGGAAGAAGAACTTTATTGGAACCTTCGCACCTCCGTTTGCGGTCGTGAACGATTTCGATCTGCTGAAGTCGTGTCCGCCTCGGGACAAGCGTTCCGGGTATGTCGAGGCGGTGAAGGTCGCGTTGATTCGGGATGGTGCGTTCTTTGCCTGGATTGAGAGCGAGGCTGCACGGTTGCGACGGTTCCATCCGGAGCCGATGCAGCGGCTGATTTATCGCTGCGCCGAATTGCATGTGAATCACATCTGCACTTCTGGCGACCCGTTTGAGTTTGGTTCCGCCCGGCCTCTCGATTTTGGTCACTGGGCGGCGCATAAGCTGGAACAGCTTTCGGAGTATCGGCTGCGTCACGGGGAAGCCGTGGCGATTGGGATCGCGTTGGATGCGATTTACTCGCGTCGGCGCGGTTTTCTGGATGAGCCGAGCTGCACGCGGATTCTCAACGTGCTCGAGGCCGTGGGCTTTGAGCTGTTCACTCACGAGCTGTTGAATACCAATGCCGACGGCACCCTGATGGTTATCCAAGGCTTGGAGGAGTTTCGGGAGCATCTGGGCGGCCAATTGACGATCACCTTGTTGCGAGGAATTGGGCAGGGCTTTGAGGTTCATGAAATGGATTCGAAAGTCGTTCTGCAATCCATCGAAGAGCTGACCAACCGCAACTCCATGGGAAACAAAAAGAGCCCCAAGCGTCGGCGGCCGACCGGCTGAAACGATTCCCCTCATCGAACTGCCTATGCCCAGAGTCGCTGTCTTGAATGTGGTTGGTCTTTGCGAGAGGCATCTCGGTGCCCACACGCCCCAGATCAGCGCTTTTGTTCGCAACGGCACGTTGCATCATGTCGAACCGGTGCTGCCGGCCGTCACCTGCACGGCTCAGTCTACCTATCTCACTGGGTTACCTCCCGGCGAACATGGAGCGGTTGCCAACGGATGGTACCATCGGGAATTGGCCGAGGTGCAGTTCTGGAAGCAATCCAACCATGTCGTGCACGGACGCAAACTCTGGGAAGATCTGCGATCGCGTGTGCCTGGGTTCACCTGTGCCAAACTATTTTGGTGGTACAACATGTATTCCAGCGCGGACTATTCGATCACTCCGCGACCCATGTATCCGGCCGATGGCCGGAAGTTCTTCGACGTTTATTCCTGGCCGTATTCGATTCGGCCCGAGGTGAAGCAAAAGCTGGGAGAGTTTCCGTTTCCCGGTTTCTGGGGGCCGGCGGCAGGGAAGGCTTCGCCGGCCGGTGGACCCGATTGCGCCACCCGGTGGATCGCCGACTCCGCGAAATGGATCGAGGAGAAGTATTCTCCGACGCTCAACCTCGTTTACCTTCCCCACCTCGATTACAACCTGCAGCGCGTCGGTCCCAACGATCCATCGATCGCGGTGGATCTAAAGCAGATTGATGACATTGTCGGGGATCTTATCCGCTTTTTCTCGTCGCGCAACATGCAGGTGGTTCTGCTTTCGGAGTATGGCATCACCGAGGTGTCGCAGCCGATTCATCTGAATCGGATCTTTCGGGAGCGGGGGTGGTTGACCATCAAGGAAGAGTTGGGGCTGGAACTGCTCGATGCCGGTAACAGCCGAGCGTTCGCCGTGGCGGATCACCAGGTCGCTCATGTGTATGTGAACGATCGTTCCATCCTGACCCAGGTGCGTGACGCGGTGTGCGGTGCGGCGGGCGTGGAGACGGTCTTGGGCAGTGAGGAACAGGTGGCTCGGGGGTTGAAGCATGACCGCGCCGGCGACTTGATTGCCGTGGCGGATTCCAAGTCGTGGTTTACTTATTATTATTGGATGGACGATAGACGGGCGCCCGATTTTGCCCGCTGTGTCGATATTCATCGCAAGCCCGGGTATGATCCGGTGGAGCTGTTTGTGGATCCCACGCTCGCGGCCCCGAAGTTGAAAATTGCCTGGCGGCTGCTGCAGAAGAAACTCGGGTTTCGCATGCTGATGGATCTGATTCCCTTGGACGCGACTCTGGTGAAAGGCTCGCACGGGGCAAGGCCAGACAGCCCGCTCGATTTTCCGGTCCTGGTGTTGCCAGGCAAGTTGACGGCCACTGCGCCGCCGATCGCTGCGACCTCTGTTTATGGACTCCTGCGAGATCAGGTGTTGAAGGGTTGACGATCACCCGTTGGCCCTTGCGGAGTTGCCCTCATGTTATCCTGATCCTGGGGCAGGAGTGGGCTCGAGCGGAGTCTCGTCCTACCGCCGTGACGATGTGGGGTAGGGCGAGATTCCACTCGAGCCCTGAAGGGCCCTAGGTGGTCGAATTGGAAGAGGGCTGCGTCGTGGAGAGCTGATGTGGCTTCGACTTACCAACGGAGGTCGTGAATCCTTCCCTGAAAAGGCCAGTCTTCTTCCTTCTCCACCAACCGATCGCGGACAGGATTCCCGCGAAGATAGGCCCATTTTTCCGAGTAGCTCTCACCGTTTCGTAGTCGATGGTGAAACACACCTGCTTGCCATTGCCACTCGGGATGTTGATGTTGTTTGCGAACCTGGCGTTTCCAATAGGTGACCCAGGAAGTAAACGGACATTCAACTTGGCGGGGGGCAGCAAAAAAATGGAGAGGGTCCGGCATCAGAATGTAGTCGCTCACCAGCCACCAGGTTGCACGGGACCAAACGTCTCGCAGAACCTGGTGCGCTTCATGGCAGGTCAGCCAGGGTTCTCGGTTTTCTGTGCATACGGTGGCCCATACCCAGTTGGGTTCTCCTCGTTGGATGTGCACGGATTCCGACGGGCGTTTCCTCCCCGGCTTACCGAAGTAGTCCTCCTTCATTGAGAGCTGGGGATAATCAAACGCTACGAAATTGTCTACGAAATTACCCCGAAACCTTATGGAATGCGCCGAGTTTTTCCACCCTCGCGGAGATGCCCATTGCTTATTCTGACCCTGGGGCTCTTGTGGGCTCGACAGAGTCTCTCCCTACCTTAGTGACGATGCGGAGTTGCCCTCATGTTCTCCTGCACCTGGGCCAGGAGTGGGCTCAAATCCCGCTTGCCGAATCACTCGCCGCTGCTCTCTTCGAAGGCGGCTTTGATCTGCTGGAGGTTCATTCCAGAGCCGAGTAGGAGCATCAACTTGATCCGCGCTTTGGGGCCGGGGAGCATGCCTCCCAGGATCGCTCCCCGTTGCGTGAGTTGGTGTCCGCCCCCGTCGTAAGCGTAGGTATCCAGCACCCTTCCCTTGGGACAGCGCGAGGTGAGGATCACGGGGATTCCCTGCGCGATCGCCCGCTCGATGGCGGGCACGGACGCGGGCGGAACATTACCGCGGCCCAGAGCCTCCAGCACGATGCCTTGGGCACCGTCGCTCACGGCGTGATCGATGAGACGTCCGTTGAACCCGGCGTAGACACGGATCATCTCCACGCGCTCTTCCAGGGTCGTAGCTTGGACTTGTTCACGCCGCTTGGGAGTTCGGGTGATGAACAGGCGATCCTTGTCGAGAAAGCCCAGAGGTCCAAAGCTCAGGCTCTGGAACGTGTCCACGGCTTCGGTATGGGTTTTGCTAACCTCGGCGGCGGCGAGCACTTGATCATTCATGACCACCAAAGCTCCCAGGTTTCGAGTTTCCGGAGCTGCAGCCACGCGAATCGCCGCCCGGAGATTGGCGGGACCGTCCCAGCTGAGTTCCGAGCTATTGCGCATCGCGCCGACGAACACCACCGGTTTTGCGGAGGTGTGGAGCAAGTCCTGCAAATAGGCGGTCTCCTCCAGGGTGTCGGTGCCGTGTGTGACGACCACGCCCAGTTGGGTGGGATGTTCGAGGATGTGGGCAATCCTTCGCGTCAGCTCGAGCATTCGCGGCGGCGTCATGTGCGGCCCGGGCAGCAGTCCAAAGTTTTCGCTTTGAATTTCGATGTTCGGCGGGAGGTCAGATACTTGAGCCAAGATCTGTTCTCCCGACAACTGGGGAACGGCTCCGCCGGTCTCTCGATCGAACTTCATTGAGATGGTGCCGCCGGTGAAAACGATTGTGATTTTTGAGTTCACTCTTGAGAATGATGTCCATGGATCCAAATGAGAAGCAACTGAGGAGATCCGCGCTTTCTTCCCCCGGCAGGGGGTGGCTGAGCGGCTCGGGAATGCTCGTCGCCTGCGGTCTGGCACTCCAGGCCATCGCCGGCTCAGCAGATTCAGGCCGGTTGGAGTTCAATCGGGACATCCGTCCGATTCTCTCGGAAAACTGCTACCTTTGCCATGGGCCGGATAAGAACACCCGCAAGGGCAAGCTGCGGCTCGATCAGCGCGAGGAGGCGGTCGCCAAGCGCGCCTTGGTTCCCGGGAAACCGGAGGACAGCGAGTTAATGAAGCGGTTGGTGACCGCGGATCCCGAAGAAGTGATGCCTCCTCCGGACACCCATAAAACCATCAGCCCCGCACAGCGCGAGCTGCTGCGGCGCTGGATTGCCGAGGGTGCCGAGTATCAGCCTCACTGGGCCTATCGCACTCCTGAACGACCGGCGCTGCCGGTGGTGAAACAGGGGGAGTGGGTGAAAAAGCCAATCGATGCCTTTATCCTGGAAGCCCTTGAACGCCGCGGAATCGCACCCTCGCCGGAGGCGGACCGGGCGACGCTCCTTCGCCGTTTGAGCCTGGATCTGATCGGACTTCCGCCCTCGCCCGACGAGATCGCGGCCTTCGTCAAAGATCGGCGTTCGGACGCCTATGCGCGCCAGGTGGAGCGGCTCCTCCGGTCTCCCCATTTCGGCGAGCGTATGGCGGTCGGGTGGTTGGATCTGGTGCGGTACGCCGACACGGTGGGTTACCATGGGGATCAGAACATCAATGTGTTTCCGTATCGGGACTACGTCATCCGTTCCTTCAATGAAAACAAGCCCTTCGATCGATTCACCGTCGAACAGATCGCGGGGGACTTGCTCCCCAACGCCACGGAGGAGCAAAAAGTGGCTACCGGGTTCAATCGGTTAAACATGGTCACCCGGGAAGGAGGCGCCCAGCCCAAGGAGTATCTCGCGAAATATGCGGCCGATCGCGTTCGCACGGTGGCCGCGACCTGGCTGGGATCCACCATGGGTTGCGCCGAGTGCCACGATCATAAGTTCGACCCCTTCACGATGAAGGACTTTTACTCGATGGCTGCCTTCTTCGCGGACGTGAAGCAGTGGGGAGTGTATCAGGATTATAACTACACGCCGAATCCGGACCTCAAAGGCTGGAGCAACGACCATCCCTTTCCGCCCGAGATCGAGGTGGATAGTCCTTACCTTCAACAGCGAGCGGCGCGGATTCGATCTTCCTTGGATGCGGTTTTGGATCAGGTGCGTGACTCCGTCCAGGGAAGGGCGGCTCGCACTGCAGAGTTGGAAACATGGGTGTCGGACGCTCGACGTTTTCTCTCCGCCCATCCATCGGGATGGAGTGCCGAAGGAATCACTCTTCTGTCCTCCTCGAAGAACGCGACGCTCTCAAGCGAGGGCGAGGTGCGGGTAACAGGAGGACGCGAGAATCAGGAGTTTGTGCTGGCCCTGGCACCTGAGGAGAGCTGGGTGGGGGCGGTGCGGGTGGAGCTTCTGCCCGATGAAGCGAAGCACATTGCCCGTGGGGGCGGCCGACTCGCTGTGACGGTTCGGGTGGGGCTGAGTCGGGGAACCAACGCCCCGCAGAATCTGCCCGTCTACTTTGCCGAGGCGTCGGACAAGGATCCGCGTTATGCCAACGGTTATGAGATTCTTGGCATCAAGGACAGCTGGCGAACCGCGCTGGCGAAAACGGATCAGGCGCAAACGGGTGTGTGGGTGTTGGAGACACCGGTTCGCCTCGCCAGGGGTGATCGGTTGCGGGTGACCCTTAAGTCCGATGCCCTGAGCCGGGTTCGGGTGAGCACGACTCCGTTTGCCTCGGCGGATCCGCTTCGCAGCGGTGCGGATCCTGGCTGGGACCGGCTCTTGAAACGTCAGCCGAGCGCTTGGACGGGGAGGACTGGGCACCGGTTGCTGGAATCGGCGATGTGGGCCGGAGTGCTTGGCCGAGCGGAGCGCGCGCGCTACCGCGAGCTTCACGGCGAGCTGATCGAGTGTCGGGGGGGGAAGTCCCCCACGGTGGTCACGGTGGCTTGGAAGCCGGCTGTCACTCGGGTGCTCCCTCGGGGTAACTGGCAAGATGAGTCCGGTGACCCCTTAAATCCCCTGCCTCCGCAGGGCTTGGTGCGGTCGGGTTGGGGTGAGGCACGACCCATGAATCGGTTGGATCTGGCTCGCTGGCTGGTGGCGTCCGACAACCCGCTGACGGCTCGCGTGGTGATGAACCGGCTCTGGAAACAGCTGTTTGGGAATGGCATCTCGGCCTCGGTCGACGATTTAGGCTCACAGGGCGAGTGGCCCACGCATCCGGCTTTGTTGGATTGGCTGGCGGTGGAGTTTCGGGAAGGCGGATGGGATCTCAAGGCGATGGTGCGAACCCTGGTTCTTTCATCGACGTACCGGCAGTCCTCCAACCTGAGGCCGGAGCTAAAGGATCTTGATCCGAACAACCGCCTGCTGGCCTCGCAGAATCCGCGTCGTTTGGAGGCGGAGTTCGTCAGGGACAATGCCCTCCAGATCGCCGGGTTGCTGCAGCGGGATATCGGCGGCCCCAGCGTTCGGCCCTACCAGCCCGCGGGCTATTACGCTCCGCTTCAGTTTCCGGATCGGGACTATCAACCCCAGAAGGATGATCGCCAATACCGTCGCGGGCTCTACATGCACTGGCAGCGCACCTTTCTCCACCCGATGCTGGCCAACTTCGATGCTCCCGCGCGGGAAGAGTGCACCGCGATGCGCACGGTTTCCAACACTCCTCAACAGGCGTTGACGTTGTTGAACGACCCTTCGTTCGTCGAGGCGGCTCGCGTGCTGGCACAGGATTTGGTGACGTCCCTCCCGGCGAAGCCGCGTCGCGGCGCGGACCGGTTGGCTCCCAGCCTTGAACGGTTGAACACTTTATTTCTGAGGGCACTGGGACGCCCTCCCACCTCGGCGGAGGCAGAATCGCTGACGCGCTTCGCTGAGCAGCAGTTCGTTTATTACCAGTCGAGCCCGGCCGAGGCTTCCGAGTTGCTGAAGGTTGGATTCAGTCCCTCGATCGGGGGAAGCGATCCGGCCGAGTTGGCCGCTTGGACCTCGGTATGTCGCGTGGTGCTCAATATGCACGAAACGCTGACGAGGTATTGAACCAGAGAAGCTCCCATGAATGGTGAACGTATGAAGACCCCATTGACCACGACCGAGTTTCAGCAGGGAATACAGCGTCGAACTTTTTTGTGGAACTCGGCCTATGGTTTGGGTGCCGCGGCTCTGGCCCGCTTGCTTGGCCCGCAGCCCTTGCATGCCGCCGCTCCGTCTGCGGCCGGCGCTACGAAGAAGTGGCGGGGAGTGATTGCGCAGCCCCATAGCCCGGTGCGGGCTAAACGCATTATCCATCTCTGCATGGCTGGTGGACCGTCGCATCTGGAGAGCTTTGATTGGAAGCCGGAGCTGAAGCGCCTGCATGATCAGCCCTTTCCTGATTCCTATACCAAGGGGCAGCAGCTGGCCCAGTTGCAGAACACGGTTCTGAAGGCGCGGGGCTCGTTCGTGGAGTTCAAGCCGTGCGGGAAATCCGGCCTCGAGATCTCCACCCTCTTTCCGCATATCGGAAGCGTGGCGGATGATCTCTGCATCATTCGATCGATGCAGACCGAGCAGATCAACCATGACCCTGCTCATGCGTTTATGAACTCGGGCTCGATCATTAAGGGGCGGCCCAGCATGGGTTCCTGGCTCTTGTATGGGTTGGGGGCGGAGACCGAGGATTTACCGGGGTTCATTGTGCTGACTTCGGCGGGCAAGTATGGGCTGCAGCCGGTCTCAGCGCGACAGTGGTCGAGCGGATTTCTGCCCAGCCAGTTCCAGGGCATTCTGTTTCAATCTCGGGGAGAGGCGGTGCACTACGTGGGCAATCCGCCGGGTGTCTGTCAGAGCACTCAGCGTCAGGTGGTGGAGGAAATCAACCGCCTCAACGGGATGTTGGCCGAGCGTCGGGTCGATCCTGAAATTCAGACCCGCATTGCGCAGTATGAGATGGCGTTTCGAATGCAGGCTTCAGTCCCTGACCTTACCGATTTCAGCAAGGAATCCGCCTCCACCTTGGAGCGCTATGGGGTTAAGGAGCCGGGTGATGGCAGCTTTGCATCGAACTGTTTGTTGGCGCGGCGCTTGGCCGAACGGGGCGTGCGCATGATTCAGTTGTATCATCGGGCTTGGGATCATCATGGGGATATTGAGAAAGCCATGCCCTCGGCCGCGAAGGATGTGGACCAGCCGACGGCCGCCTTGATTCGCGACCTGAAGGAGCGTGGGATGCTTGATGACACCTTAATCCTCTGGGGTGGCGAGTTTGGTCGGACGCCCATGGGGCAGGGATCGGGACGCGACCATCATATCCTGGCCTTCTCCGTCTTTGCGGCCGGAGGCGGAGTTCGGGCGGGAACCGCGTATGGCGCTACCGATGACCTTGGGTATCGCGCGGTGGAGAATGTGGTCAATGTCCACGATCTCCATGCGACGTTGCTGCACCTGATGGGCATCGACCACAAGCGACTCAATTTTAAGTTTCAAGGGTTGGATGCTCGGCTGACGGGGATCGCGGGGAATGTGGTGAAAGGGATCCTCGGCTAGCAGCAAACACCGCCGGCGCGATGGCACGGTTGTTGTGAGGTGCGGAAACCTCAAGGCATCGCGCCGGCGGTGTTTGCTGCTAGGAGGCACTGCGTGCGGCAAGACTGCACCTTGAGGACCTCCATGCTCCGTTGCTGGTGAGGGGACACCTTGGTAAAGTGCACGTGAATCGAGGCCATCAACCTGGTGGAGAAAAACGGGGACATGGAGTCTTGGTAGCTGGTCTTCTCTGCGGCTCTTCCCGTCTCTGCGCTGCATCATTCAGCTCTCCCTGGGCCCCGGTGCAGTTTGAGGTGTCGCGGTGAGATTGAGGTTGAATTCAGCGGGTAGCTTGCCTTGCGATGGTGCGGGCTTTCAGCCCTCAGCGTGTGTAGGGGTGCCGAAACCTGGGGTTCTCACCCCAGGCTGGGATGGTGCTGGGCCTGTGGCCCGCGGACTCCAACACTACTGATCCATTCCATTCGAATCTGCGCTCAAAGGTCTGAGCTGGGGCTGGTATTGGATCGGAGGCTCGTCGGGCTTCAGCACCAAAGGTGCGTCCCATCCCAGCCTGGGGTGACAACCCCAGGGAAACATCCCCTCTCCCTCAAGGGCTGAAAGCCCGGCATAAAGCCCCCGAGTCCGTCGCGACCGCACCTCCTTTCTCATTCACCTCTATTCTCCCCCCTTCCTCGACGCTTCAAACTTGTGCCTTGAGCTCGTTTTCGCTACTCAGCTTTGTCGCTTTTAAGAAATACTCGTGGAGGAGACCTATGCCTAAGCTTTTCATCATCGCGAGCTTGTTACTGCTGACGATGGAGTGCGGGTTCAGCCAGGGCTCGGTTGTCTACCACAACACGAGTCAGAGAGACAAATATGTCTTCATGCCCGATCCGTCGGCTCCAGCCTTGGCAAGACTCGGTGGAAGCTTGTCGGATTATCAGGGTTTCCAGAAAGTGGAAGGTCCGGGCTATTATGCCGAGCTTTGGTGGGCTCCCGGCGAAGGACAGCCGGAAGCCAGTCTTGGCCCGGTGCCCGGGTCCCTGGTCACGTTTCGCATCGGCCCTACGGCTGGCTTGATCAACGGCAAGGCCAGACTGGAGATCCCCGGAACTTTCGGAGGGGATCGGGTGACCCTACAACTACGGGTCTGGGAAAACTTCGGGCAAACCGTCAACACCTGGGAGGAAGCGATGGACGCCGGATGCATCCATGGAAAATCAAATCTCCTCGGTTATGAGCTCGCCGGAGTAGATCCAGCCGGGAATGATAGGTTAGGGTCAGGCAATATGTCCTATGCCTTACAATACTTCAGCCTCGTCATCCCCGAGCCATCCTCCGTCTCCCTGCTTTGGTTGGGATTAGGGGCCTGGAGCGTATCCTGCAGACGCAGAGGTTCAGAGTGAAGAACGGGTCCTGAGGATTGCCGACGGAAATCCCGACTATTCCTCGGACTGAACCAAGCACCGGACGGATTTACACCGCAGAGACGGGAAGAGCGCAGAGAAGACTGAAAAAGGGACAACTGCCTGATCTTAGATCTGATCGTTATCGATCAAGGTTGATCGGTCGCTTCTTCTCTGTGGCCCTTTCTGGGTGCGTGGACGCCAGGGATCAAGTTGGCGTGTAGGAAAAGCGGCAGGACAGCGCTTTTCCTTCGGGTGAGACTGCACAGCTCCGGACACCGAAACGAGGCTTGGTTCATGGAGAGGCCGTCCGATTACAACGGCCAGTGCGGGGTGGCTTCGGTGTCGAGTGAGCTGGGAGCGACGCCCGTGAGCCACTTTCGCTCAGCGAGAATGCCGATCATGCCCGCATTGTCGGTGCACAGGGAGGGTTCGGCTAGTCGTAGATCGATTCCGCGTGCGGCGCAGGCTGACTGGAGAGACGCCCGGAGGCCGCGATTGCAGGTCACGCCTCCGGAAGCGGTCACACAGCCAAACCCGCAGGCTTCTGTCGCGCGAATGGTTTTCGTGACCAGCACGTCCACGATCGCCGCCTGTACGCTGGCGCAGAGATCATTCTGTTCCGGTCCGGGTTGGCGCAGCTCCGGATGTTTCTCGATAAAGTAGCGAACCGACGTCTTGAGTCCGCTAAAGCTGAATTCATAGCCCGGATCCTTCAGCATGGGCCGGGGGAAAGCATAGGCCTTTGGATTTCCCTGGGCAGCAAGACGATCAAGTTCGGGACCGCCGGGGTACGGGAGTCCAATGAGCTTGGCGATCTTGTCGAAGCATTCTCCAGCCGCATCGTCGATGGTCCCGCCCAGAATGGTGTGCTGGAGCAAGCCTGCGACCTGGACCAGGAGTGTGTGTCCCCCGCTCACAATCAGCGAGAGGTTGGGGGCGAAGGATCCAAAGTCGGCGGCGGGCGGATTGCCTTGGATCCACGGCGAGTAGAGATGGGCCTCGTGATGGTGGATTCCGAAGAACGGGCGCTGGAGGGCGAAGGCAAAACTTTGCGCGAATTTGAGGCCGGTCATCAGCGCGTTGGGCAGGCCGGGGCCTTGGGTAGCGGCCACCGCCTGGACCTCAGCTGCGGAGATTCCGGCCTGGCTCAGCGCCAGACGAACCACGACCGGCAGGTTGCGCAAGTGTTCGCGGGTGGCGAGTTCGGGCACCACGCCGCCATATTCCGCGTGCAGTTTGGTTTGCGATGAAACCACGTTGGCGAGGATCCGGCCTTCGTGGATCACCGCCGCGCTACTCTCATCGCAAGAACTTTCAATCGCCAGCAACATGGTTGCGGTAGTCTTGTCGATCCGCTCGGCGGAATCGACAAGAATGAAGGGGCGGGTGATTTGAAGTGGGGAGCTCGGGGGATCCCGACTCCGTCGATGCCGAAAAGCTGTAGAGGGCTACAGGACTCTGGAACTATAGCCCTCGTCGGACCACTTCGCGGTCAACTCCAAGACGCTCCGCGAGGACGCTAGCCCCTATGGAGTGCGGCAGCCCTCTCTGAGTATTACCCACAAGTTCTTCGACCAGATGTTAGAATCCCACAGGGATTCCGCCTCAAAGCCCAGGGTTGGCGCGAAGCGGGAGCGCCTACCCTGGGTTAGTAGTTGTTTTCTCACAACCCCAACGCGGGTTGCGACTGGATCGGCCAACACCCCCAAACAAACCGCAACCCACGATGGGGTTGTGAATTCTATGGGTTTTTCCCAGGGTAGCTCGTTCCTCGCAACCCTGGGCTTTGAGGCGCTATCCCGTTGGGATAGAGGTCCAAGATCTTCCGAACTTGTGGGTAATGCTTAGAGACCTCTACCGCTTTCGTCCCCCCGGCGTAGCCGGGATCCCCTGATCTCGCCCACTTTTAATTACACCCGTTACCACACGGCAGGCGTTTTCCACCTCGACAGGGCGATCAATCTTCCAGGTCCAACTGGCCGCCGGTGATAGCGATCAGGACGGCTTGGCGGATGATTGGGAATATGCGTATTTCAACAGCCTGAGTCACAACGGCGCCGAGGACTCAGATGGGGATGATCGTAGCGATGGCGAGGAGTATCGAGCCGGGACGAGTCCAGTCAGCGGTGAATCGGTTCTGCGCGTGTTCACTCTGCGTCGGTCCGGGGCTGCCGGAGTGCAAGTCTTGTGGGCGGCGGTACCGGGCAAGATCTATGGCATTCAGCGTCGGGACTCACTGGCTGATGCCGCGTGGCAGGACGTGGGTTCAGTGAGAGCGCTGACCAGCACAGCGGACTGGACAGATGTCGATCCTTCGGTGTTCGGGCAGCGCTACTACCGGGTCTTCGTAATGGAGTAGGGCGCGAGCCCGCAGCCTCGTCTCCCGTTTTCAGAAGGATTCCTAGCCCGTATAGCTCGACCCGCTTTACGGACTTCGTGAGGACGGCGCTGCCGCACCGGAACGGGGCGGCAATTCACGGCCCGGGACCTGGCTTTGGTCCAGCCAGCGGTGGAGGGTTTCCCGCAGTTCGCGCGCGTGGATGGGTTTGGTCAGATAATCGTCCATCCCGGCAGCGAGGCAGGCGAGGCGATCTCCTGGCATGGCGCTGGCGGTGATCGCGACAATCGGAACGTGGCGCGAGGGCGGCCGCCCGGCAACGTTCGCTCGTTCAGCCTCGATCCGCCGGATCTCCGCGCTCGCGGCCAGGCCATCCATGACCGGCATATGGCAGTCCATCAGGATCAGGTCGTAGCTATTGTTCTGGAAAAGTTCGACGGTTTCACGTCCGTTCGCGGCCAGATCGAGGTGGCAATCGTACTTGGTCAGCAGCTTGCGCAGGAGGAGTTGATTCGTTGGATTGTCTTCCGCGGCGAGCACTCTCCAGCCTGGCGTTGACGGTTCCAATCGCGCCGGTTGGCTGAACGGGGAGGGGAGAGCTTGCGTCGAAGGGTCTGGTTGCACTCGCACCTGAGTTGCTTCCGGTTGGGTGTCGGACGCCGAGGAGACCTCCTCCGGACCGCATCCGCGGGGAAGATCGAACCAGAACGTCGATCCGGTGCCTTCCTTGCTTTCCAGCCCGATCTGTCCTCCCATCAGCTCTACCAGCCGCTTGCTGATGGCCAGTCCGAGTCCGGTCCCGCCGTAACGGCGAGTCGTGGACGAATCGGCCTGGCTGAAACGGTGGAAGAGCTTGGCTTGTTGTTCGAGTGGGATTCCAATGCCGGTGTCCGCTACCTGGATTTTCAGCCGATCCCCTTTCCCGGTGACCCGAATCGTGACCTGGCCCTGTTCCGTGAATTTGATCGCGTTTCCGATGAGATTGACCAAGACTTGCCTCGTCCGAAGCGGGTCTCCGAAGGCCCTGGGCGAGGCTTCGGGGTCATAGTTGACTCTCACCTCCAGGCGCTTTTCCTTGGCCCGCGCCCGCAGAACATCCAGCGCCTGCGCAATGATAGGCTCGAGGTTAAAGTCGGTCCGCAGAATATCCATCCTGCCGGCCTCGATTTTGGAGAAGTCCAGGATATCATTGATGATGCAGAGGAGTCCCTCAGCCGAGTTTCGGATGGTTCGAACCGACAGTGCCTGCTCCTCGCTAAGCGGTGTTTCGAGCAAGAGCTCAGTGAACCCCATGACCCCGTTCATCGGAGTTCTGATCTCGTGGCTCATGGTGGCGATGAACTCGCTCTTGGCTCGGTTCCCGGCCTCGGCTTCATCGCGCGCGCGCACCAGTTCCTCCTCGGTTCGTTTTCGAACCTCCATCTCGCGCGTCAGCTCCGTCGTTCGGTGTTGTACCTTCTTCTCCAGATCCGCATTGATGTTCTGCAGATCGCGAGAAAGGTCTCGGGCCTTTCGGTGGAGTGTCAAAGCCCCAAGGATGAGCACGAAAATGGCGAAATAGAGCGATCCTTTGAGCACATTGTTCTGGTTTGCGCGCCGCTCGATGAGGCGCCTGTGCGTGAGAATCAGGCGCTCTATGGTAGCCTCTGGCTTGACCTGGAGGAACTGACGAATCGCGGTGTCCACCCGCGGTTTCGCTGTCAGGACCATGTTCGCATGGGCTCGAGCCAGTTCGAGCGGTTGCTGCAGGTCCTTTGGTTGGGCGGATCCGCTCAGCATCTCCCAGCGCTGTTCCCAGTCCAGAACCTCCAACCTTTCACCCCGCAGCACGAAATCGGTCGCTTGATTGGCTAGTTTGCGCAGTTCGAGATGGACGTCACGCTTTCCGTTCTGCTCGAGGAGCAGGCCCGCCTTGGAAACGAGCGAGGGCAGGAATCGGACCGAATTGATCAGCGAGGAGTTCTCGGTGGCAAATGACGTCGAGGAGGCTTGCCGAAGTTGCTGGTTCTCCTTGAGTTGGCCGAGAAATGGTTCGAGCGCTCGGCGCTCGGCGTTCGGAAGAGAGCGGATGTTGGCGTGAAGGCGCTCCTGAATGCGGTCTATCTCTCGCCCGGCTGCCGTGAGTTCGTCATAGCTGGTAGCTAGGCCCAGGCTGAGCTGGAGCACCTCCGCATCCCGAAGCGATTCGATTCCAACCAGGCGTCGGCACAACAGGTGCAATTCTTCCGCGGCGGTCTGATCAACCCGGGTCGCAATGAGCGCCAAAATGTTGAGCCCGATCAACAGAATGATCCCCGCCAGCAGAGGCCTGGAGGAGAGATCAATGCGAAATGGTTTTCGGGAGTTCCCCATTCAATGATTCAAGGAAGGAAGCGATCCACTTCACTTCCTGGGTTTCTAGCGTTCTTCCCAACTGATAGTGCGCCATGGTGTTGATGGCCCGCTCCAGCGTGTCGACGCTGCCGTCGTGGAAATAGGGGGCCGTGCGTGCGATGTTCCGGAGGGAGGGCACTTTAAACTTGTGGCGATCGGAGTCTGCGCCAGTGATCGTGTAACGTCCCAGATCAGCGCTTGTGACCGGGCCGCCGCGATCCTTGAAGTAATCTCCGAACTTGCCCATCGTCTGGAACATGTTGCCCCCTACGTTCACCCCTTGGTGGCACGATACACAGCCTACGTCTTTGAAGAGTTGGTAACCCCTCAGCTCCTCCGCGTTCAGGCTTTCGGAGCTGCCTCTGAGCCATTGATCGAATCTCGAGTTGGGCGTTAGCAGTGTTCGCTCGAAGCTGGCGATCGCTTCGGTGATGACGTCTCGATCGATGAGCCGCCCGGGCCAGAGTTCCGCAAACTCAATCCGGTAGGCCGGATCAGAGTTGATCTTGACCGCCACTCTGGACCATTTGGAGCCCATCTCTTTGGGGTTCTCAACGGGGCTTTCCGCCTGCTTCTGAAGGCTCGGTGCGCTGCCATCCCACAGTTGATGCATATTCAGCGCCGCATTGTAGACCGTGGGGGTGTTGATTTCCCCGTCCTGGCCGCGGATTCCACGCGGAAACCGTCGGCGATCCATGCCCCAGTCCTCCAGCCTGTGGCAATCCGAACAGGCCATGCTGTTGTCATCGGAAAGCCTCCGATCATGGAAGAGGCGTCTTCCCAGAGCGACTTTCAGGGGGTCTGCCTGGATCTCGAGTGGGACGGGGCGGATGGGTTCCTCCCGCACCGTCGGCTGGTCCCCCGCGGTTCGGAACTGGCTGGCCAGCTCTTCCGACGGGTGGTCCTTGGCGTTAACTGAACGGGCCCTGGCCGAGATCGCAGCGTTGAAGGGGGAGATGCAGCCGAGGACAATCATGGCGACACAAGTCAGCCAGCCGACCGCTACCTGGCGCGCCAGCGCAGGATGCCGCTGTGATCGTGACATAATCCAGGAGTCCACTGTCCAGGTTCCGTTCGTCGAGTGTTGCAGCGCGAGCGGGATCGCCACACCCAGGAGCAGCCCGAGATCTCTCACTCCAGTATGGTCGAACCCCACACATCCCACGATTAGGGACAACTCGGCCGTCGCTGCCAAAGCGCTGGCGCGTTGCCAGAACCCGAGGAGTAGCTGAAGGCCGATGACGACCTCAAACACGCCCAGGAGATGGAAAATGCGCAGGGGAGTATCCTCCTGCAGATGGTAGATCAATAGAGGCCCCAACCAGGCCGGGACGTAAACGAACCAATCCTCCGGCGAGGAGAATTTGGCGCTTCCGAACAGAATGAAGACCATGCCCAGGCCGGTCCTCATGGCAACAGCCGCGATCGTTCGGGCTAGACTGGGAAGCTGATCGGTCATTCTAGGAGTTACTTCCTCTTTTCCATCTTGAGGTCACGTGACTCCACATCCCGTAAGCCCGTATTCATCCGCGAGCCATCCGGCTATAGGATCAGGTGAAGCAGCCCGGGATGCCTCCTTAACTGAGGCATCGCTTATGGATCCTGGTGCTTGCTAACTTGACCCCATGACAGGGTGATAGTACGGCGTGAGGGCTCTCCACCTCAGTGCTGTTATCGGCCTGAGGAGTCCAGGACTTAAGAGTCAGAGCCTTCCCCCATTCGGGGGGGGGGAGATGAGAAGCCGCTCCACATCAGAAGGTGATACCGCGAACCTCGACAAAAGTCATGACCGCCAAGATCTTGCATCAGATCGAGGCCGGGCCATTCTTCTTTTTTGGGTAAATGTTACCCGAGCTTGGCGAGTTCCTGCTTTACCAACTCCGTGACGCGGTCGACGGCGTTGGCTGTGGCAGTTGGCTCCAGAGCCGCCCCTCGCTGCTTCAGTTCCACCTCGCCCTTGGCCAGGGATTTTTCGCCGATGCCCAGGCGGATGGGAATTCCGATCAGATCGGCGTCCTTGAACTTGACGCCTGGTCGCTCGTCACGGTCATCCAGCAACACCTCGATGCCCCGGCTCGTGAGTTCCTGGTAAAACTGCTCGGCGAGCTTCATGGTCTCGCTGCCCGCCACGCCTAGCGGAGTGATGAGCACTTGATAGGGGGACACGGAGATCGGCCAGCGGATGCCATCTTTGTCGTGGCATTGCTCGATCACAGCTTGGAGCGTGCGGGTAATGCCGATGCCGTAGCAGCCCATCACGCACGGGCGCCGCTGGCCATCCTCAGCCAGGAACGTCGCATCGAGTTTCTCGCTGTACTTGGTGCCGAGCTTGAACACATGTCCCACCTCGATGGCGCGCTGGATCTTTAGCGGTTCCTGGGTGGTGGTGCACAGCTCGCCGACCTTGATGGTGCGGATGTCTGCCCACCGGGTGACCTTGATATCGCGGTCGATGTCCACGTGACGGAGGTGATGCCCGTCTTCGTTGGCGCCCGTGGTCATGCCGGCCGCTCCTCGCAGGGCCTCGTCGGCATAGATGGGAACGCCCGACGCGGAGGGGGGCAAGTGAACCGCCCCCAGGCTTCCGGGATGAGCGCCCAACCCGGCGAAGATCTCATCGGCGGTGGCGGCCCGGAAGATGGTGGTGCCGAGACACCCGGCGAGCTTGGCCTCATTGGCCTGGTCATCACCACGAACCAGGCAGATGGCGAGTTTGCCATTCACCAGGTAGACCAGGGTCTTGATCTGCCGTTCCGCTGAAACTCCGTACGGTGCTGCGGCTAACGCTTCGATGGTGACCACGCCGGGAGTTGCGAATTTCTCAGGCGCCGCGCCTGTGGAGGTTTTTGAGGTCGGCACGAGGGGACCGAGGCTTCCTGCCTTCTCGATATTGGCGGCATACTTGCCGGAGTCGACATACGCGACTTCATTCTCGCCGGTCTCGGCCGGGACCATGTATTCATGGCTGTAATTGCCCCCGATCACGCCGGTGTCGGCTTCCACCGCGAAGGCTTTTAACCCACAGCGGGTGAAGATGCGCGCGTAGGCGTCGTACATCTTTCGATAGCTGGCCATGGCTCCGTCATCGGTCGCGTCGAACGAATACGCGTCCTTCATGATGAACTCTTTGGCGCGCATCAGCCCGAACCTGGGGCGGATCTCATCGCGGAACTTCACCTGGATTTGGTAGAAGTTCTTGGGTAGCTGGCGATAAGAATTTAGCTCGCTGGCGGCCAGGGTGGTGATGACTTCCTCGTGGGTGGGACCCAGGACCCATTCCTTTTTCGCTCGGTCGCGCACTTTGTAGAGTACGTCCGCCGCGGTTTCATAGCGGCCACTCTTCTGCCAGATCTCAGGGGGTTGGAGGGCAGGCATTAGGACCTCGAGGGCTCCTGCCCGGTTCATCTCCTCCCGCACGATTTGTTCGACTTTACGCAGGACGCGCAGCCCCATGGGCAAGAAAGTATACAAGCCTCCCGTGAGCTTGCGAACGATGCCCGCCCGCAGCAGGAGTTGATGAGATATGATTTCGGCCTCGGCAGGGGTTTCCTTCAAGGTCGGAACAAGTGTCTGAGTCCAGCGCATAAAGCCCATGTTTGTAGTGGGGACAGGCGATAGGGTCAACTTGGATCGGAGGGGAGGAGGGGAGGGGTGGTGGTAGGTGGTAGGTGGTAGGTGGTAGGTGGTGGTCAGTGGCCAGTGGTCAGTGGTCAGTGGTCAGGTGCTCATCACTCGTCACTCGTCCTCAGATACCAAAAAGCCCGGTGGCCTCCACCTCGTGAAGGTCACCGGGTGAGCTGAACTTCGTTCGACCTTACGGCTCGAAGTTCTTTCCAGGAACCACTCCCTGGACGCGGAAGAAGCGCATCGGGTTTGAGCCTCCGCTGACGGTCTTCGTGGTGGCGTCGCCTGAGTCAGGGCTGATCAGGTCGGGTGGAACCATATCCAGCCAACCGTCGGCGAACAGATCCTCGCGGGTTTGGATGAGATAGCAGCGCGAGGGCTTGCTTCGCCAGGTCAGATCCACGGTGCTACCTTCGTTCTTGGCCGTGATCTTAGTGATCTCCAGCACATCGGAAGCGTTGGTGGGATTGGTGTCCGCGAGATACTCGTCGTGGTCCGAGATGCCATCGCTGTCGAGATCCCCGCTGGCGGTGAGCTGATTCAGGTTGTTGCTGAACTGCAGCTCCCAGGTATCCGGGATTCCATCGCCATCGGTGTCCGGACCGGGTTCCAGGCTGGTGGCCCTGACGCCGTTGAAGTCGGAGCCGAGGTTGATCCAGCCGCAGTTGGCGCTGTAGCCGAATCCGTGAAACCGACCCGATTTGAGGTCGACCCGGGGTACGTCGTCCGCCGCCAGCTTTCCGGTGGCACTCCTGTCGGTGAAGGTGATCCAGCCGATGTTCGCGCCGTACGCCATTCCGCTGAGCGTGCCATCCGCCTCGAGGTTGACGCCGAAATCGGTGTCGGTGTTGTTTTGATAATGATGCCCGTTGGCTGGTTTTCCATCGCCGAGGCTGATCCAGCCGCAGTTCGCGGACCAGACATTCCCGGCGAGAAAGAGGCTTCCTACCTGAACCCCATCGGCCACCGACGGACGCCAGTTAAGCCATCCGATGTTGGCGCCGTAGGCAAACGGGTCCGTCGCACTGATGTTGGAGACGGCGTCGACGGAAAGGCTGCCTCCACCGACGATCAGAATCGCGAGAAGTGGTTTAAGTCTCATGATGTTGTTCTCCTGTTTGAGAGAGCGCACGAGGGCTTACTGCTGGAAGTTGGCCCAGGGGCTGGTTCCACCAGCGATCCCGCTGATCGTTCCTTTGCCGACCACGATAGGGCCGACGGTGTCGTTGCCGCCCAGGATGTAGTCCGCGCCCCCGCCGTTGTTTCCGACCGCATGGTTTCGCACGATGAAGTTGCCCCCTTGATGGGTGCGGATCGCCGGACCTGCGCTGCAGCAGATGGTATTGTTGTCGATGCGATTGCCGCTGCTCAAGACGTCGATGCCGCCGCCTGAGTTGGAGTCGAGTTGATTGTTCTCGATGAGAGCCCCGCCGCCATCGCTGCTTCCCAGAATCTCGATGCCGATGCGGTTAAAGGAGATGGCGCAGTTCCTTACAGTTCCGGCGTAGTGCAGGAGGATCCCGCCGCTCACGCCGTTGACGTCGACGTGGCCACAGTCGGTCACAGTGCAGTTGGAGATATTGGGTCGGTTGACCGTTTTGATACCGAAGTTGAACGCGTTGTTTACGGTGCAGCTTTCCACGATGCAGTAGTTGTCGGCAACGATCCCATCACCGCTGGTCGCATCCGCGACGACACACCGGGAGATGACGCAGCGGGTCGTTCCCACGATGCCGGCTTTGGGGTTGGAGCGCGCCTCGCAATCGCTGATGGTCGAGTTATTGTCGGCCACGATTCCGCGATTCTTGTTGTTGGTCGCTCGGCAGTTGCGGATGGTGGCGGTGCCTCCAACGACCAATCCGTCGTCGTTATTGTTGTCGAGTGTCAGGTTTTCGAATAGGCCTGACGTCACGCCTGACGCAGCGATGCCATCGAGGTTCCAGCCGGTGACGGTTCCGTTCTTGATCGTGATCGCCCTGTAGTTTCCATTCACGATGATTCCGTTCAGCCCGTTGGTGCCGGCGCTGCTCGATACCCTAAATCCGTTCAAATCAAGAGTCACATCGTTCGATTGGATCTCGATCCCTGACTGCTGGCTGGCATCGCCCAGGCGGGGGATGAAGCTGATGTTGCCGGTGAGGTAGTAGGAACCAGGGCTGGTGATTTTGAAGAGGGAATTGGCATCCCCTGGAGTGTGCGTGCCGTCCACCGGCGTGCGTGGTTCGATCTGTTGGAGTGTGCGCATGGAGGGGGCTGGAGCGCTCGTTGGAGTGAGCGCGCCTTGTCCTTCGCTGGATTCTGTGGAGGCCAGGAGTGCGACGGACAAGAGTGCGATGCTGTTCAGTGCGATTGTTTTCATGTGAGTGTGTCTTAACGATGATCTCTGTGTATGCGAACGTTCTAGCAGGCGCGGTGAGGTCGCGACAATTCGTCGAAGGACGAAGGGATGGATCGATGTCAGTGCGCAAGCCAGTGGAGGGGATGGCTCGACGGCCTGCTAGGAACGCTTCGCACGAGTGATCCTAAAAACGGCGGTTGTGACCACGGATTTCACGGATGACTCGGATGGACAAGAATTCTTGGAGTTGGTTACCCGCACTTTCAGGTGAATTGCCCCGGCAACATGTCTCCATTGGGATCTCCTTCTTGATCCGTGAGATCGCGCAATCCGTGGTTCATCAACTGTGGTTTCTTGGAGGATCAGGACAGGACGCGACGTCAGCCGCGGCCCATCGAGTCAAAGAAAATGGGCCGACAGACGAGTCTGTCGGCCCATGCGAAAAGGAGTCGTGCGATTCCAGGATGGCGGGAGGAATTGGCTCCGGACCGCCTGGAAGACTGACTTTTACTTGCGTCGGCGCAGGAACGCGTAGCCAGCGATGCCCAATGCTCCGAGCGCGAACGTCGAAGGCTCCGGAACCGGATCAGCGGTGATCACGACATCGTCAATCGCCCACCACCAGTCGTTGCTGCCTTCCGTCAAACCAAAGCGGAACTGCAGGCTGCCGCTGCCTGGGTTATTGACCGCCAAGGTCAGCCGTTCGTCGATCACCAACCCGTCCTCAATCTGGGTCGAATCGTACTTCATCAGGTTGCTGAAGGTGGCGCCGCCATCGAAGCTGACGTCGAGGGAGCCTTTCTGGGTCTCCTCGTTGCGCCAGAAGGAGTCGAAGGAGATCGAAACCGTACTCGGAGCCAACGAGCCCAGATCGAACGTGGGGGTGTGAATATAAGTGTTGAACAGGGCATCATCGATGTTGGTGGCGTCATCGTAAGCATCCGGATCGGCGACGAGCACGGAGTCATGAGCGCCGACACCTGCATTGGTCCACTTATTGCGGTCCTGATTGCCTTCGGTGGCGATCCAGGAGTCGACATCCATCACGCGCCAACCTTGAAACTCGATCGGGTTGCCTTGGGGACCTGAGAAGGTCATGGTCCAGCCGGCGGGAAGGCCGGGGCTCCAATCGGTTCCGTCACCACCCTGTTCAGTGGGGCTTTCAAACGGTTGGAGGGGTACGGCGTCAAAGCCCTCGGAGAGCAGGGTGCCGGCGGAGGCGAGGCATGCCTGCAGGGACAGGGCGACTGTCACTGTTAGGAACGTATATTTGTGCATAGTTTTAGTTTAAAGGATGACCTGAATGGTAGTTTTATAAGCACTCTCCCGAATCAATTCAAGCTCATTACGGCAACGGTTTGGTGACGGGTGCACATCTAGCGATTTTGAGATGTGCTCTCCGTGCAGCCCGCTGGGGTGAAGACCCCATGGCCCGCGGGGTAGGGGGCTCCTAAGGTGGGACGCGCCTGAAAAAGAATGTCCGGCGCGGACGGAACTACAACACGGAAGCTTAATTGAAATATGAAACGGAAACTTCGGACTTTTACCAGCGCCTCAGCCGCATCGCTCATCGCCCTCAGCACCTTCGCTCAGGAGAATCCCACGGCCTCCTCTACGATCCCCGCCACCGAGGCCGGAGTCGTTAAAGCGAATCCCCGGACCGAACGGCTTGGCCATGCCGTCAAGGCTAGCACCATCGTCGGCTCCGAAGTGCGGAGCTATCGAGGCGAAAAGCTCGGCAAGATTCATGATTTGGCGGTCGATCTTCGGACGGGCCGAATCGTTCAGGTGATCCTCTCAAGCGGAGGCTTCCTGGGCCTCGGCGATTCCTTGGTCGCCGTACCTCCCGGTGCTTTGCACTGGGATGCTGCTGACAAGGTTATTCACCTCAACTCGGACCCTGTTAAAATCAAGAATGCCCCGAAATTCGACGCCGCCAACTGGGATGCGTCCTCGGAGTCTAATCACGTGGCTGGAGTTTACCGCTACTTCAACGAAGAACCCTACTTTCAGCCTTCCGGCGTTCAGCCCCGATCGTCGGATGACTCTGCTGGACTAAATGCCGTGCAGAGCTGCAGCAAAGTCATGGGATTGACGATCAACAACCTTAGCGAGGAGAAGCTTGGCAAAGTCGAGAATCTCGCGGTCGACCTGTCCGCCGGTCGCATCCTGGCGGTGATTATTTCTTCGGGTGGATTCCTGGGGCTGGGCGATGAAATGAGCGCAGTTCCGCCTTCAGCGATTCGCTTTAACGCGGCACGCGACGGACTCCAGCTCGACACCAGCAAGGAGGCCTTGCTCAACGCGCCGCACTTTAAGTCGGACCAATGGCCTGAGCTGGGTGATCCCAGCTATGCTGAAGGTGTGTATCGCGCCTATCGGGTTCAGCCTTATTTCACGACCAACGCCTTCCTCATCGCTGGCAATGCTGAGGGGCGGATCCGCGATCGCGGGAACCGCGCTCTGACGGCGATGGATCAGGGCAACAGCGTCGCGGATCGAGATCGCAGCGCCTTGATCCGCAAGGAGATCCTGTCGGGCAAGGAAATGTCCGTCAATGCCAGGAACGTCAAGATCATCACCGTCGACGGTCTGGTCACCTTGCGTGGGCCCGTGAATACGGCGGAAGAGAAGCGGCTGATCGGCGCCATTGCGGATCGGATCGCCACGGCGGCGAATGTGGACAACCAGTTGGAGGTGAGTCTCACCACCAGCAGTAACAACTAACGAGAACCTCAGTCAGGCTCCGTGATCCTCCAGAGATGATCACGGAGCTTTTTGCTGTTTTGCACGAATGGGGGCCAATCGTGAAACTGAACCAAAACACGCTGTCGTTGCGCGCCTCTGAGACTCGCTACCGAAGGCTCTTCGAGGCGGCTCAGGACGGAATTCTGATACTCAACGCCGCCACGGGAAGAATTGAGGATGTGAACCCGTTTTTGACTGGTCTGCTTGGATACACTCGAGCGGAGCTGCTGGGTAATCCGCTGTGGGAAATAGGGCCTTTCCGGGATGTTCAAGCCTCCAAGGCTGAGTTCCGTGAGTTGCAGCGCGAGAGCTACGTTCGATACGATGATCTGCCCTTGGAAACCAAAGCCGGCCGATCCATCCACGTGGAATTCGTTAGCAACGTTTATGAAGTCAACCGACGGAAGGTTATCCAATGCAATGTTAGGGACATCACCGAGCGCAAGGAATCCGAGGATCGACAGCGGGAGTATGTCAACCGAGTTCAGGTCTTGTCCCGACGCTTGGTGGAAGCTCAGGAGATTGAGCGGCGAGAGGTGGCGCGTGAACTTCATGACGAACTCGGGCAGACATTGACCGTCGCTCAGATTAACCTGCAGACCTTGCTTCGAGGCGCGAGGGCGGGGGATCGCGATCGCCTCCAGCAATGCCTCGATGCCGTCGAACGTGTTCTCCAGCAAGTTCAGGATATCGCGCTGCAGCTGCGCCCATGCCTGCTCGATGACCTGGGGCTGGAACCGGCCTTGGTCTGGCTCGCCCATCGGCAGGCTCGATTAGCTGGTTTAAGTGCCGAGGTGCAGGTCGATCCTCTGGAAGGACGACTGGATAGCCTTCTCGAGACGGTGTGTTTTCGCATTGGGCAGGAGGCGCTGACGAACGTGGCCCGCCATTCTCGAGCTACTTCGGTGGTGGTGGAGTTGCGAAGGCGCGGACGGGAGATTCATCTGTTTATTCGTGACAATGGCGTCGGATTTGATGTCGCTGCCGTGCGAAAAAAGGCGGTGGGTGGGAACAGCCTGGGTCTTTTGAGCATGGAGGAGCGAGCGACTTTAGCCGGGGGGCATTTTCAGATTCAATCCACCTCCCAGCAGGGCACTGAGGTTCATGCCTGGTTCCCGCTGCAGTGGAAGACTGAAGAGTTAGGGGGGGTGACGGCATGACTGGCCGAGGTTCAATCCCCTGTCGGCTCCTTCTGGCGGATGATCACTCCTTGGTTCGCGCGGGCATTCGCGCCTTGTTGGAGAAGATTCCAGGCGTTGAGGTTGTGGGAGAAGCAGGCGACGGTCGGGAGGTGCTGAAGTTGGCGCTGAAACTTCAACCGGATGTCGTGCTCCTGGATATTTCGATGCCGGGCCTCGACGGACTGGAAACGGCCCGGCGCCTCATCAGGGATTCCAAGTCGGTGCGTGTGCTCATGCTCTCCATGCACCAAAATGAGGAGTATTATTGGAAGGCGCTTCAGGCGGGCGCCTCCGGCTACCTGCTGAAGCGGGCTGCGGTCGCGGAGCTGGAGCTGGCGCTTCGGCGCGTCATGGCAGGTGAGGTTTATCTGAGTCCCGGGGTATCCCAGGGTCTGGTAGGAACTTTAACCAAGCGCGGCCTGGCCGGATTGAAGAGCCCCCTCGACCAATTGACCCCGCGCCAGCGCGAGATTCTCCAACTCATTGCCGAAGGAAGGAACACCAAGGCCATTGCAGATCTGCTCACTTTAAGTTCCAAGACCGTGGAGTATCACCGCCTGAAGCTCATGCATCGTTTGAATCTCCACGATATTCCCGGCTTGGTGCGTTTCGCCTTCCGCTCGGGGCTGGTAGCCCAGGAAAGGTAGGGATCAGGGCACGAGTGGACGCGCTCGGTAGAATCGGTTCGGGTGTAGGGTGGATTGATCGTCGAGATGGTTCATGAAGCCATTGGCATCCAGGCTGGCCGTTCCGATCACCGACCAGTCCAAGAACGATTGCGTCGCTTCAATGGCGTAACTCTCCCCTGGCTTGCCCTTCACGGTGACGACGATTTGGTTGTCTGGTGTGGACTCGATGCGGAGGATGGGCAGTCCGAGCACGAATTGGATTTCGTTGGAGAATTCGCTTTGGGACCCATCTTCGCCGTACGCGGTCACCGCCACGTAGTAGCGCGTTCCCTCCACCAGCCCATTCAGCACTGCGGTGGTGACATTCCCCACCTCGGTTTCCTTCGTGTACAAACGACTCGTTGTCCCGTAGTGGATGGTGTATCCCTCGACCACCCAGGAGGGGCTATCCCAGGCCAGCGTCACTGGAAGCAAGGCCGCGGAGGAGGCGGTGCCTGCGGCGATTAATCCTGCGAACAGGATGAGACATAGCCGGCCCGAGCCTTTAGCCCGTGGAGGCTGCCGGCGCATCCAGCCAGGGCGTGTGACCGAATTCGGAGTGGGAGAGGTGGTGCGAGGGTAGGGGAGAGCGTGCATGAGGTCATGATATCATCCTCGTCCGATCTGGCGGCTGGGCCTTTCCTAGCCTGCGCTAGGAAAAACCTGGTCTGGACCAAGCCCTGGGTAGAACACCCCATACAGGAGGGAACTCGATCTCTGTAGTCTTACTCTTATGGGACTGAATTCCTCTCCACTCTGGGGTGAGCGCAACGGCGCAGCGCCTGGGGATGAAACGCCCCCAGGTCACGCCACGCTGCCAGTCGTCGCTGAGCCGGCGGTGCTCCCCGGCGGAAACCGCGTGCTCGTGGTGGACGACGATGTCATTGATCGCGAACTCACGACTCGCTGCCTTAGAAAGGCTTGGCCTGGCGCCAAACCCCTGGTTCTTGACTCCGCGGAGGGTGGGCTGGAGGCCGTGCGGCTGCTGCGTAAGGAGCGCTATGCGCTACTCATCCTGGACTGGAACATGCCCGGGCACGACGGGGCTGGCGTGATCAACGACCTGCTCCAGCTGGAAATTCGAATACCGGTAGTCGTATTGTCCGGCGAATGGAGAGAGGACATCCGCTTGGACTGGGCTCAGTTGGGGGCAGCTTACCTGAGCAAGAACTCGCTGACACCCGAACTTTTCAGGCAGGTGATTGTCGAGGTGATGCGGACGGCGGCCACCTCGTCTTGCTCCGCTCGCCGCTGAGCGCCGTCGTAGTAACGCGGGGTTGGTGAATCCTTCTCAGCGGTCTCAGAAATGATTTATGTTAAGAAGCATCAAGCAACTGTATGGAGCTAAACTCGGATCGGCGGAAGGCGAGGTAGGCCAGGTAACGGACTTCTATTTTGACGACCAGAATTGGGCCATACGATATCTGGTGGTCGACACGGGCGCCTGGCTACCGGGGCGTGAGGTGCTCGTCTCTCCTCATTCGGTAGGCCCCATCCCTGCATCCGGGCACCTCCTGCTGGTCAATCTGACCCGGAAGCAAATGGAGCACTGTCCGCCGACCGATGCTCACAAGCCTGTTTCCCGCCAATATGAGGAAGAGTACTATCGCCACTTCGGGTGGCCTAACTACTGGCAGGGTGGTGGGCTTTGGGGAGCGAGCGGCTTACCGACCTTGCAGATGCCGGTGAAAGCACCCACCCGGCCGCGGGCGCAAGTCCCGTCCTCGGAAGTTCCGAAGTCGGACTCGCACCTGCGAAGCACACTGGCGGTAACCGGATATCAGTTCAAGACGACGGATGCGATCATTGGTCACGTGGGCGACTTCATGGTGGATTGCGAGAGCTGGGCGGTCACTCACCTGCTCGTCCGAACCGGGCACCGTCTCTCGGGTAAGGAGGTGCTGATCGCGACGGCTAACGTGGAGCGGATCAGCTATGAGGAGTCGACGGTCTTTGCCGGGCTGACCGGCGAGGCGGTGGAGCAGAGCCCAGCACACTCATTGGTTCCAGACGGGGTTGGCAACTAGAGCGCCCCGATTACAGGCACGCCTGATTTGTGTTGAACGCGCCACTGATCCTTACCCTGAACGGGGGTTCCTCCAGCATTAGGTTTGCCTTCTATGGGGCAGGCGAATCGCTGGCTCGGTTATGCCATGGAAAAGTGGAAGGACTTGGGCTTGCCGAGCCCCGATTGAGCTTTGCGGCGTCTGGGGGAGAGGTGGTAGAATCCTTGCTCCTCTCCGCGGCCGACCGGAAGGCCCCGGTAACTTTCCTGCTCGAATGGCTCGCTTCGCGACCTGAGTTTGATCGCATTGAGGCAATCGGGCATCGGGTGGTGCATGGGATGGGCCAGACCCAGCCGGAAGTCGTCACGACGCAGTTGCTCTCCGAACTTCATCGAATTCGGCTGTGTGATCCTCAGCATCTTCCCCGTGAAATTGAGCTGATGGAACTTCTGCGTCGCCGTTTGCCGGAGGTCCCTCAACTTGCCTGTTTCGACACCGCGTTTCATTCAGGAATGCCGCGTGTCGCAACCCTCTTTCCCATCCCGCGGCGGTTCGAATCCAAAGGAGTCCGCCGCTATGGTTTTCACGGACTTTCCTACGCCTACCTCCTGGAGCAACTGCAGCACCTGAATGATCCGGCGGCGTCAATCGGCCGGGTAATCCTGGCACATCTGGGCAGCGGCGCGAGCATGGCGGCTGTCTTGAATGGGCGGAGCGTTGACACGAGCATGGGGTTCACGCCTACCTCAGGACTTGTGATGAGCACGCGGTCTGGTGACCTGGATCCCGGACTGGTCCGATTCCTGGCTCGCACCGAGGGGATGACGATGCACCAGTTTGATCAGATGGTGAATCATGAATCCGGGTTGCTCGGTATTTCGGAAACGAGCCCCGATATCCGCGACTTGTTAAAAACCGAGGCGAAAGATCCGCGGGCTGCGGAGGCGGTGGCCTTGTTTTGTTATCAGGCCAGGAAGTGCATTGGCTCGTTCGCAGCGGCTTTGGGTGGTCTCGACACTCTCGTGTTTTCGGGAGGAATTGGAGAGCATCAGGCCTGCATTCGGACGAGGATCTGCGAGGGACTTTCGTTCCTGGGGATCGAGGTGGATCCCACTCTGAATGCTGCGGGTGAAGGCCTGATCTCCCGCCCCGGCGCCCGGGTGAGCGTCCGGGTGATCGCTACCGACGAGGAGTTGATGATTGCGCGCTCGGTCTGGCGTGCGTGGGGAGCTTCTCGCCTGAGGATGGAACTTGCCTGAGGCGAACCCGGCCGGCCTGGCGGGAATGGAGCATGTGGAGTGATTCACGCAACCCAGAGCCGAGCGTGCGTGCGGAAGGTAAAGCCTTGCCTACCACCAAAATTCTATTTTGAAACTCTCGGAAATCAATCACTCGGGCCGAGGGAAAATGAGCCGCGATTTGCCGGATCTCGCGTCCTCCCGCCGTGCCGGTCGGCGGCAGAAGGTTGAAGACCCCAACTCCGTCCCGGTTCAATCGGCGTCGAATCAGCTGAGGCATCACGGTCCAGGAGATTTCGGGCTTCACGACGTCGCCGTCTTTCGGAATGGAAAGATCCTCGACCAGGAGCGCGAAATCGCGCGGCTGCGCCTGGAGCCAGACGGCTGCGTCGGAATGGGTCCACTGCACTGAACCTCTCCAGCGGGGACAATGCCGGCGGAACAGGTGATAAGCCTCCAAATCAAGATCCACAGAATCGATCCGTCTCGCGGGAGCGAGCGCGCTGAGTGGCGCCATCATTCCTCCCCCCGCAAAGCCCAACAGGCCCACACGTCCAGTCGGAGCCAGTAGCCCGATCAGAGCCGCCAGCACATCGAACACGCTGTGGGTTGGTCCGGAGGATGTCCGGAGTTCGCTGATCACGACTCCATGCTGGCTGAGCCGTAGTCCGTGGGCGGTTCGGGTGATCTTCACGACGGGGATATCGCAGGGTGCATCCTCGGTGTCACGCTGTTTGTGTCGGCTGGACGCGGAGCAAAGGACGGCCAATCTGGCGTGATTCCCGGTTGGCTGTTTCGGCGATGGAACGCGTCGTCTCTCCCAGCAGGCTGGCAGCGTCAGCCAGGCGAGAGTGATTCAGGTAGGCCACGAGGCTCATCCCGGCGACCTGCTTGAAGGGCTTCATTCTGCCAGCCTTCCTGGCACAACACCGAGGATCTTGGTCGACTCATGATAATTATTCGCTTTATTCATAGTCTGCATCGTTAATCCTTCATGCCACCGATCGACTAGACCTTGACCCTCCAGGCTTTCCGATTATAGTAACCAAATCTTCTCAGCGATTTAAGGGAAACTCTATGTTCCAACTGGTGCATCGAGCTTCCGGCGTTGCTGAAGCCAGCAGGCGGATTGGCTTGAAAGATCTCAAGGGCGGGGCTGAGGTAGCTCAGCGCGCGTCCGGAATCCGGCAGAAGAAGATCGTTGGAGCACATCGGGCAGGGAGGTTCGGGCGTGCTGCAGGTTGTTAGATTTGACGTAACTGGACTGTGAACCTTGAGGGTATGGCCGAAGTCGTTGTTTCTCCACTTACTCGGAGGAGTTGGCGTGCTCGGGTGGCTTCCTGTGCTGCCCTCGTCATGGCCGTTACCCTGCCTGCAGCGCCCTTAACTGGCCTTTCACAGGGCACCCTCGATCCGGCTCTGTATGTCCTGACGGCCGACGGCAGCCAGGCTCTCCACACCCGGTCTTTTAACTTCAGCCTGCCCCAAGGAACCTCGGCTCCTCTGGAGTTTAAATTTGGGTTTGAGACGGATGAGGTGTTTGGACCTGGCGAATTTTTCGACTCCTTTACCCTGAGTTTGCGGACCCTGGACGATTTGTTCACCCTCATCCTGGTCACCGCGGACGCCAGCGGCGTCTTATTTGCACCTCCCACCCCCGGCACGGAGCCTTTGGCCGACTCGGCCTTGACCCGCAGCCCCATCCCATCCCCTTCGCTGACTCCTCATCTCGCCCAGCAGCATTCGTTCTCGGTGAGCGCCGTGCTACCCGAGAACCTATTGGGTCGGGAAGTGACTCTCTTCTTGGATCTCTTTGACAACAATAACGGGGTTATCTCCCACGGCTGGCTTGCCGATATCACTGTGGTTCCAGAGCCAACGCTCTGGCCGCTGGTCCCTTTGGCTGGCTTGGTTTTGTTCCTCAAGCGATCTCGCAAACACTGAAAGATGAATACGCGGCCTCGTAGTTTAGCTGTCTGGAGTTGTGCCGTCATGCTGTGGCTCTCCGCATTGGGCTCTGTCTCGGCACAGACCGCGACATTCGACCTGAAAGGCGTGCGCATCGAACTGCAGGAAATCACTGCGGACACCGCTGTCTTTTTTCGGTCATTGCGCCTGAACCGCGCCCTCAACCAGTGGAACGTGGAAGTGACGGTTTCGAATCGTGCCGATCGCGCTGTGTCCGGGCCCCTCGTCTTATTGGTGGAGTCCTTCCGAGGAACCAGCGGACCTCTACTTGTCGACGGCACGCTTCCGGGGGCAACGCTCCAGTCGTTCTATGATCTCAGCAGCTTCCTCCCCGGCAGCGAACTGGGCGCCCGTCAAACGACGGCCTCCCGAACTCTAAGCCTCGGCTTCAGCAGCGGCTCGCCCGTGCTGGTGACACGCGTCTTCGCGGGAACGCTTCCTCCCCCGGTTCCGGTTGGTGTCACCCGGTCCCTCAACGAGGTCGGCCAGCCGCTGCCAGGGGCCACCTTGACGGTAACCGGGCCGACGCCCGAGTCCTCCGCGGTGTTGCCAACAGATCATCCCACGGGGGTCGCGTCGTTCGGCGGCAGTTCAGGTCTCCATCGGCTGAGATTCTCGCTGGACGGCAACCTCTCGGTCTGGCGGCAGCAAACCCTTTCTACCGGCAACGTCGCGGTGGTTCCCAATCCGCGCCTGACGCCGCGCAGTTCTCGCGTCGTTGAATTGACTCCGTTGGGGGGGAGTGTGGTGACCAACGATGCGGGGACAGTTCGGATCGTCGTGAACGCCGGAGCCTTCGGCGGCTCGGCCAGCCTGCGGCTCACCGGACTCACCGGGCAGACCCTGCCGGCGTTTCTGCCGCAGGGGTGGAGCCCGATGGTCGCGTTTCATCTGGAGAGCAGCTCGCCTCCTGCCCAGCCATTGCCCGCGGCCCTTACCCCCGCGGGACCGGTCGGCACCGCCGAGGTGGCGGCTTTGGTGCACTGGAACGAAAACAGCCTCTCGTGGGAGGTGGTGCAGGTTTTGGGTGGCCGCGGTGCGGAGCCCCTGGATGTCTTTCTGCCAAAGTCCGGAAGTTATGCGCTGGTGGTCGGTGATACCGGCGAGTTGGTGCCGCCTGTGCCGAATGCCGGACAGCCTCTCCAGCCCAGCGCTGCCGTGGCCGCACCCATAGCCGGGTTAACCGCCACAGGTGTGGTGGATCCGAGCTCGAGTCCGGCCAGCCAGATTCCCGCGCGCGTCACCGGCCAGGCCACGGTGACGTTGAATCACGCGTCGGCTAAGCTGCCCAGCGGAACCTTGCTGCGCGGAGAGGTGACGGAAACCTATCTGCTGAAAGACGGCAGCGCACGCGTCACTCCCTCCTACGAGCAGTTTTTTGTGGCCTATCAGCGGCCGGGCGATGAAAACCCTCAGACCATCCAAGCATCCTTTCCGATGCGTCCCCTGCTGCTGTTTGGTTCGGAGGAACTCGCCTCCGCGACGGTGCGCATCCAGGTGTTGCCCTTGGCGCCTTTTGACGGACGAGCTTTGGATCAGCGGGGGGGGCAGCTTGCCCTGCCCAACGGCGGCCGAGTGCTTATCGGCGCTGGGCAGCTCACAGGCCCGACTGCGTTTCGCATCAGCCCGATCTCGCTGGCTCCATTCACGAACGCTCTCCCTCTCCCGATGTCAGCTCTCGGCGGATTCGAGCTCACCTTTGATGGCGGCCGTCTCACCGGTCCTTTGGCCCCTCGTTTTGATGGGCTCCCGACGAACGCCGTCTTCGTGCTGGCTCGGGTGGTCAGCGAGGTCGGACTTTACGGGCTGGAGCCAGTGGAGCGGTTGGTGACCTCGTCGGTAGGCTCGGTCTCGAGCGCCGAGCCGCTGTCCGGCGATCGGCTGCCCGGGATCCGCGGTTCGGGCCAATACGTGCTGATCCGGGTGGACAGCCCGCAAGGCCTCATCAGCGGCGTGGCGCGGGATGGCCAGGGTAGCCTGCGGTCCGGAATGCCGGTTCGTACCGCCGGAACGCCCTGGTTGGCGTTGACGGATGCCCAGGGAAGATACCGATTGGTGGCTTCGTCGGGTAGCCGACAGATCGAGGTGACTGATCCGGTCACGGGCGATAGTGGTTCATCTCTCGTGACCGTGGTTAACCCGCTCGAGGTCGTGACTCAGGATCTGGTCTCCGCCCCGGTTGGGCCTCGAGTGATTTCCATCACCCCGGCGGACAATGCGACGAAGGTCGCCCCGATCACAGCCATCACCCTCCAGTTCAGCGAGCCGCTCAACCCCGCAACGGTTGTCGGAAATGGAATTCAGCTGCTCGGCTCAGACGGGCTCGCCGTCACCGCCTCGATGAGCCTGGACCCAAGGCTTAGTCGCGCGACGTTGACCCCGGGCACCACGCTAGATGCCGGCACGACTTATCGAGTGGTTCTCGCCCGGACGATCGCCGACAGCTCCGGAATGGCCCTGGTGGGCACCAATGAGTTCCGATTTACGACCCTGGCGGCATCACGAGTGGGCGAGACTATCGCCGAGTTGGTGATCTATCAACCGGGGGCCACCAACGTTCCAGCCGCGATCGTCGCACAAATTCCTGCCTATCGTCCGGGAACGGTTCCCAACGCGATCGTCGTTCATGGGTCGGTCGGAACTGCCGATCCTGAGGTTCCCGTGATTTTGGTGAACGAGTCCACCGGCGATACCGCCACGGTGCTTTCCAACGTCGACGGTAGCTTTGCCAGTGTGATTAGCGGCGGGCAGGAGGACATCGTGACCGCAACGTTTGTGAACCTGAACGGAACGCGCGTTTACGTCGCCACGGCCAGGCAGGAATTTGACAATGGGTTTACCGGGCTGTTCACGCAGGGAGGTGTGCTGGAAGCCCAGTCGCCGCGGGGGCCGGTTCGACTGACGGTTCCGGCCAACGCCATCTCGACCAAAACGAAGTTCAAGCTGGAGTCGCTCAGCGTCGCAGCCGTGACGAACGCCTTGGGAGGTCTGCAGCCCTCCGAGGGAGCCATCGCTGGATCTGCCTTGAATCTCCGGGTGGAAGGCCAGCTTCCGGTGCTCCCTCTCAAGATCCGCATGCCGGTGAACCTGGCCGAACTTGGCTATCCCGCCGATGAGGTGAACACCAATGCGGCGGTCATGTTGGCTGCGGTCCGCACCACGGGGGATATCACCGCGTTTCAGGTGATGGACCAAATGCTTTTCACTCCGGACCCCGCTCTCGTGGAGCCCCCTCCCACTCAGCCTCAGCTCGCGGGTAATAATGATCAGATCGCAGCCGGCTTCCTCGACACATCCATTGGATTGATGATGCCCGCATTGGGCATTGCGGGGCAGGTGGCTCAGATCGGTTTCAATCAGATCCTCGTCCCTCTTCTCTTCGGACCTCGTCCTGTGGTGATCAAGGGCAAAGCGGCCGCCCTGCCGCTGGACCTGGCGGAGGCGATGGAACGGGCGGGCTTGATCAACCAGTTGGCCAATACCCAGACGGGCAACCGGAACATCGATGTGCCTTGGCAGATCGCTCAAATGCTCGGAGTTCCGAACCCCATCACGCGTCTCGGTGGCGGGGTCATCCAGCAGCTGACCAGCGTCGCGGCAACGACCTTTCTTCAGCAGTCCTTGGTAGTGTCGAAGCCGCTCCCCGGCGCCTTCATTTCGGTCACGCTAAATGGCGGCCCTCTCAATAGTCATCGGCACGGCCGAATTTTTCCTGGGATGGTTTACGCCACCACAGGATCGGATGGCTATTTCCTGGCGATGGCACCGGCGGCAGGCGCTCAGTACCTGGTTCGTGCTACTCACCCCGCCTACGACGAGGTGAAGGAGGAACCGGCCAATCCGATTACTTGGATCCCGGGCCAGCAGGGCGACCTGACCCTTTCCGGAGCAGTGTGGAAGAACTTCTTTTTCCTGGCCCCCCGGCCAAGTGATACCCCGCCGGATGTCAGCATCGCCAACACGCCGGTCTACCCGGCTCCAGGCCAGCCGACGGAGATCGTCATCCAGGCTTCCTTGCCGGATCGCGCCCCGAAAATAGGTGTTCTGCTGCAGTCGATCGGCACGACCAACCTGCTGACCGGTCTCCCCGAAGTCGACGTGGCCCACAGCCTCACGAACATCCAGGAAACGACTCAAGGTTATGTCACTCGGTGGACCGCAACCTTGACCGTGAACAAGCCGGTGCTCGCCTCCTTCAAGGCTACTTTTCAAGGAGCAACCGGCGAGCAAGGCCTCACCACCCAATTTGGGATCGCGTTCACCGGAAAGGCCCCAACAGTTTTCAATCCGGACATCCCCAAACCGGACACCAACGACGTTCATGGCCCGTTGGTGTCGCTCGTTCAGCCGGCCGACAATGGCTTTCTCAAGGAGGATGGGAGGATCACCATCCTTTTCAACAAGCCGATTGACGCCGCGGTGAAGCAAGACCTTTCGGGCATTACGCTCGCCGGGGCGCCGCTGGGCGTGCTGCCCGTGGTGGAGTTGAGCTCCGACCAGCAAGTCCTTACTTTGAAATACCCGTCGCTTCCGAGCGATCAGACCTATCAGCTGACACTCTCGGCCCGGTCGATCCGAGACTTGGCCCAGCAGCCGATGGATCAGGTGCCCAGCACGCCCCAGCCGGATAGCTTCACCACCTCCGTTCGTACGCCTCCCTCTGCCACCGCGCCCCTCCTCAACCTCGACAACGCCAAGGGGTCGGTGATGCGCGCGGGTTTCCTCTACGTGATCGACCAGGAGAGTGCCGCCAACTCACTTAAGATTTTTAATGTGCGCAATCCGCTCCATCCCTCTCTCGAAAGGGAGTTGCGCCTGCCGGGAGCTCCGCGTGACATCGCTCTCATCCCTCAATTCTCATACAAGCGCACCGCTCAGTCTCCGGTCGTCACCAGCGACCTGATCGCCATCGTGGGCGGCGATCTCGATGCGGTCATCAACCAAGTGCAGGGCGTCACGGTCTCGGTGAAGGGACAGTATTTGTGGGTGGTCGACGTGGCGGATCCCCAGGAGCCGATTATTTTGGCGTCGCCGCTCGTGAGCCTTCGGGTTGGGTCGGCTGCGACGAAAGTGCGGTGGTCTCCACCGCACTTGGTGTATCAGGAGTTCGGAGCGGACATCCAGCTTCTCGGGTTCGTGAATCTCCAGGAAATGATCTACGGGTTCGGCATCACCCAGCGGCGGCAGGAAGTTCTCCCGACCGAGCCGCGCCCTGGCAAGGATCTGAACGGGGATGGGGACTATGTCGATGAGGGAGAGTTGCTGCCCATTCCCCAGAACTTCCCCTCCGAATTCTACGGGAAGAAGCAGAGCTTGCTGCTGCAGGGTACCACTCAAAAGATCCTGGACTTCGCGGTTTCGGACAGCGGCAACACGGTGGGGGTCACACTGCGCAACGGAATCGCCCATGATGAGCAAGGCCGGCCCCGCGGAGCGACGTTGCCCCCCATGTATCGCACCTGGGTGTACAACGGCATTCAACAGGAGATCGGCAACCCTCTCTCGGCCAGGTACGACTTTCCGATTTCGGCGTATCCGCGATGGGTGTCGGTGTTCGATGCGCTCCCCCTGGTGATCAGCAACACCCCCAGTGCGCGCGCCGTGGCATTGGTGACCCTCTCGCCGAACACGAACGGCCTGAACTCCCTGGCGGTGATCGATATCTCGCTACCCCTCGCCCCCAAATTGCTGAGTGAGATTATTTTGCCTTCTGAACTTCTGGGGGGCGGAATGGGACCAGTTCAGATGCGGCCCGACGGGCTGCTCCAGATCGCGGGCGCAACTCACCTGGTGACGCTGGATCCGCATCGCTTGGTCGACGCGCCACCCCCTTCGGGACAGCTCCATGCCTCCATTTTGTCCAGCACCGCCCAAGCCGGCGGATTGACCCGCAGCCTAGGCCAGACCGACTACGGACTGAGCGCCGTCGCCGAGGGCCGCCGCGGCCTGGTGGTGGTCTCACAGCCCGAGCTGCGGTTCGTGAGCTTTCCCAACCAGCCGACACTCGTGAATCCCTCAAAAATGGCGAGCATGGGCGATGTCCAAGTTGAGGCGATTCTCAATGACCTGAATCCGCTGCGAGCCCTGGCTCCGGCCCAGCCCACCAACGCCATCACCGGAGGGTCGGATCTCATGCCTCCCAACCGGTCGCTGCATTACCACGTGATGATGATCACCCCCGGAGCCGCGGGCGAAACCGTCGAGTTCGGGTTGGAGTCCGTCAACCCCGCGGGGCTGCCGCTCTCGAACCTGGGAGTGGGCTTCGCTCCTGTCCGTGCCGTTTCAGACTTCACCCAGGCCTCCCTCGGCCAGACTCCCAAGGCCAACTGCGGAGCCCCCATTCGATCCCTGGTCGGCTATCGGCTCAGCAACAATCCGCAGAGCCGCTACTACAACTACTACCTCTCGAGGCCGTTCGCCCTGATCACGAGCGTGGCCACCATCTCGGAGCTCGAGGAATGGAAAACGGTAGGGTCGATCGAGCGCGAGATTCTGTTCAGCGGAGCAGGAATGCGCGCGTTCCTGGATCCCGTTGAATCGGACAACGAAGTTCTGGGCGCCTTTGCCGCGCGAATCGACGGCAAACGACTGCGGGTGTTCCCCATCGCCTCGGGCAGCGCGGAGACGGTCAACCGCGACTACCTGGTCGGAGACAACCCTCCTCCTCCCGGAGCATCGACCCCGATTGAGGACACGTTTGGCGCGATTCAGGCCCACAGCGGTGAGCTCCGGACCACCGATGTAGACATGTCGCTCCCCAGCCCGCGCATGCCGATTCAAATCACGCGCACAATTGGAACACAGGACAACTATGAGGGGCCCTTCGGCGTAGGATGGGATTTCAACTACAACGAGCGGCTGATGATTTTGGACTCCGCGACGTTTCCCGCTGGCCTGCAAATGCCCCTCGTGATCCGAGACAAGGCCGCCAACAGCGACATTGCCGGCAGCCAGGATGTGCTCTTCACCACCGGCATGGGCCGTGTGTATACCTTCGTGTGGAAGGGGACCAACATGCCGCCGGAATACGCCCAGGATCCCTTGGTTCGGGATTTTGAGTACTCCCGAGTGGTGTCGGACTACTACCTTCCGGTGCGCGGTATCTTTGATCTTCTGGTCAAGTTCAAGGACGGCCGCTTTGAGCGGCTGACTCCGGATGGTCAGCGCTATCGCTACACGTCCAAAGGCCGGCTGCAGACGATCATCGATCGCTATCCTAAAAACCGCCACGAGCTGGAGTACGACCGGAATGGATGGCTCGTGCGGATCGACGACCGATCCGTTTCCGGCCCCCGTTTTGTGGAATTCGGGTATTACCGACGCAAGAATTCCGACAACCAATTCCGGGATGGGCTCGATGAGGACACCTCCAACCCTTTTCTGGAGGGGAAGATCTGCCGACTGCGTGACTACGCGAACCGAGACGTGCTTTACCAATACGATCCCGACGGCTTTCTTATCGCCAACCGGAGCATCCAGGTGAACGGGGAGAACGGCGGATATTCAGGGCGGGGTCATACCTTTTACACCTACGAAAACTGCCGGCTTGCAAGCATCTCCGCCAAGGCGTCGGGCACCCCTGTCGTCGCCGCGGCAACCGTGCCGGGAGCGCGTGGCAAGCCCGTGACAAGGGCGACGACCGGCAGCCTCGCCTCAAACCAGTTGGACATCCCTCAGGATAACTCGGCGGCTAACGTGGGATCGATTCAGAGTGGAGTGCGGCTCGGGGATGGAGCTTCGGTTCAAAGGCGTTTTGACGCGTTCGGCCATACCATATCCGAGACCATGACCGGCCCCGCCGGTGGAACCTCCGGCCTCGTCGTGTCGAATACCGTCGACGGCCTGGTGACTTACATTCGACATCCGGAGGGAAATGTCGAACTGAGATCCTACGACAGCGGCAACGTGAACTTCCGGTCTCGGGCCAACCTGCTGAGTACGACCATGACCGCGGGGCCGCGGGGAGGCGCTGCTCGTTCCGAACGATTCAGCTACGAGCCTCGCTACAACCTTCCGGCCGGTGAGCACGTCGACGCCAATGGCTTCGTCACCCGTCACGTGTTGACTTCGGATGGACGGGATATCGGAGCGGTTGAGTATCCCGATGTCGGAATCAAGACCTCGGTCTATGACTCGAATGGTCAAGTCATCCTCGTGAAGGATCAGGACGGCTTGGAAGCGGAGTACTCCTACGACGCGAGGACCGGGTTCATCCAGACCGCCAAGGCGGGAGACAAGGTGTTGCGTTATTCCTACGACGGAAGCATCCCCGGGCTGCTGGGCAAGCCTGCCAGCGTCGCCCAGGCCTTGGGGGCTCCGACGACTTACACCTACGACAACAACCTCCAGCCGGTCCGAGTACAGCGCGGAGGCTTGGTCTCGCTCCTGGCCTACGATGAGCTGGGACGGGATATCCTGAGCGAGGATCAGGTTGGCGACGGCAAAGTGAGCCGGACGACCAAAGAGTATAATGACGCTGGGTTCCTTATCCGACTCGTCACTTCGGGGATTGAAATCGAGGGCACGGTTGGATCCTTCGCCTACGAGTTCAAACCGGATGCCCGATCTCGCATTCAGGAGTCGATTCTTCCCAACGGCACGCGGCAGGTCTTCACCTATGATGCGCGCGGCAACATTCTCACCTCCACGCTGGGAAGCTACGTCGAACGTTATGAGTATGATCTCAACAACAACCTAAAACGAGTGTTTCAGGGAGGCGACGAGGTGCGGTCCCTCGAGTATGACGGGCTCGACCGCGCCACCAAGGTCGTTCAGAAAACCGGGTTCGAGGAGTACGTTGAGCAAAGCCAATTCCACCCGGACGGCCAGTTGCTTAGCAGGACCGTTACCGATTCCCGCTTTGGGATCGTCGAGGATGTTCGGTATCCGGAGCTCGATTCGATGGGGAGGCACAAAACCGTGCAAGCGATCGGCGGGGTCATCTCTCCGCGGCATAGCTACACTTACGGCTCAGGCTTCATGAGCGTGGCCGGGCCGCGCCTGACCTATACCAGCCGCTGGGATGCCGGGGCCGATCAGATCGGGTACACCGATCCCAACCAGACCGTCACCGTCGAGCGAGACGACAACGGTCGCCCAACCGTGATCACCCATACCGAGCAGGGTGCGACCTACGCTCAGACCTTCGGGTATGATGATCTGGATCATCAAAAGAGCGCTGAAGATCTGCAGGGGCTGTTCATGACCTACGTCCCTCGAGCCGATGGCACTCCTACCAAAGTGACCAATGCCCGGGGGAATTCCACCTCCTTTGAAAATACGGCCTTAGGGGAGCCCATTCGGCAGCAGCGGGCTGACGGGATGGAGATGCGGGCGCGCTATGATGCCCAGCGTCAGACCACTTTCAATGGTGATCCAGGAGCAGGATTTGGCTTCGGTTATGATGGCGACCTCCGCCTGACCCAGCAGTCGTTGCGCAACGGCGCGTTGATGACTTTTGCCAATTTCGATCCTCGGAACATGCCTCAGACGCAGACCTTTCCCGGCGGATCCGCGACCATGGTTTACGACCTGCAACGTCGCTTGCTGCAAAGGACCATGAGCTACCAGGGCACCTCTTGGGAGGAAAACACCACCTACGACGCCTTCAGCCGGATCCGGTCGCAAACTTACGCTCAAAACGGAGGCGCTGCCGCGTCAGCAACCTATGACTATGATCCCGCGGGTCCGCTCTTGTTCGCGGAGTGTGTGGAGGACAACGCAACCTTCCGGGCATCGTTCGGTTATTACGAGGATGGGACGCGGAAGTCGGTTACTTATCCGTCCGGGTTGGTGGTGACTGAGGAGCGGGATGCCACGGGCAGACTCACCGGCCTGTCCGCATCGGGAGCCCCGATTCTCACCGCCGTGAGCTGGCAGGGAACCAGCCACCCCAAAATCGTTGAATTGGGCTCCTCCATGCAGACCGTCAACGAATACGACAAGCGGGGTCGGCTGACGGGTAGCAGGACAACGCGTCGGAGCGACAACGCCGTGCTGGCACACATGCGCTACCAGTACGATCCGGCCAACAATCTGGAGATGCGCCAATTCTGGCATCGCAACGGCTTGGCCGACAACTTTGCGTTCGACACGGGCGAGCGTTTGCTGCGGGCGCAGGTGGGTGGTATCCCTCTGGCGCCAACCGGCTTTACCCCCTCCCTCTACGAGCGAAGCTTCACCTATGGGGGCGGAGGGCTTGATCTCCTGACGGCCGCGCCGGTTTCCAACGCCCTGGTGGAACCGCCCAGTTTCGCGCAAACGTGGACGGGACATGACGCATTTTTGCTCCCGACCTCCATCGACGGCTTCGAGCGTGGCCCTGCGGATCCCAAAGGTAACACGGCCCGGGCCAACCTGTGGGTCCGTGCGCCGGGCGCGGTGGCTCCTTCCGTCATTGGCGCTGACCTCAAACACGATGGGTTTGGACGCCTGGTCTCCGTAGCTCGCGAGGATGGCGCACTCATCGAAAACCAATATCAGCCGAGCGGCCTGCGCTTCTCTCGCAAGGTCACCCAGGGAGGCTTTACACTGTCTCGTTCGCACTACGTCTACGACCCTTCCGGAAGGTTACTCGAGGAATATGACCGAACCGGGGAGCAGCCCGTGCTGGTGGGCCGCTACATCTATGCGAGCAGCGATGCCCCGGTGGCCGCGGATTTGCCCAACCCGACCACGGGCGAGTTGGACCGGTTCTACTTCATTCGCGACGCTGCGCAGTCGGTCATTGCCGTGGCGACATCCGCGGGTGAGATCGTTGAGCGGGTTTGGTATGATCCCTTTGGCCAGCCGGTGATCCAAGCCAGGGATCAGCAGGCGCCTCGGCTGCGGGAAGTGAAATCCAGCGAGGACGGGAACGCCTTGCTGATCGCCCTGTCAGAGTCCGTATGGCCGACCAGGGCAGATCCGGGGCCAGGCGGGGGCATCGTCCGCGTCGCCGGTCTGGAGTTGGATCCGGAAACCCTCTCGGTCACGGCCCTGAACACCAATCTGCCGGGAACCATCGAGCTGCTGCCGTCGGTGCCCGGATATCCTCCCTATTCGGTTCTCAAATTCACTGCCAGTCGCGAGATCCCCGATCTTCCGTCGTCGCTGAACTCCTGGTGGCCAGGCGACCGGAACGTTTCGGATGTGGCGGGTGGACGCCGCGGATCGTTGGTCGGCGGCGCCGCCATGGGGCCCGGCCTGGTGAATGAGGCGTTCGTGCTGAACGGGACCTCGGCCTATGTCAACGTGCCGAATGACTCCGGGCTGAACACCGGCACTTCCGACTTCACGGTCGCGGTTTGGGTCAACTTCCGAAACGCCGCCGGCGAACAGGTTCTGATCGAGAAATGGGCTTCCACGCCGGCTCAAGGCTGGTCGATGTTGAAGCTCGCGGACAATCGGTTGCGGCTCAGCCTGGGGGGCGTCGCCGTCAACATCGACTCCGCGCCTTTGGTTTGGACAACCAACAGCTGGACCCAATACGCCTTCCGGCGGCAGGGATCGCAGTTCACGTTGTTCACCAACGGGGTAGCAGTCGCCTCGGGCACCAGCACGGCGACCCTCGACAGCTCCAGCTCGCTGAAGTTCGGCAGTCGCGAAGGCGCTGGCGCGTTTCTCAACGGGGCTCTGGATGAAATCGCCGTCTTCCAGCGCGCGTTGTCCGAGCCGGAAATTCGTTCGATCTCTGGCGGCCTCTTCGCTCCCGGCGACATCCAGGTCACGCTTAACGCGGGCAAGCTTTCCGACGAGTGGGGCAACCCGAATGTCACCGCGACGGTGTCGGTGGATGCCAATGACCAGCCGAACGTCGTCTACTATCAAGCCTTCCCTGAGGCGGACACGGCCCCGCAGCCTCTGGCTCGCAGTGCCGTTGGATCTCCCTTCCTTTTCCAGGGGCAGTATTTCGACTACGACACGGGATTGGTCTACATGCGGGCCCGGTACTACGATCCCTACGCGGGCATGTTCCTCGAACCGGACCCTCTGGGGTATGATTCAAGCGTCAACCACTACGCCGGTCTGGCCAACAACCCCGTCAGCGCCCGCGATCCCTTCGGCCTAACCCCGCGCGGTATCACTCCCAAGATGCGAAGCAATTTCCTTCGCTCCAAGGGCTATAGCAGTCATGAGGTCAAGCTGTTCCACAAGAGCTACAGTACCCTCTCCCGTCTCGGCATGGGCGATCTGGAGATCGCGTCGCACATCCGGGTGATGTATAAGGCGCAGCGCGAGCAGGGCATCACCTACGAGATGAGTATTCGAACCTTTGGCAATCCTAAGGCGCGGCAAGCCCAGCTCGACCGCTTCCACCAAACCAAGGAGGAAAAGGTATCCAACAAGACTGAGGAATGCGGCCTCGCAATTCACCAGAACAAGGACGGCAGTGTGGAGTTGTTCACCGGGGATCTGGACGGTCTTTACCTGCTCCGCAACGGCCAGGTTTCGACATTGCGACAGACCCAGAAGTTTCAGGAGGCGGTGAACCGTGAAGTCGCGCGGCTCAGCTCGGGATGGAAGCATATGGCCGAGAAGGGCGGGCAGGAGATCCATGGCACGCAGGTTCAGAAAGCATACCAGCACGGGGTCTCGTTCAACATTCCTCAGGAGTATGGCACCCGAAACAAACTGATGGAGGGTGGCCGATGCGGCTTCGCCGGCTTCGATTGGATCGAGTCCAAGATGTTGAAGGGAACCGGGACGGCCTTCTCGTTCCGTTTGGACGACGACGGGAGCAACATGAAGATCAACGAGAGCGTTGATGTGAACAAGATGCTCAATATGTATGATTCCCATTACAAGGATGTGATGCTGAATCCGAATTCGAAGGGCTTCGATCGGGTTCTCCACAACCGCCGACTCAAGCAGTACCAACGGGACGGACGCCGGCCGTCGACCCTTTTCCCTAAAACCTTCTTCGGCCACGACTACGGCAGTCCCGGAGCCAACTAAACGCCATCACGACCATGAGTTTCTCTTCCTCAAGCCGCGACGTTGTGATCGGAACCGCTCCCGAGCGGGCCGCGCGCCCAGCCGGAGCTGTGGCACGCATCTGGCAGCTTTCGGCTCTTTTGCACCTGCTCCTCGTGTTTCCGGCGTGGGCTCAGCTCACGACCGTGGAGTATCGGGTTGGGGGCACCGCCTTAATTACCAGTCCGGCCGCGGTCGCCGTGCCCAAGGGCATTGCGGGCTCGGTGCGTGTCGACTTGGCGGGGGTGGATCTGACCCAGGAGCCCGTCCGATCCAGCTATGTGGAGGCGGTGCTTCGAGGGCCAGGATTGCCCGAGCCTCGAAGACTGGTGGGCGCCGTCAATGAAGCTCTGCTCTTCCCTCCGCTCAATCTGGTGGGGGATTACCAGCTCAGCAATATTCGACTGGTGAACGGCGTTACGGGAGAGACCGTGATGGAGGCGACCCCCGGAACCGTTCCAGTGCGCGTGTTCGACGAGATCCTCGTTTCGCGCGTCACCTCCCGTCCGCTCACCCTGGAAGAGATTCAGGAAAAGGGCATCTTTATCGACGAATCCAATTTCCGGGCCGTGGAGTTCGAGGCAGCGTTCGTGCTGGATGGTCAGACCATCCCCATCCGCTTTCCGGTCATCTCCCCCAAGTTCAAAGAGTCGACGGAGATTATTCCTGCGGCCGAGCTGGAAGCCCGCCTCGCCGAGGCGGCGGTGCTCAATGCGAAAATCTCCAGCGAGGTGGTGCAGCTTCCTCCCGAATTTCAAACCGCCTCGCTGAACATCGAGATCCAGGGCATCAACTTCCAGGCGGTCGATCCCGCCGAGGATGCGCCCCTGGCCCTGAGAATCCCCCCGATCCCTGCGCTGATGGTGATCCCGGGCAACATCGGCTACCTCCATCAGTTCTTCAGCGTTCAGATCTTCACCGAGAATGCAGCGCCGGCCGGCTCCGGACTTAGTGTGCGCAACGTCAAGGCCACCCTGAAACTTCCTCCGGGGCCGGATCGGGTCGCGGCTACGGAATATGCCTCCCCTGGCGACGATCCGCTCCGTTTCGCTCGAGTCGGGCCGCAGAAAGTCATCCAGCCGGAGCAGACCATCGTCCAGCCCGGCCCCGATGGCAAAGCGGGTACCGCGGATGATGTGGGACTGCTGGGAGCAGGGGATTCCGGGCAGGCGGAGTTTTTGGTGGAAGGGCTCCAAGAGGGGCTTCACGTGATGGATCTGGACCTGGTTGCGGATTTGGACGGGCTAGCCGCCGGCACTGTGCGCGTGAAGGGCAAGGCGGCGGGCGCCGTTCTCGTTCGAAACCCCAAGTTCTCGATGGCGTTCGCGCATCCGCGGACCGTCAGGGCGGGGGAACCTTATGAGGCCTCGGTGACATTACTAAACACCGGCAGCACCCCCGCGAATCTGGTTCAGGTGAGCCTGAATCGAAACTCCATCAGCGGTGCTCGCCTCGAGGATGAAACGCAGCAGACGGTCCAGCTCGGCACCATTCTGCCCGGCCAGACTGCCACCGCGCGGTTTCGGATGCGGTCGCTTCGCACCGGGTCCGTGAGCTTCTCCAACTTGACCACCAGCGACGACAGCATCGAGGGCCGATTCCGTTTGAGCATGGGCGTGGACGAACGTGGAGTGGCACTTTCTCCCGACACCATCGCGATGCCTGATTTCGTGACGGCTCTTCCCGAGGCCCTTCAGTTTGCCGCCACGAGAGTGTTGGGGCAGGCGTTGAGCGTTGCGACGGCTGCGCAGCTGCCTCCTGGCGTTCGGGGCATTCCCAAAGGGATTGTCACCCGCCGCGTGCTGGAGTTGGCGGAGGCTGGTCAGCGACTTCGCTATAACGACCCGTTGCCACGCGTCCTGGCCGATCTGCTGCTGGATTGGCAGGGGGGAAGGGAAGCCAATCTTGGGTTCGATCAAATCCTTCGGGAAACCGAGGCCGGCCTTGAATGGAGGCAGGCGATTTTCAACGCCTTGCTGAAAAGTGAGAATCTGGATGCCACCGCCAGCCTGGTGTCTCATAGCCCCGATTTGGCCGGACTGGGCCAGCCGTGGGTCCTGGGCAGCGCTTCCGTCGGAAGCCACTGGCTGGCGCTGGCCAGCAGCACGAACCAGGTCAACCCGGCGCGTAGCGAAGTGCCGTACCACTTGGTTTATCAAGGAAGCAACGGCCTTTGGTCTGCCGGAGTGCCATCCACCAACTATCCGGTGATTTTGCATTGGTCACCCACCTCCTCGGTGTCGCGCCTGGAGCTTGCGGCAACCGTGTTAAGCGGAGATGGCACCGGAAGGCAGCTTCGCTGGGACATTTCCAATCCGCCCGCGAATGCCGTCTATCGCTTTGGACCCGACTTCTCCGGGACCGAGCTGCAGGTCGACCTGAACAATGACGGCACCTTTGAAAGCTCGCTGGCGGGAATCGTCAGCCCCGTGGTCGAAGTGCCTCCCAGCGTGATCGCGGTGGAACAGGATGTCTCCATTCTGGCGGGGCGTCCGTTCGCGCCGTGCATCGGGCCCCAGAACATTTTTAATTACGGCACCGTGCTGGCGGTGGTGTATTCCAAGCCGATGACTCAGGCGACTGCCGGCAACGAGAGCGCCTACACGGTGGACGGCGGTAACGGGGCAAACTCGGCGCAGATCCAGCCGGGCGGGCGGGTCGTGTATCTCAATTTGCGCAAGGGAGTCAGCGCGATTCGGCAGCGCACGCTGTCCTTCCAAGGGATCACGGATTCGCGCGGGAATGCGCTCGTCACCCCCAGCCGCCCCATCCGATCCGTCGAACCGGGGACAACGGCGCCCTTCATTGACGGTGTGGCGATCAAAGGTCGAGCGTTGCGGGGCAATGGTCAGCTCGCCGCGGGAATTCCGGTCACTCTGACGATGTATGACCAGGCGTTCAGCGGGCTCTTTTGCGAGAGTTGGACCCGGCGGGTCAGCCAGGTGATCACGGACGAGAAGGGTGCTTTCGAATTCGACTTTGTCTTGGCTGGCATCCCTTATTCCATCTCTGCCACCGATACCGGTGAGCTTTCCGCCGAAGCCCTGGCCATCATCGCCGAGGCCACCACGCAGACAGCGGTCGATAGCCAACGCATCGAAGAACTGGCGACGTCCGAAGCAACCCGGGACACGCTCCTGGGTGCGTTCGCTGCGGGCTCGCTGCCCCAGGCCATCGCCAAGGTTGAAGGATTGGACCGGGCCTTGGTTCGCGATTTCATCGCGCCAGATTCCGGTCGGATCGGGCAGGAAGTTCCCGTGGCTCTCCGATTTCGTGGCCGCGCCATTGTCACGGGCCAGGTGCTTGCCGCGGACGGTGTGAGCCCGATTCCGGGCGCTGCCGTGAACCTGTTTCCCGACCTGGATTCCCGAGAGTTGGGACGGGGTATCCTTGCTGATGAACAAGGCCTTTTTGCCTTCTACGGAGTCCCCCTTGGTGTCTTCTCCGTGGAGGTGGCCACTTCGGACCGACGCACGCGCACTGTCTCCGGTTTGGTGTCGGTCCCGGATCAAGTGACGAATCTAGTTATTTCTCTTCCTTCCCAAATCACGCCTTACGCCCAGTTCAGAGGCCGCGTCTTTGATTCCGACAATCTCACACCCCAAGCGGGAGCCCGGGTATTCCTAGGTACGCTGGAACTCAATTCCGTCAAGGATGTGGTCCGAATCGCGACCACGGATAGCGATGGCAATTGGGAGGCGAAGGACGTGCCGCTGCGCTCTTTGGATGTGGTGGCGGTATCCTTCGATGGCAAACGCAAAGGGGTGCGCGCGGGTGTGGTGCCGCAGGCGGATGTGCTAACAGTCGTCAATGTGGCTCTAGAGGCTACCACCCGTGTGTTCGGCCGGGTTCAGTTTGAGGATGGCCGTCCGGCCCCAAACGCGCTCGTCGCGGGTGGCGAGTCCCTGGTCCGAACCGACACGAATGGCTACTTCACCCTGGCGGGCGTCCCGCTGGGCTCCCGCTCGTTCAGCGCCGGTATTGAGCGTAACCTTGCCGCGGGGATCGAGTTTCCTCGGTTGGGCACCACCACGATGACCATCGTTCCCGGCGTCGACAATTTTGTGGTCATCAAGTTCTCTTCAGCCGGACGGATCTTTGGAAAGGTTCTGGACGTCAACGGGGCACCCAAGGGAGGCGTGCGCATCGCGATTCCCATCGAAGGGGGCTTCTTGTGGACCGATGCCGACAGCCAGGGCAACTACGTGTTTGAAAACCTTGGTTTGGGATCCTACACCCTCAGCGCGCCTGCCAACGCGGTGTTTAACAACACCCTCGACGTTCGCGCTCTCAACGAGAAGATCCGTAGCGGGAATGAAGAAGAGATCATGGCGGCCTTCGAGGAGGCGATCTCGGTGTTTGTGGGGGCGAACGATCCCCTGCTGACGGGTGCGCAGTTAAATTTCCGTCCGAGCAGCTGGGGTTACACCCGCACGCGTCTGCGATTCGATGGAGAATCGGTCGAGGCCAATATTCGGTACATCGCAGAAGGCTCAGTCACCGGACAGGTTGTCAACCATCAAGGTGTTCCTATTGGCGCGCGCGTCCGACTCAACGGCATTGGTCCCGCCATCAACGGGGAGCCGAAGATGACCATTCGCGGCGAGCTGGACAGCGATCCCGCCACGGGGCTGTTTATTTTTCCGGGTAACCTGCTAGCGGGTCCCTGGACTCTCCAGGTTGCGTCCCCGTTCTATCCCGTCATCCTAAGCAAGGAGGGCTTCACCACCGAGCTGGATCCGAATGTCACCAATGTCGTCATGAAGTTTCCGCCGATTCGCGAGGTCAACGGCAGAATTGCCGGCCGGGTCTTGCGTCCGGACGGCTCCCTGGTGGGCGAGGGGGTCAAGGTGCGCATCAGCATCTCCAACGACTACGAGATTCAGACCGACACCAACGGCGTGTTCGATACCCAGATTGCGGTCCCGGCCGGCGGTTACCGGGTGACCGCTTTTGATGCAGAATCGGGGCTGCGCGGGGAAGCCTACCTCGGCGTGACCGCTGGCATCACCAATTTTGTCGATGTCAGCCTGCTCACGAAAAACTCGGCCGTGAAGGTGGTGGTGGTTCGTGGCAATGGCCTGCCGGCTCCTGGTGCACAGGTCGATCTCGAGCAGGGATCTTTCCCGCGCGATCCGCGCATCACTCTCATTGCCAACGAACAGGGCGAGGTGACCTTCACCGATCTGTGGGAGGGAACCTATGCGGTCTGTGCGCAGTACCTCGACGGTGCTACTCGTCTTTACGCTCGGGGTGGTGCCTCCGTAGGTCCCAACAGCACGACGCCTGTCACACTGCGACTGGGGGCCACGGGCACTCTCGTGGGGCAATTCGTCAAGCGCGATCTAGTGACGCCTGTGGCTGGTGCGCAGGTCGCCATCGGCAATCTCGGTTTCGCTTCGACGGACGATGAAGGACGATTTCGTTTTACCGGAGTTCCAATCGGCACTTATCGGCTCACGACGTCTGATCCCGTCAGCGGTGCTGCGGCTCAGGCCAGCGTGACTCTGACACTGCCCGATCAGGAACAAACAGTGCTGATCGTCGAAGGAGCCCGAGGCGAAGTCACCGGTTTTGTGGCCGACAGCTATGGCCAAGGCTACGTGCCCGGAGCGACTGTCACCATTCGGTTCTCCGACGGGGTCACCGCTTCGCGCAGCGTGACTACAGGGCCGGATGGGCGTTTTAGCTTCCCGGGATCTCCCGTGGGTGCTTTCCACCTGACAGCTCGAGATCTGGACAAGGTCAAGGGCGGGCGAGGGGTGTCTGGACAAGCCTCGGGCGTGCTCTCAGAGCCGTCCTTGCTGGCCAGTGTCGATATCCAGTTGCAGCAGTTGGGCGTCCTTCCGGTCCAGGTTCTCCGCGAGGATGGCTTGACCCCGGCAGAGAATGTGCGCGTCACGCTCTCGGGGCGTCCTTCCCAGGACACCGGGCCATCGGGTGAAGTCCTGTTTATCGACTTACCCTATCGTTCGAGCGTCACCGCAGTCGCCATTTCTTCCCGCGCCGGCAACCAGCACAGCGGGAGCTCTGGTAGCGTGGCGATCAATCAGATCGGCACCAACCCTCCGTTGGTGCTGAGGCTGCGAGGCGTCGGGAACGTGTCCGGTCAAGTGGTAGGCAGCGATGGCTCCACGCCCGTTGTGGGAGCGGAAGTGGTCATTCAGTATCTCGCCCCGCTATTCTCGGGCGAAAAACGCCTTGCCATTAGCGGAGCTCAGGGCGGCTTTACCTTTGATGATGTTCCATTAGGACCGTATCGAGTCACCGCGCAGAATGTTTCGCTGGCAGGATCGGTCTCCGGCGATATTTCACAGCACGAGGAGAGCGATTCTGTGAGGATCCGTCTGGGCGATTCGGGACGGATCCGCGGGCGTCTCGTGCGGGCGGACGGCGAGACGCCGGTTGAAGGCGTCAATCTCGCGGTGCTCTACAACTCCCAGAGCACCAACCCAGGCCGGGCAGCTGCCCTCACCGACGCCAACGGCGCCTTCGAGTTTCTCAATGTCCCACTTGGCTCGTTTCACCTCACCGCCGCCGCGCCTGCGTTTGGAGGAGTCGTGGAACTCGATCGGCAGCTGATCTCCAACGGTCAGGATCTGGAGCTCGGCGACCTGGCTTTTGATGAAGAGTTTCCTCGCGTGCTCAGCGTTACGCCGGCCTACGGAAGCGTGGGAGTGAATACGACGAACGCCGTGGAAATTGTTTTCTCGGAAGCCCTCATCCCCGCCTCGGTGAACCCTCAGGGGGTGTATCTTCGCAGCGGATCCGCCAAGGTCGACGCGAGCTTGGTCCTTCTCGACGACGAGGTAGGCATCCCTCGCATTGTTCGACTGACCCCGCTGCGTCCGCTTCTCAGCGAACGGGTATATGAGATCGTCGTCGTCGCCGGCGAAGTGTTCGGCGCCGGTGGGCAGGCGACGGGCAGCGGTCCCCTCGATCTGGTGAAACGGCCACTCACCTCTCCGGTGCTGTCCCGCTTTACGACCGACGATAACGATCCGCCGGTCCTGCTCTCTCTGTTTCCGACGAATGGGGCCATTCAGATCGATCCTCGAAGCCTGCCTCGGCTCAGTTTCAACGAGGCGCTGCGGAGCACCGGATTCGTCTTCCGGCTGACCGGACCTTCCGGCGAGGTGCCCGGTACCGCGTCCGTCGGGTTGAACGGCCAGGTCCTGAGCTTCTTGCCGAATGCTGACCTCCGACCCAATGCTCGCTATTCGCTGATCGCGAGCAACCTTTTGGACCTGGCGGGCAATCTGTCGACCAATGAGCCCTATGTCGCCACCTTCGATACGTTGGACACCGTCGGACCTCGATTGAAAACCGTCGCGATTGCCGATGGTCGTCGGCCGGCCGCGAACGCCACCGTCCCCATCGAGGTATCGCTGGAAACGGATGAACCCGGAGTTTCAGTGCGGTTGAGCCAAGACTTCACGGCCCTCGGCACCACCACCAACAAACCCTACCGCTTCAACGTGAAGCTGCCGGGCAGCGGCGCGACCACGCTCCGGGCTATCGCCACGGATATCTTTGGAAATGAGGGTCCGTTGGGCGAGTTGGTCGTTCAGGTGGATGTGAACCAGCGTCCGACTGTGACCTTCGTGCGTGTGCTTCCTCTCGATGGACCTGCCGCGAGCGGATCGACGGTGATCGTGGATGTGGTGGCATCGGATGACAGCGGCATCAGCCAGCTGAAGGCCATCGTAGGCGGCCTGCCCGGCACCAGCCTGCTCACCACCAACGGCTCCCTGGTGCGCATCCAAGGGATCATTCCGTCGACCTCCGGCCCCGGAACCATTGAGTTCTTTGCCGAGGCTACGGATGACATCGGCCAGTCGAGCGGTCAGCAAACCTTGAGCATCCCCATCCGCGACGCCACGCTTCCAACTATGGCTTTGGTGTCGCCAGCGGCCGGATCCGTGCTGAATCCTGGAACGGTGACCCCGCTATCCTTGCAGCTGGCTGACAATTTCGGTGTGACCGAGGTTACTTTAGAGGTGGCTGGCGCTTTCTCCCTCAGTTCCACCACAACTATCTCCCCCGCCCAAACCAATGGCAGCTACCAACTGGATCTGCCCGTTCCATCCACCGCCCCCGTGAATGCGGAGTCGGTCCAGGTGACCCTTACGGCTCGCGATGCCGCCGGCAACGTCTCGGCCCAGGTGGTGCGCTCGTTCCGCATGCCCGATCGTACTGCACCCACTCTCCTGAGCAGCACTCCGTCACCGGGCGCGACAGGCATCGATGTGGGAATTGTGGTCAGCTTGCTCTTCTCGGAGCCATTGGACAGCAACACGGTCACTACGAACTCGATCACTCTGTCCAAAGCCGACGATGGAGCCCTTGTGCCGGCGGTTGTCCAGTTGGCTCCCGATCTCAAGTCGGTGACGGTGGATCCGGTGGCTCCGCTTGCCGCCGAGACTCTGTATCGTCTCGTGGTCGCGGCGACCGTGAAGGACTTGGCGAATAACTCGCTGGTCGCATCGATCACTAATGACTTCCGAACCTCGGAATTCCAGCTGGCGAGCCCGCTCCCTGGTCAGTCCGTCGTGGAAGGGCAAGCTTTGGTTCTGCGGGCGGGAAGCGCCACGTTGATCTTCAGTAAGGTTCGATTCCTCGCCGATGGGAGCGAGGTCTCCGTCGTGACCGCTTCGCCTTACACGAATCTATTTCCAGTGCCGTCCATCGCCTCCCTCGGCACGAATCGCATCACGATCGGGGCAGAAGCGCTCAGTGCGTCGGACGTGAAACTGGCCTCGGCCTTCGCCACCATCACCATCTACGCCGCCAACGAGGACACCGACGGCGACGGGGTGAGCAATGCTGACGAACTCGCTCAGGGCATGGATCCGTTCACTCCGAACGTTCCCCCCACGATTCAAGCTCCCTTTGTCGTGGAGGTGGTGCAGGGCGTGCTGACCAATGTGCTGGTCGGCGCCGTTGACCCCGATGGCAATCTGCTTCGGTTGCAGGTGCGGGAGTCGTTGGCCGACGATCGCGTTCGGCTTTTCGAGACGCTTTATTTCGCTCCAAGCGGAGGATTGGATTTTCAGAGTCCTCTCCCCACGGGGAGCTTTAGCGGGCCAGTGCTGATCCGGAGCTCCGTCCCAGGGTCGCTCTCATTCTTGGTGAGGGCGCTGGATGGAGGCGGGTTGTCGGCGACGCAGGCCGTTACGGTGGTTACTCTGCAGGATCGGGACCTCGACGGGATTGCGGATCGGGATGATCAGGATCGCGACGGCGACGGATTTACCAACGCTCAGGAGACGACTTTGGGCCTCAATCCAGACGAGAGCGACACCGATGGTGACGGAATTCCCGACGCCGTCGAAACTTCCGGGTCGAATGGATTCGTGACCAACGCGCTTCATGCGGACACCGATGCGGATGGAGTTCCGGATGGTTTTGAGCTGGCTTTGGGAACAAATCCGACCAACTCGAACGATGGATCGAGCATCGTGGTTATCAATGGCCGAACGGTGACGTTTGACGGCAGCGCTCGGTTGGGAACGTTGGTGTTGACCAATGGGGCGGTGCTGACCCATCCGATCGCGGGCCTCAGCGGCGCGCCTCGGTTGGAGCTGTCGGTCACTCGCCTGGTAGTCGATGCGACCAGCCGGATCGATTTGACGGGACGTGGTTACCTGGGTGGCCTGCGTGCGCCGAACAACGCCTCTCAATCCGGTCGTACGTTCGGAAACACCACGATCGGTGGCAGCACGCGACGCAACGGTGGCAGTCACGCGGGACTCGGGGGAATGGGCGACACCGAGCCTACGCCGGCTCAGCCGTATGGGTCCTTCAAGACTCCCCAAACTTTGGGCGGCGGTGGCGGTTCCGATGTGACCGCAGCTGGTAATGGCGGCGGACGTGTGCAGATCACGGCCGAGTCGATCGAGTTGGAGGGACAGATTTTGGCCGACGGGGAAGATGGCTCCCGATACGCGGGTGGCGGGGCAGGGGGGAGCGTCTATATCCGGACCGGTAACCTGCTCGGTGCCGGGGCGATCCGTGCCAATGGCGGCGGCTCGGGACCCCAATCGGGGGGCGGCGGTGGCGGGCGCATCGCGCTGTATTTTACCAACGCTGCTTCGGTCGTCTTTACGAATGTGCAGGCGAGTGGGGGCGACCTCACCGCTCGGAGTGAGGGGACTCCGGGAACCGTCTACGTGGAACAGGCCAGCCATCTGAGCGAGTTGGTCGTGGCCCGCACGAGCACCAATAACCTGGCCGAGGCTACCCCGCTAGGATCGTTGGCCGGGGGCATCTCGGCGGTCTTACAGGCGAATTTGTTAGGTGACCGTGCGGCTGCCTTCGTGCCCGGTGCGCTCATTGGAATGCAGTTGAAGCCCAACCCGACCAGCACGCGGCTCTTCCGCATCGTGGGTAACTCCAGGTCCTACATCTTCACGGATCCGGCGGATGGCAACCTTACCGATGTCGCTAGGGTGGGCGATGCCTATTCCGCCGAGCTTTCGGTCGGACGCCTGATCATTCGTCAGGGTGCGACGGTTGAGATTGCCGATGCCAATCTGGAACGGCCCGACCGTCGTGGTCGCCTGGTCGCCACCGAACTCGAGCTCTCGGTCGGGGCGCGCCTCACACACCCCTATGCAACCATCGCGACTCAGTTCGGATTGGAGTTAGACATCGCCAACTCCTTGAAAGTGGATGCCACCAGCCAGATCAATGTGAGTGACCGGGGATACTTGGGCGGGCTCAGCCGGGATAACTCCTTCAGCTCCTTCGGTCGAACGATGGGCAACACCACGCAGGGCGGCAGTTTCCGGCGATCCGGTGGCAGTTACGGCGGGATTGGGGCCACGGGGGATGCGGAGCAATTCGTCAACGAGGTCTACGGGTCGTACTCCGATCCCAGCGAGGTGGGCAGCGGTGGCGGATCAGACAGCAGTCCAGCCGGCAACGGCGGCGGGCTGATTCGCATCCAGGTGGATTACCTCAGCCTGGATGGCCAGTTGCTGGCCAACGGCGGATCCGGCTCGCGATACGCCGGTGGCGGCAGCGGCGGTGGTATCAAGATCTCGGCGAATTCGCTCAGTGGTTCCGGTCTGGTTACCGCCAACGGCGGAGACGGTGGCCTACAATCAGGCGGTGGTGGCGGGGGACGTATCGCGATCTTCTACAACACATCGACCAATTTCTCTTTCGAGAGTCTTTCCGCCGCGGGCGGCGGCGGACGTAGTGAGGGGGGCACGGGTGGCGTGGGTACGGTCGTCGCCCGACAGGCCGGCAACATTCCAACCATTGTCATTCGCAGCACCGGCCGCGAGACGCCGTTGCCGGAGTTCCAGGGGGAACATCTGGTTGTGGATGGCGCTGTGGTCTCCGGCAAGGCTCTGAACCTCGCCAGTCTCACGCTGACCAACGGCGCGGTTCTGACTCATCCGGCAGCCACCGCCGACACCGAGAGCCGCTTGGAAATCAATGTCGGACAGTTGATCATCTCCGCCGACAGCCGCATCGATGTTACCGGACGAGGCTATCTCGGCGCGCTCAAGGGAGCGAACGCGAACAGCGCGTCGGGTCGAACCTTGGGCAATACCACGACCGGTGGCAGCACCCGTCGCAACGGCGGCAGCTACGGCGGGTTGGGAGCGACCGGCGACGCCGAACAAACCGTCAACGGCATCTATGGATCCTTCTACGATCCTAACGAGTCCGGCAGCGGCGGTGGATCGGACAGCGGAGCTGCTGGGAACGGCGGCGGCGTTGTTCGCATCACGGCCCAGACCATGTCTTTCGAAGGCCTGATTCGTGCGAACGGTGGATCCGGGTCTCGCTACGCGGGTGGCGGTAGCGGTGGTGCCATTAAGATCACCACCGATACGATCTCAGGATCGGGTCTGGTGCAGGTGAACGGGGGCGACGGTGGACCCCAGTCGGGCGGCGGTGGTGGCGGCCGCGTTGCCGTTTACTACCAGAGCGCGGTGAACTTTGACCTGTTGCAGCTCGAGTCGAAGGGCGGCTCAGGCCAAGATCATGGCGCGCCTGGCACCGTGGTTACGAAGCGAGGTGCCGCGATTGCACAGGTGTTGATCCGCGGCGAGGGACGGGAAACCCCGCTGCCGCCGACGCTGCAGGGCGATCACGTGATCGTGGAGGGCTCCCGAGTTTCCGGAAATCTGGTCACTCTCTCCAGTCTGCTGCTCACGAATGGCGCGGTTCTGACGCACGACGGAACGGGTGCTGCTAGCGAAAGCCGGTTGGAGCTCCAAGTGACCGATCTCATCATCTCTTCGGACAGCCGAATCGACGTGTCTGGACGCGGGTATCTGGGAGGGCTAAACGGAGCCAATGCGGGCAGTTCATCGGGTCGGACGCTGGGCAACACCGTTGTTGGCGGAAGTACCCGGCGCAACGGCGGCGGGTATGGTGGATTGGGTGCCACTGGCGACACGGAGCAATCCGTGAATGTAACCTACGGATCCTTCTACGACCCGAACGAGCTGGGCAGCGGCGGCGGTTCTGACAGTGGCGCGGCCGGTAGCGGCGGTGGGCTCGTGCGGATCACGGCGACCAATCTCTCGCTGGAGGGACAGATTCGGGCGAACGGCAACATCGGCTCACGCTATGCCGGCGGTGGCAGCGGCGGGGGTATCAAAATTACGACCACTTCCATCTCCGGTTCGGGAAGCATTCAGGTGAACGGCGGGGACGGCGGGCCTCAGTCGGGTGGCGGTGGCGGCGGTCGTATCGCGGTTTATTATCAGACGGCGGCGAACTTTGGCCTGCTGAAGCTGGAGTCCTTGGGTGGTTCGGGTCGCGACGTCGGTGCCCCTGGAACGATCGTCACCAAGCGCGGGACAGCGATTGCGGACGTGGTCATTCGCGGTTCGGGTCGCGAGACGCCGCTTCCTCCGACTTTGTTGGGCGATCACTTGATCGTGGATGGGGCCATTGTCTCAGCCGACGGCGTCACCCTCTCTAGCTTGATCCTGACCAACGGCGCGGTGCTGACCCACGCGTTTACGGATCTGACGACGGAAGGGCGACTGGAGATCAACGCCACAACCCTCTTGATTGATGGGGACAGCCGAATCGACGTGAGTCGGCGGGGTTACTTGGGTGGCTTACGCGGGCTCAATGGGGGCAGCCAGTCGGGTCGTACCTTCGGGAACACGACGAGCGGCGGTAGCACTCGACGCAATGGTGGCAGCTATGGCGGCATGGGGGCGATGGGTAACACCGAATCCACGACTGCCTCTGTCTACGGCGCGTTTCACAGTCCAAACGAAGTGGGTAGCGGTGGTGGATCTGATAGCGGTCCCGCCGGAAGCGGCGGCGGCCTGGTCCACCTCAACATCGACTCGCTGGTTCTGGAAGGACAGATCCTGGCCGACGGCGAGGGTGGCTCACGGTATGCCGGGGGCGGCAGCGGTGGTGCGATCTTGATTCGGGCACGCTCTCTCGTCGGTTCTGGTCTCATCTCTGCCAATGGCGGCTTCAGCGGTCCCGAGTCAGGCGGCGGCGGCGGCGGTCGAATCGCCATCTATTCGGATTCAGTCGCTCAGGCCGTCGTGGATCTAGTCCAAGCTTTGGGCGGTCCGGGTGGTCTCCGTAGCGGCTCGCCGGGAACAATCTACTTCCAGTCCGCGGTGGCTCCGACCGGACATCTGGTCATTGATTCTCGCGGGGCCAATGCTCCGAGCAGGGCGACCCCGCTCTTGTCGGTCGGAGGGAGCACGAGCACTGCGCTTTCGGCCACTCTGCTCACCGACACCAACGCCAATTTGCCGCCCGGTGGGTTAGTCGGTTTACTCCTCAAACCCAATGCCGCGCAGGCTGCGAGCTTCTTGATCGTGAGCAACACCGCCACGACCATTGTCACTGATCCGCTCGACGGCAACATGACTCCGGCGGCCGTGGTCGGCAACGCCTACAGCGTGACGCCGACTGTGGGCAAGCTGAGCGTTCGGGGCGGGGCCATCGTGGAGTTGGTCGACGCCGACACATCGCTGTCGGATCGACGAGGCACTTTCCGGGCTACCACGGCCGAGATCGTGGGGAGTAGTTTGCTCACCCACCCCTCGAATACCGGGGACGTCCAGTTCGGTTTAGAGTTGGTGGTGGATGAGGTCCTGACGGTGGATGCCACGAGTCGGGTGGATGTCAGCCAGCTAGGGTATCTCGGCGCATCCAAGCCGGGCAACTTCAGTCAGTCCGGAAAGACTTTCGGCAACGACAGTTTGTTGGGCAGCACCCGCCGCAACGGCGGAAGTCACGGCGGAAGCGGCGGCTTTGGCAATACCGGTGGCATTGTGGGTGAACTCTACGACGATCAGCAGGCCCCCACCCAGCCAGGTGGTGGCGGCGGCTCCGATAGCGGTGGCGCGGGCAACGGTGGTGGTGTCGTAAGGCTCTATGTTGGGACGTTGCAACTGCAGGGCAAGATCGCGGCCGATGGTGAGAGTGGATCTCGCTACGCGGCCGGTGGTGCGGGTGGTTCCATTTGGATCAACGTGCGGACTTTGTCCGGGACCGGTTCGATGAGTGCCGATGGCGGCAACGGCGCCCAAGAGTCCGGTGGCGGTGGCGGCGGACGCATCGCGATCTACTATCAAGACGCGTCAGCCTTCGACTTCCTCAAGGTGACCACCCTAGGTGGAGCTGGCTTGAGTTCGGGAGCCGATGGGACTCGGTATTACCTACCGACACAGTTTGTTCCGCCGTCAGCTCCTGCGGTTCCGCGGTTGCAGGCGGTGATCTACGAGATCGCGGTCAGTGGGATCAGCGACCCATCCACGCCGAGCACGGCTGGAGGATCGGGTGATGCCGAGGTGCTGGTTCGCTGGACCGGAGAGCCGGGTCGCCGGTTCGCGGTCGAGAGCACCCGCGATTTAATTCACTGGACGACCATACCCGTTGTCGTGGTGGAGACCTCCTCTGGACGTTACCAGGCCCGCATCGCCGACAGCGGCGCACCGCTGCAGCAAGGCTTCTTCCGAGTTCGGAAGCTGGATTGAAGTAGGAGCTGAGTCGCCTGTGAGTAGCAAGCATCGAGGTCAACCCGCTCCCCGGCGTGATTAAACCCGGGCGGGACTTGGTCGAAGATCGATCCGATTGAGCTTATCGGTTTGATCTCGTTGAGCCCATCATGGCTCCAGGCTCAGCTGACAAGGCAGGCTACCTCCCGATACGGGCCTCTGCACGTGGATTATCAGAAGGCTGACTTCCTTCGGCGGAGAGTTGGTAATCCGGCGCAGCCCAAGGCGAAAACTAAGTAGCCTGCTGGCTCTGGAATAGGTTCCGTGGAAAACCGAACCTCGTCGATCCCTACTCCGACGTCACCCAATATTACCTGAAGGCGCACTTTCTGTCCTGTGTAGCCGCTCATATCGATCCACCAATCACTGACGACACCGTGAACACCGCCAGCGGCCACTATGGTTTTGACTTGTGATTCGAGTCGAACTCCATCGACCTCCACCACGACATCTCCAAGCGCGCCAAACAGCGCACGATACTGCAATGTTCTTGTTGCCTCTGGAATCGTCACCAGTTGCTCAGCGACGATGGCACTGGTACCCAAACCGCGTGCGAAGAGGTAATAGTTTCCAATCGGCAAGCCTCCGGGGTCAGCCTCCTTCCCATACATGGTTGCGTAGAATCCCTGTGAGGCTTGAACTCCAAACGGAACAAGTGAGCCAGCCACACCATTATCCACTGTTCCGATTTTCCCGGTGCCATCATAATTTCTAACGCTCCAACCAAGCAGAAACGTGGTCGTGGAATCGTAAAGCTCGAATCCGCCGTTGATAATCCCCTGGGCTCGAAGCGAGGCTTCAGGTGCCGCTAGCATCAGCGCAAGAAGAGGTATATAACGGGCTTTCATGGAACGACTTTATCAGATTCGAAGATCAGCGTCTGAGGCGTTCTCCGGAGCTTCCTGGAATGCTGGCATAGTTCCAAGCTGCACCTTGCCCATCATCATTGTAAGGGGGGGGCTGATTTTGTGCCTATTTTTGAATCCTAAGCCACGGAGCGATGGCACCGCCATGAGCAGGCTCATGCCCGGAGGCTTACCAACTCGGTGAACGTACGTTCATCGAGTTGGTCGTAGCTGCGCTTTCGGGGTCGGACCGCGGCAAGTCAAAGTGGCTCAACCGCTTGTCTGTTTCGTTACGATCTGGAAGGAGCTTAGGTTCGATTTTGGTGGCCTATTTTTGACTCCTGAGCCGAGGAGCGATGGCACCGCCATGAGCAGGTTCAAGCCCGGAGGCTTACCAACCCGATGAACGTACGTTCATCGAGTTTGTACTGGCTGGTCGGCTGACCAGATAGCCGGGGGGGGGATTGCCAACGCAAAGAAGTTTCGGGGCCGGATCGCCGGAAGTTACTCTGGCTAAATGGATTGCCTATTTAGTTAACGATCCAGGAGGGGCTTAGCCTTGATTTTGTTGGCCTGTTTTTGACTCCTAAACCAAGCAGCGCTGACATCGCTATCAACAGGCTCAAGCCCGGCGGCCTACCAACTCGATGAACGTACGTTCATCGAGTTGGTTCAGGAGGAAGCCTACCGAGTGCGGACTGGCCAAGTCCATAGGGGAGGGGACCCGTTGAGGGGAGTTGGGTTTAATCAGGTGTTTCGACTCGGATCCGGAAGTAGGAGGTGTTGCTCAGTTGGACGCGGGAGAATGAGGACTGGTTCAGCGGCGGCGTGGCGCGGATGCCTCGCTTCAGGTCCTTCAACGCATTCAATGAGCTGCCACCCTCGATCGCATAGGTGCGGCCCTCGACACTGGGCCACTGGAGGGTGATTTCCTCCAGCCCGGGCACGATACTGACCCGCAGGTTGGATCGGCGATCCGTGGGATCCGATCCCATCGCTTCCTCACTCAGGTTGTTGGCTCCATCGCGATCAGCATCGTCGGAATAGAAGGCGGCCTGGAGATTGCCAAAATACTTCTTCTCCCAAGCGTCGGTCAGGCCATCGAGATCGGTGTCGTCAGCATCCGGCGCGACAGCTTGAAACGTGACCACGCCTGGTTCAGCTTCGAGAATCGTTGCGTTGGTCGTGACGAAGCTCGCAAACAATCCTAGGTGGCCGATGGCCAGTTCGAACCTGGGTGTGTCTTGAGTCCGTCGTGCGAAACTCACACTGCCCAGCAGGATGCGGTTCCCGCCGATCCCCACCTGCGCCGTGCGCGCGTCGAGGTGTCCGCCCACGAAGAGCACTTGCCCTGCGGTGGTGGCGTCGGGCCTCACCTGAGGTAGCAACTTCTTTCCGTCGTGGAAGTACCACGTCGACTCATTGAGTGTCGCTGAAGCGACCCGCAACAGGCTGGGGATGTAGGACAGGCGAAAGGTCTGACTCACGATCGCCGGGCCTGAGATGTCAGCAAAGACCTGCACCTGGACCAAGGGGCCGGTGGAGGAGGCCTCGCCGTATACTCTGACTGATGCCTGCAAGTTAACCTGGCAGCACCAGAGGAGTAAGGCGAGTGGGGCCAATCGTTGGATTTGTATCTTCATAGCAAGTGTTCGATCATGGGTTGGCAGTGCTGCTCGGCGCTATTGCACGGGGGCCGAGAGGCAGTTGGTTCGTCCGTACTGTGCTGCGAAGATCGCCAGATCAGCCCCATCGACATCTCCATCCCCGTCCAGATCCGCGACGCAGTGGGTTGGGATGAGCGATCGGACGTTCAGGGAGTAATGATCGTTATACTGAGCGTAGTAGAGGTGGTTGAACCCATCGGTGGTTCGCGCCCACGCGGTGAGGCGGAACTGATAGGCACAACTGGTCCAGGGCACTAACGCGCCGGAGGCGTGGGAGGGTGCGGAGTTGGAGATCACACCCGTGACGCCTCCCCAGGTGGGAGGTGCGCTATCGTGAAGTCCCGCGTAGTGATCGTGAGCGATCACACCTCCGTAGCCGTTACGCCCATACAGAGCCTCCAAGGTGAAGTCTCGCAAGAAGCCCGACGGGTGGGAGGCGGTGATGTCGAACTTCAGATTCTCCCGATCGGTCGCCAGGGGAACGAAACCGCAAGCCGGAATTTCCACTCCGGAGTTGTTGAGCAATCGGTTGATCTTCGCAGTCACGGGTTGGTTGTTGATCGTGACGGTGATGCGAGTCAGGGCGTTCTCGGGGAGCGTGAGTTCAACAGGGTTGCCCAGGAACAGTAAGTAACCCTTGCAGAGAATATCGTAGCGCCCATCGGGCAGCGCATAGGTGTTCCAGATCATCATCAGGTCGGAATGAGACCAATAGCCCGAGTCCGTCCGTCGGTAGAGTCCGTTGGCATCGGGGCCGATGCTTTCCAAGGTCGACGTGACGGTTCCCGAGGGGTTGATGGTGTAGCGGATCTTGGAGAGTGGATCGGTGATGGGCTGAAAGTCAGCCGCAGCGGGCGGAGTGTTGCCGGTCCACTTGGCGGCGTAGATTCGGTAGTAACGGATAGCGGTATCGCTCGAACCGAACAGTCCATGCAGCCAGAGGTTGCCGCCAAGCGGCGCGTCTTTGTAGGGGTAGATGGAAAGCGCGCTGGCCACGGAGCTTCGCACATTGGCTAGCCCGATGCTCGCGCCCGATTGCGTGATTTCCGAGGTGGGGATTTTACCGATATTGCTGAACAGGAATCCGGTGCTGAGCGGAGAGCCCAGGCCGCCGAGAGATGCACTGGGCCCGCCGAAACAGCCGATGTCATTTCGGGTTCCATCCCGGTCATTGTAGATGGGGTTCGGGTCGCCTGCGTTGATGCAGTGGGACCCGATGCCCAGAGCAAAGGGAGGGCTGGAAGCCTCGTCGAACAGCGGATCGACACTGATATCACCTGGCCCCGGGTTGGCTATCCCGCCGACCTGCGAGTCGTAATTCTTCCAGGTATTGTCGACAACATCGTTGAAGGAGATTTGCGGCACCGCTCCATGGGTGGCGCTGATGCCAGAAACATTTGCTCGGAAGATGTTATTCTTGATGATGGCGTTGGCGCCGTTGTAGCACCAGATACCGCTATCGGTGTTGCCGGAGACCGTGTTGTTGATGACCTGGGTTCCGGCGGAGTCAGGCCAAGCTAGATAGATGCCTACCCCGCTGTTGCTGATCACGAGGTTGTTGGCGATGAGAGGAGTGGAGTTCAGGCTGATGATGCCGTAGTTCACGATGGAGTCGGTGGCACTTCCATTTCCTTGGATAATGTTGTTGCGGATGATGGAGCTGCTTCGGCTCTGAATTCGAACGCCATCCAGGTTTCCCGTAATCCAGTTATTGTCGAGCAGGAGGCTTCCGCCGCTGATGAGCACCCCGGAGTCCCCGGTGGTCCCGCTGCGAGTGATCCGAAATCCTTCGAAGCGGGAGTTGGTCACTCCAATGGCAGTGACCACCGTGCCATCGCCCAGGCCTCGGAGGGTCGTGGAGTTGAATCCAGATCCGACCACATTCACACCGCTGCGCAGATGGATGTTTTCAGTGAAGGTCCCTGCGTCGACGTGGACTGTGTCGCCGACCGCTGCGGCGTCGATGGCCGATTGGATGCTTTCACCGGGAGCCACGATCAAGGTGTCTTGGCCGGTGATCACCAAGTTGACCCCATTGCGGCGGAACGTGTCGAGCGGCGGTCGCGTTCCATCCGTCTGAACGACCGACGTGCAACCTCCGCTGGTTCCAGGCACCGAATAATAGAGGGAGCCGGAGGGGCTTTCCTCCAGAGTGAGGATGAAGCAGACGCGACTGCCCTTTGCGATGCGAGGAGAGGGGAAGGGGAAGGTGATGCTTTTCGCGGAGGGGTAAATTGTGGTCAGGCTGAACGAAACCGTGGATGTTCCTAGGATGGTGCCGTCGTAAGTGTTTCGACGAGCCGTGAGGGTAACTTTGTAGTTGCCCAGGTTGAACGACGACAGCTCGAGTCGCGCCGTATCGAGAGTATTCCCTGGATAGCTAGGGATGTAGAAGCCCCGATCGTAGGCATCGCCGGGTGTGCCGGTGCATGATACGAGGGTTTCGCAGTGGGCGGTGGTCAGCGAGCTGAAAAGCGCGTACAGAACTGCTAACGATCCTATCAGCCGGTGATGCCAGCTGTGTGAGTTTGAGAGACGCTCAGTCGACTTCCGTGTGATGTGAGAGCTGTGCATACCTCACACCTAGTGCTGACCAGCGATACCGCTTCGCTGTGCTTGTCGAAGATCATCCCTTCTTTGCTCCCGTGAAGCATTCAGTGCCCGCTGCGCTCGGGGTAGGGGAATCGTCCCGTGTGGACGACACTCAGATCTCGTTAGGGCTGTCGCGCTCGAATGCGATGGCCGGCGCGGCTCATCAACTCTCGGACCAAACGTAGTTCGTCATGAAGCTGGCTGGCCACGGTGAGGGTGTTGTGACTGGTGGTGTTCCCGCATACTAAGCCGTAGGTCCCCTGTTCATCCCGAAGGGGAAGAAGAATGAACGGCATGGGAGTTCCCGCCGGCCTTAGCCACTCGGGGATGAAAGCCTTCATTCGTGGATCCTGAGGGTTCTGGATCATGACATCCTCACCTCGGCTGAGCGGGACGGCGAAAACGTCACGCTGTCCGGATCGCAGGACCGTGCTGGTATTCACAACGGTCGTCAGGCTGCCCAGTCCCTGTTCCATACGATAATCCAATCCACCCGGCTCGCGCAAAAACACCAGGCAGCTCTGAAGGTCGAGGGCCTTTTGCAGGCTGGAGGCGAGCAAATCGAAGCATTCGCGGAAATTTGGGTTGGGCTGTGCCAACAGGCGTTCGAGTTGCTGGCGAGCATTCCCGAGAACCGTGGATGCCTTTTTCGCATCGGTAGGAACTCGGGGTTCCCTCGGGACATTTTGCGGTGGCGGAGCTGTGTCCTTGGCCGCAGGCGCCGTTTTGGGTGCCGGTTTGAATGGCGCTGGAGGGCGAACGCCTTGGCTGAGGCACTCCATCCGTTTGAACAAGACCACGTTTCCCGTGGCAAATTTGCCTGCCTGGCTGAAGGACGCGATTTGTGAAACAACATCAGCTACCAATCTGCCTGCATCGCTTGGGCCGAGGTGGAACTCATCCGTGTAATCCTTGGTCACCTCGGCCAGACGTGTTTTGAAGTCATGTGGGCCCAACGGCTGGCTGGCGAGTGATTCGGCGATTCTCAGCCCCAGTTCGGCAGAGATCAACAGCTCGGCTGCGGGAGTCGTGTTGAGCTGATGTCGGATCTCCTGGGGGATCTCGTGCAATGTTTTGAGGATCATCTGCGGCATGTGCATGCCCGTTAACAGTTCATGTGCCAGCTCCAGGGGCGTGAGCCCGAACTGCTGTCGGAAAACGGTGTCCGAACCCAGACCTCCCTGACTCGCGGCCTCGAGAGCCTTTTGATAGTCATCGTGGAGAAAATTGCACATGAGCATCCGACCGTAGCTTCGAAGTGCCCCGCACAGGAATGCCAGATCAGGCTCCATTCCGGGGATTCGGCGACCGAAGGCCGCGGCGAAGAGTCCCCCCGTCAAGGACAGCCCCGCCAGCTCGCGGTTGACTTCGGCTCCGGCATTCTGGTCGACGTTTTCCAGCAGGAGCACCGAGATGGCCAAGTTTCGGATGCGCTCAAACCCCACCAGTGTAACCGCCTGAGGTATGGTGGTGATCTCGGCTCCGCCAGGGTTGTAGGCCAGGGTGTTGGCTATGGACAGAATCCGCTGCATGGTGGACTCGTCCCGGCTGATCATGTCGGCCAGGTCTTGCACCGACATTTGGTCGGCTTTTTCGCTAATCTCCCGGATGACCTGCACGATCTGGCTCATCGCTGGCATCTGGCCTTGATCCAGGCCCGTGCGTACACGTGAGAGCGTTGCCTTGGCTAAGGCCTGTTGATCCGTCGTGTGCGAGTCCGAGGCTGACGACATCAGATCTGAAATCGGCCTGAATATGAATGACTTGAGTTCGGGCTGGCACTGCGAGTTGTTGCATCGAACGGGAGAGTTGGTAGGATCCTAGCAACACTCCCAATGACCATGACCACTTGCGCTCGTATTTGCCTTGCGACCGACGAAGCTACTCCTGGGGGCTCTGGTTCTCATGCGAGGAGAACTTGGTGGCAAGCGGTCCTTTATGGCGCCTGCGCGGGGGGGATGGCCTGGGGCATTCGCGGTCAGTATGGCCACGAAACTGGGGCGATGATTGCCGGGCTGCTGTTGAGCTCCACGCTGGTGCTGCTCTTTGGCCGGGGGCTTTCGGGAGTCGATGCTCTGCGCGCCGTCGCCTGGGCCACCATCGCCATGGGATTTGGTGGATCGATGACCTATGGTCAGACCGTTGGGCTCACTCATGATGCCGAGTTGGTGGGGAATCACCAGGCCTTGGGGTGGGGGATGCTGGGGCTAGCCATTAAGGGAGGCCTCTGGATTGGCTTTGGTGGGGCCTTCCTGGGTATGGGGCTGGGAGGTAAACGCTATCGGGCGTGGGAATCACTTTGGCTGATGCTGGGACTCCTCGGGCTTTGCTGGATCGGAATCCAGGCGTTGAACGAGCCTTTCAACCCGAATCAACGGAGGCTGCCTCTCGTGTATTTTTCCGACGACTGGCGATGGGAACCGGGCGCCGTGTTGAAACCTCGGCGGGAGGTCTGGGGCGGGATGCTGGCCGCCTGGATCGGCCTGCTGGTCTACGTTCGATACGCCCGACGAGATGGCCTTGGGCTTCGGCTAGGCCTGTGGGGATTCCTCGGGGGTGCACTTGGTTTTCCACTGGGGCAGGCCTTGCAGTCCTATCATGCGTGGCACCTTGATTTCTTCCGCAGCGGCGTGTGGGCCGGCGTGGATCCACTCATCAACTGGTGGAACTGGATGGAAACGACCTTTGGCGCAATCATGGGAGGCGTTCTTGGCCTGGGGCTGTGGGTGAATCGGCATCGGATTCATCCTCCCGAGGCATCGAACTCGCGACCCCTCCCGGCCGGGTTGGGTTGGGGTTTGCTGATGGCCCATGTGAGCTTGCTCGTGGGTGAGCAGTTCTTCTCGGTGGAATGGTTAAACGAGTTTTATGACTTTGGTTTGGTGGCTGGCCTGATACCGATTGTGGCCGTGGCTGGAGATGCACGATGGTCCTATTGGATTATCCCAGTGACCGTGCTTCCCATTGCGGGCAAGACTCTGCGCGAGATGGTTTATGAGCAGCACGCGATCGCACCTTGGCTGGGATGGGTGGTGTATTTGGCGATCCCGGTGGGCATGGCGGTGGCCCTGGCGGTCTGGTTGCAGCGCAATGGGCTTCAAGACGCTCCGGCTGCTCGCAGCCTCCGACCGGTCCTGTTGGCGGGGACCTGGCTGTTCTTCGGCTTGAACTACGCATTCTTTCGCTTTCCCTGGCCCTGGCACGAGTGGACCGCCCGCACTCCCAACAGCCTGGCATTCACCGCCTGCGCGCTGGCTCTTTCATGGTTGGTGTTCAGGAGCGGGAGGGGCGGATTTCGGAAGAGCCTGTCCTGCTGAGTCCTCTCGACTCGAGCAGAGCTACCGAAGCGGAGAGTGCGCTTGCATTGCGCGCATCATCTCGCTAAACGGCCTGGGTGATGCGTTTGGATTTACCAGGCTTGAGCCTGCCGCCTTCGGTCGAGGGTTCTGCGGAGTTCAGGGGGCGAGCCCTGCTGCCTGAGCAGCTGGAATCTAGGATCCTCTCGGAACGTCGAACCATACGGATCTGGCTTCCGCCGTCGTATGAGGCGTGTCCGGAATTCCGCTACCCGGTGCTTTATCTCCACGACGGACAGAACATGCTCAGCGTCGAGGGGCCGCAGGTCGCCTACGGCTGGGGCACGTGGGAAATCGACCGCAGCGTGGAACGCCTGGTCGCAGCCGCTCGCATGCGGGAGGTGATCTTGGTTGCGGTTTACAACACTCCCCGTCGCTACCGGGAGTATCGTGGGCGGGTGGCGCCCGGCAGCCGCACGCCGGGGAATAGAGAGCACGAGCGGTATGCGGCTTTTCTGATCACGGAATTGAAACCGATGTTGGATCGCCGGCTGCGCACCTTGCCAGGGCCCGAAACCACGGGGGTGCTGGGTGCTTCGATGGGCGGCCTCTGCAGTCTGGTCCTGTCCTGGGATCATCCTCAGGTGTTTGGCGTGGCCGCCAGCCTGTCGGGAGCCTTCCAGGTGGAGCGAGCCCATTTCCTGCAGCGTGTTCTGCGGCCCTATGGGGGCCCGCCAAAGCCGATCCGGGTCTACTTGGATTCGGGAGCCAGCTCAGGAGATGGAGGTGATGACGGTCGATCCTGCACGGCGGCCGTGACCTGCGAGCTTCGGCGAATCGGATGGAGAGACGGCATGGACCTCTGGTTTCACGTCGAGGAATCCCTGCTGACTGCGGATCAGTTGCGTCCCTTGGGCCTTCCTGAGGACAAGTTCCGGGAGGCACAGGTTGCCCAGCACAACGAGCTTTACTGGCGTCAACGTGTGTGGCGTCCGCTCCAATTCCTGTTTCCTATCCCCTGAGCTTCTCGCCGTTCTTTCCTTTTTGCTTTTCCTGATTTTTCTGCATCATGTGGGCTGTGTTGCGCCTGGATATTCTTAGGTGCCCGGGCCTCCATCTTCCCGGGCTGGTAGGAACATGTGTTCTGCTATCGTTTCTGCTTTCACAGAAAGCCGCCGCCCAATTGGTCGCCGGGCTGCAGGCTGAGTTTCGAGCCGCGAGCGGGGCTGACCAGCTCGTCATCGAAAGGCCCGCCCTGTTCGTGCCAGCGGGCACGCCGCCCACCCCGCTGCTTCCCCCGGGCGATTTCACGGTCTCATGGCGGGGGTTTCTTTCCTCCGAGCTTCGGTCCGACTATCTTTTGAAAGCGGAGTTCGCGGGAAAAATGGATTTGGAGATCAACGGGCGCTCGGTGCTGTCTGGAGCGGGCTCTAATCAAGTGCTGTTGACTCCGAAGGCGGTGCGGCTGAATAAAGGGACGAACGCCTTCTTGTTGAGGTATGAGAGCGTTCGAGGAGGAGACTCCTACCTGCGACTGTTCTGGGGGGAGAAAGAGTTCCTGCTGCAGCCTATCGCGCCCGCAGTGCTTTCCCACTCCGTCACTCCCGATGAAACCATCAGCCTGGACCGGCATCGGGGACGGGATCGGTTTGCCGAGCTGCGGTGCTCGCGGTGCCACGCGGATCCGGCTCTCCAGGCTGGGATGCCGGAACACACGATGGATGCGCCGTCCTTGGAGGGAATCGGTTCACGTCGTCGCTTTGAATGGCTTGAGCGCTGGCTCTCGGATCCCCAGTCCATGCGTGCGCACGCACGCATGCCGAGGTTGCTGGTTGGCCCTGGTGCGGCGGAGCAGACCCGGGCTGTGGCTGCTTATCTCAGTTCCCTCAAGCTGCCTGCGGGCGGCACGATTCCTCCAGCCCCGGCGCCGGCGTCGGTGCCGGACCCTCAGGGTCCCGCCGGAGAATCCATCGCCTTGCCACCGCTGTACGAGCGGCTTCAGTGTTCGGCGTGTCACACGCTGCAAGCTGGCGCGAGCGGGGCGGGGGAGCTTATTTCCCTCGCTGACGTGTCCCAAAAGTTTCCCCCGGGGGAGCTGGAGGCATACCTGCTGAAACCCGAGGCTCACGACCGCTGGAGCCGGATGCCGAATTTCCATCTTTCCCGGCCGGAGGCTGCTGAGCTGGCTTCTTTCCTGATCGGCGCAGCGAAGCGTTCGGAAGAGCGGCAGGATGCGGTGAAACCTGAGTGGGTGACGCGTGGACGGGAACTGGTGACGTCGACGGGCTGCCTCAACTGCCACCCCCTCCCGCTGCCGAATGAGTACTCGGCTCCCCCGTTGGCTAAGTTGAAGCGACAAGACTGGACCCGGGGCTGCCTGGCGACCAATGCTACAGGGCGGGGGAGAGCCCCCGAGTTTTCCCTGAGCGAAACGGATCGTCGGAGCCTGCGGGAACTGGGGCGGACGGATCTCGCCTCCCTCGGGCAGGACACGGCTGCAGCATTCAGTCTTCGCCAATCGGCACAGCTGCGCTGTGGCGCATGTCACGGTCCGATGGCGGGCATTCCTGCCTTCGATATTCTGGGAGGAAAGCTGCAGCCGGAGTGGGCGGCGGCTTTCATCGCAGGCAAGATTCCCTACAAACCTCGTGCCGAGCGGCATCCCAAGGGGGAGATCTGGATGCCGGCCCGGATGCCTGCCTTTCCGGCCTATGCCACCGGGATCGCCCAGGGACTGGCCTTGAGCCATGGCGTTGCTTCCCGCACGGCCGCCGAGGCCGACCCGGATCCAGAACTCGCTCGGATTGGCCGCCAGCTGCTGGGCAAGGATGGCGGTTTCTCCTGTGTGTCCTGTCACGCGGTGGGCAAGGTTCCGGCCTTGGAGGTGTTCGAGAGCGAGGGGATTAACCTGGCCTACTCCGGACGGCGTTTGCAACGGAGCTTCTTCGAACGATGGATGGCCTCCCCGATTTCCATCGATCCTCAGACGAAGATGCCCGCCTATTTTGACGAGGAGGGTCAGAGCCAGCTGGGAGAGATTCTGGAAGGGCAGGCGTCAAAGCAAATCCATGCCATTTGGCAGTATCTGAGACTGGGGGAAGCGATGGAACCGCCCGTCGTTCCGGCGGCGAATCCCTGAGTGCCGGGGATTCCCCGGTATTGAGAATGAGGATTTACTGAGGGGCGAGACGGGATCAATCTCTGGCTCGGGTCTCTTGAGCTTCCGGCCTGATTATGGCTCATTGTAAGCATCATCGGCCAGGCAGAACATGGATCACGGATATTATGATGTACACTTTTGGTAGCGCAACGGGATGGCGGTTTTGGATGGCTCTGGTTTCACTACTAGGTGCGATGCATTCGCCGGCGCGGGACCGGAAATCCGAGCCGCTGAAGCCTGGCGAATGGGAGGTCCTGTTCTCCCGCAAGGCGCACCAGTTCCGTGGCTACAAGCTCTATGACTTTCCCAAACGCAGCTGGAAGGTCGAGAAAGGCGAGCTGAAGAGCCTGGCCGGGGCTCCGCAGGTCGATCTGGTGAGCCTGGCGATGTATCAGGACTTTGAGTTGGAGCTGGAGTGGCGGGTTGCCGCAGGAGGAGACGGTGGTGTGCTCTACCGGGTGATGGAGGACGAAGGGCCAACTTGGCACTCCGGGCTCGAATACCAGCTACTGGATGATGCCGCTCATCCTGATGGCAAGCAGTTCAACCGCACGTCCGGATCACTCTACGATGTAGCTGGGGCGAAAGCCTCCGCCGCGGTGAAGCCCCCGGGTGGCTACAACGTCTCGATCATCAAGGTGGTTGGAACCAAAGTGGAGCATTGGTTGAACGGGGAGCAGGTGCTTCAGTTTGATCTTGAGAGCCCCCAGTTCAAGGCGCTGACAGGTCAGAGCAAGTTCAAGAATCTGCCCCGTTTCGGTCGCGAGAAGGAGGGACACATCTGTCTTCAACACATGGGCAACGAGGTGGCGTTTCGCTCTATCCGAATCCGTCGGGTGGTCCCGCTGGACGCCTCGGCTCCGGCTATCGCCCGCTAGGGGATCGTCGTGCGAGAGATGACACTAGGCGACCGCTCGAACACCCACGCGCACCAGCCTCGCCACGGACTTCTCGATCTCGGCTCCCATGCGGTCCAGGGGAAGAACATGATCGACGGCGCCGAGGCGGATCGCTTCCCGCGGCATCCCGAATACCACCGAGGATTCCTCATCCTGGGCGATGGTGTAGGATCCCGCCTGCCTGAGGCGAAGGAGTCCTGCGGCACCATCGGATCCCATGCCGGTCAGGATCACCGAAGTGGAGTGATCGCTCCCCCCGGCTTTGACCACCGAGTCGAATAACACGTCGACGGCGGGCCTTTGATGGTGAAGCTGCGGTCCCACCCCGAGTTCCACCGAGTAGTGCGATCCGGTCCATCTGAGAATCATGTGATAGCCACCGGGAGCGATCAGCGCGCAGCCCGGAGTGACGATGTCACCCTTGACTGCTTCACGGACCTCCAACTGGCACTTGTGGTTGAGGCGCTCGGCCAGGGCCTTCGAGAAATAGGCGGGGATGTGTTGGACGATGCAGATCCCCGGGAGGTCCCCGGCGAAAGTGGGAAGGAGCTGGTTCAGTGCCTCGGGTCCTCCGGTTGAGGAGCCGATGAGGATGAGGCTGCGGGGATGATAGGATCGTCCTTGCCCGTGGCTCTTGATAACCGCCGGGCTGGTCCCCATCGGCCGGTTGTTGCGCCCGGCGACATCCAGAGCGGCCCGTCGCGTGCGTGCGCAGGCTGCCGCTTTGATCTTCTGCGCCAGACGTGAACCGTCCTCGTAGGCTGAGAACGAACCACTGGGCTTGTCCATCACGTCCACTGCCCCGGCTTCGAGCGCTTCCATGGCTTTGGAGGAGCCGGCCGTGGTCAGGGAGCTCATGATGATCACGGGCATTGGCCGGTGCTGCATGATCAACCGCAGAAAGGTCAATCCATCCATCTTGGGCATCTCGATGTCCAACGTCAGAACATCGGGTTTGAGATCAAGGATTCGATCGCGCGCGTTGTAGGGATCGATGGCGGTTCCGACGACCTCAATCTCCGGAAAATCGGCCAGGCTTTCGGTGATGACTTTGCGGGCGATGGCCGAGTCATCGACAACCAGAACGCGGATTCTCTTTTGCATGTGCTTTCGCTTGGGGCTTGGGGTTAGGCCACGGCGAGGATGTTGGCCTTCTTGGCTTCCTCGAGCGTCTTGATCATCAGCAGCGGCAGCGCGTCCGTCTTGAGCCCCAGGATCTCCATGACCTCATCGCGGCCTTTGACCGCAAACGCTTGATACCCGTAGCTGTGGCCTGTGAAACCAGCGATTAGGTTGGCCAGATACACACACGCCGCCATGGCTTGGTGAGGCTTGGCCTTGGCGGGATCGTGATGCCAGGTCACGCTGGCGACCAACGCGGCAGGAAACTTCCACTTCTCAAGCAGCCGGCCGCCGACCTCCGCGTGATCGGCTCCGAGCACCAGTTTTTCCGCCTCGAGCAGGGAGTGTCCTTTGGCTTCTGTTTCCTCAACCAGTCGGCTGTATGAACCTTCGAGCGCGGTGGCCAAGACGATTTTGCCCAGGTCGTGGAGCAATCCGGCGGTAAACGCGAGGTTTTGGTCGAGCCCGCGGTCGCGGGCGATGGTCTGCGCTGCGATGGCCGTGATGGCGGAGTGATCCCAAAGCTCGCCCTGACCGAGTCCGTATCCGGTCTGGGTTCCACTGAGAGCTTGCTCGCTAAGAATGGCCGCCAGGATGCGAAAAACCTCACCGAACCCGATGCGCATGATAGCCTCGTGGAGATCGGCGACGGGGTCAGCCCCGGCGAACGCGGCGCTGTTGCAGACCTGAAGAATTTTCGTCGTGAGAGATGGGTCGAAGGTGACCAGACGGACGACGTTGGCGTTGTCGACATCGTTCTGCTGCAGAAGATCCATCAACTCCGATAGGACTCGCGGGGCCGGCGGCAGCTTCTTCGCCTTCTGAATGTATTCGTCTATCCTTTCCATAGAATCACCTCCGAATCTTGGCCTGAGACTTTAAGCTTCACCACACCGGTTCTCAGATCCAAGTGAACGGTTCTACTGACCATGCCGCCGACATGTTCGGCCCGCACGACCAAGCCGTGCTGGCTGAGCAGTTTGATCAGCGTTTCGTAGTTGCGCTTGCCGATGCTAAAGAATCCGCTGCCGTCCATCACCTGCGCGCCCCCAGCGACACAGATCTGGACTCGGAACTTGTCCGCTTTGAGCTGGTAGGCCGCACGGAAGAGAGCGGGGATTCCCGTGTCGATGAACATGGCAGGCTGGGCTGCAGCCTTGACCGGGTCGATGGACGAGTCGGGCAGCATTGCGTGCAGCAGGCCTCCCACCCGGGTTACTGGATCGAAGATGGTGATCCCGAGGCACGAGCCTAGAGAGTAGGTGGTGAGCACGACATTTGGGTTGCTGGAGACGGCCAGGTCTGCAACGCCAACGACCAGCTTCTGGTCGAATCCCGTGATTGCCGCTAGTGATGGGGCCGGCATGTGTTCAGCGTTTAGGCGAGTTGGTAAATGCTTGGTTTGAGACAGCGCAACGGTAGCTTGAGGCCCGTCAGGCTTTCTGAGTGTCCTATGATTAGGTATCCGCCTGGCTGCAGCCAACGGCAAAGCTTTGTCACCAAGGCCTCCTGCGTAGCGCGGTCGAAGTAGATCATGACATTCCGGCAGAAAATGATCTCGAACGGCTGTCCGTGTTCGTAGGTTTCGATGAGGTTGATTTGGCGAAATGAGACACGGCCGGTGACTGAGGGCTTGACCCGGTAATGCCCCGCCCATTCCCCCTGGCCGATTTGAAAGTAGCGTTGGAGCCATTCCGGGGGGATCGTGCCTACGCGTTCCTGCGCGTAGATGGCTTGCCGAGCGGTGGCCAGCACCTTGGTGGAGATATCCGATCCGGTGATGTTCCAATCCCAACCTTGGGAAGTGGGGAAGTGCTCGCTGAGGAAGAAGCCGATGGTGTAAGGTTCCTCGCCGGTGGAGGAGGCCGCGCTCCAGATGCGGAACTTCTTCTTCCCGGGCGTCAATACCGAGGGGAGCGCCGTCTTGACCAGAAACTGGAAGTGGTCCTCCTCCCGCATGAAGTTCGTGAAGTTCGTGGTGAGAGCGTCCACCACCTTCGTCCACTCTTCCGGATTGGCGCGAGTGCGGAGGAACTCCACGTAGTCGATCAAGCTTTCAAAGCCGGTCGCCCGCATGCGCTTGCCCAGGCGCGCCTTGATCAGAGATTGTTTGCCGTCATGAAGCCGAATTCGGCATTTCTCGTATATCGTCGTGACGATATACTCCAACGCTGATTCCTCGGTGGTGATCGACTGCATACGTCTCAGGTCCTATCTGTCGGAAATGCGTCTGGCGGCTCCTGCTGACCGGCGCCTCTTATCCTGTCCCGCCCCGGTTCACCTCCCACGCCAGCGCATCCGTCTTCTAAGCCATCGGCGTAAAAAGGCTTCACTTAAAGACAAAAGGAGGGTTTGCCTGCCACATGACAGCGCTTAATCGCTTACTCAAGGGTATCTTTGGCGTCCGACGGCATCGGCCAGGTCAGGGTTGCTTTTCAAAAGTCCTTGAAAGCCTCCCCTGGGGCCTCCACTGCCACAGTCCGGGGTGAAGAGCGGATGGCGTTGGGGCTGCTCCCAGTCCCTCTTGGGGGCGTCCCGCCCCCAGTCGACCCTGACTTCGGCCGGCCGCTCACGGTGGTTGATGGCCTAGGATGGATTTCGGGGCTGTGGTCAGAACCTGATTCGTCGTTGCCCGTGACCAGCCTCCGGACTGCGGCCACCGCCTGCTTCAGCGATGTGGCCTGTTGGTTGAGTTGCTCGCTGGCGCTGGCGCACTCCTCTGCCGCGGCAGCGTTGCCCTGGGTGACGCTGTCCATTTGGGCGACAGCCTGGGTGATTTGGCTGATTCCGGTGCTCTGTTCGACCGAAGCCTGGGCGATCTCGTTAACCAAGCCGTCGAGCTGTTTGACGTTGATTTGAATCTGTTCGAAGGTGAGGTACACATCCGAGCTGATGCGCGTCCCCTCCTGACTCCTGAGGACGCTCTCCTCAATCTTGGAGGCCGTCTCTCGGGCGGCCAACGCGCATCGCTGGGCGAGGTTTCGGACCTCATCCGCGACGACGGCGAACCCCGCGCCGGCTTCACCCGCACGTGCGGCCTCCACGGCGGCATTCAACGCCAGAATGTTCGTCTGGAAGGCGATCTCATCGATGCTCTTCAAGATCTTCGTGATTTCCTGACTCGCCTTTCCCAGCGAATCCATGGACGCCATCAGCTTTTTCATCTGTTCGGTTCCCAAATCTGCGGAGTTGCGCGTTTGCAGGGCGACATTCTTCGCCGACTGGGCGGTGGTGGCATTGCTCTTGGTCATGCTGGAAGTCTCCTCCAAGGAGGCGCTGGTTTCCTCCAGGCCCGCGGCTTGTTCGCTGGCACCTTCTGCCAACGATTGGCTGGCAGAGGACATCTGACTCGATGCGCTCGCCACCTGATTGGCCCCGCTGGAGATAGTTAGGGACAGGACGTTGAGCTGGTTCGAGAGATCACGAACCAGCTTGGCAGCGATCAGGAAACCCAGAATGATCCCCAGTACCGTGGCCCACAGGATGACATTATAGGCTTGCCGCACGACGTGGCTTGCGGTTCTCGCCAGATCCTCGCTCATTCGTTCGTTGAGTGCAAACAGGGCATCACACTTCTCGCTGAAGGCGATGAATGCCGGACGGAGCCCGACCCGGTTGAGTTCCGTCGCCTCCTCTAATTTTTGCTCGCGACTCAACACCAGGAGCTTCCTGCGTACGCCTATGTAATCCTCGCGCGCGCTCTTCAACTGGTCAAATAGCGCTTGATCCTCCGGGTCGGTGATCGACTTCCCATAGTCCGTGATCGCTTTGTCGTTAGTCCGCTTGAGGTTTTCAATCCGCTGTTCAAATGCGTCTTTCTCCTCGGCAGTCTTCGAGAGAAAGTGTCGTAACACTGCCAGCTGGATTTCTGAGGCGTTGGCCTTGATAAGTCCCGACTGCAGCACACCCGGAAGGGCTTCCGCTGTCAGAGAACCTAACTCCCGTTTCACTTCCTGTAGCAGCACGAACGAACAGCCCCCCACCGTGACGAACAGTAAAAGCACCACAGCGAATCCAAAAGAGATACGTTTCCCGATAGTCATTAGTTTTCCTCCCCAACTTTGTTTGAGTCCCCGGATGGCGAGCCCCAGATCCACTCGCCCCCCGGTTTCTATCGACCATCCAAGCGCGCCCTCTAGGACCCGCATAGTAGGCTACTCATGATCGCTGGCGGTCGGACGAATCCTGGATTCTCTGCGATGGGAACTTTCGGTTCTGTCGCGCTCCTTTTCTCGTTCTCCTCCGCTGCTCCCCGGTAGTTCGGCCCATTCAGCGGAGGTGTTGAGAACCGGTTCCTGAGCGATGTTGAGCGCACCGACCGGTGGGAAAGATCTTTGAACGGCGGTTTTTGCCTAGGACACAGTGATCCCGCCGTCCCCCCCTCAAAATCTGCCGGTTGTAACGGGCGTCCAGGGGAGGGTGGCGCTGAAATCGGCAATTTTTCCTCAGCAGAACCCTGGCACGGGCACTGCTAAGCACATTCCGCAGTGGAAAAATGGAATTATGAAATTTGCTGAGACAAACGAGGCTGAGCCTCTAGCAAACGAAAGCCAAAGCATCGTGAGGATGCCATACGGGTTGCTCGGCTTTGAACAGGCGAAGCAATACGTCATCCTCTCTGATCCCAAGGAGGCGCCCTTTCTTTGGCTGCAGATGGCCGAGGAGCCCAAGGTGTCTTTCCTCGTGATGAATCCCTTCCTGGTGTTTCCGGATTACCAGCCGGATCTCAGCGATGAGGATGTCGAGTTCCTGGGGCTTCAGGCACCCGACGACGCCATCATCTTCAACATCGTCACCTTGCGCGGAAACGGCGGGGCTTCGATCAACCTGAAGGGGCCGATTGTCATCAATCGGCGAACTCTGATCGCCAAGCAGGTGATCCCGGTGAACGCCGCCGCGTTCAACGTGCAACATCCACTTCCGATCGCGGGCTAAGGACGGACCCTATGCTGATTCTTTCCAGGAAAGTCAACGAGAACATCGTCATCGACGGTCGGATCATCGTGAAGATCGTTCGCTTGGACGGTGAAAACGTCAAGCTGGGCATCGAGGCTCCTCCCGATGTTCCTGTCCATCGGCAAGAGGTCTATGACGAAATCCAGCGCAACAACCGCGAGGCAGCGACCACCGGCCGCCGACCTGTGCCCAGGCTCTCCAAGAACAAGCCGGGCTCCCATGGGTCGGCCTTGAACCCGCCCGTGTCCGGCGGACCAACTGTTCCACCGTCCGCTACCCCAGTTAACCCTGAGGGCGACGGAAACAACAGCGGCACCAAACCCCTTTAAGATAGATAGTCCAGATCCAACCCTGATTTGTAATCGATTATGGTAATCAACACAAACATCCAGGCCCAGACAGCGGCTTCGAACCTGAGCAGCAGCCAGTCTATGCTCGCGCGCTCTTTGGCCAGGCTCAGTTCTGGATCCAAGATTGTCCAACCCGCCGATGACGCCGCCGGCTTGGCAGTGTCCTCACGTTTGGAGGCTCAGACCCGACGCATCGACGCCGCGAAGTCAAATGTCGGCAACGCCATCTCCTATACCCAAGTGCAGGACGGGTACCTGAAGAAGATTGCCCGGGCGTTTGATCGGCTCAGCGAATTGGCCATCCTGGCTCAGGACGTCACGAAGTCCGATGCGGATCGGTCCCTTTACAACGCGGAGTTCACCCAGATCACGAGCTACATCACCAACACCGCCACCAAGGAGTTCAACGGTGTCAGCCTCTTTTCCAGCTCCAGCCTGAATGTCACCGTCGACTCGGACGGCAACACGTTCTCCATGGCCGGCGTGGACCTCGGCGCGGCGACCTACACGACTGCTACCGCCAGCGGAGTGAACACCGTGGGTGCCGCCGCGACTGCACTTACCTCTGTCAAAGCTGCCATTACCCAGCTCGCAACGGATCGCGCGAACATCGGCGCTTACCAATCGCGGATGCAGTTCACCTCAGATCAGCTGACGATCAGCAAGGAGAACCTGACCGCCGCTTCGTCACGGATCACGGATGTCGATGTGGCCGATGAGTCCACCCAATACGCTCGTTATCAGATCCTGGTTAACTCTGGCACAGCGATGCTGGCCCAAGCCAACCAGCTTCCGCAGAGCGTCCTGCGTCTGCTGCAATAATTTTCGCGCCGGCTTCGGACGTCCAGCCGTTCGGCGCCGGTATTCCAAGATCAACCATAACCAAACTCACAACCCAAGCAGAAAGGCTGAAGCTTATGACCGATATCGTGGTGGTAGGCGGCGGTATTGTTGGACTCGCCGTGGCTCGTTCCCTAATCCGATCGAATCCTCAACTTCTCATTCGAGTCCTGGAAAAGGAGACCTCCTGGTCCGCTCATGTTGCAGATCAAGGAGGCGGCATCATTCATTCAGGCGTTGGCTACCAACCCGGCTCGCTCAAGGCGAAACTCGCCCGGGTTGGTAACGAGCGCTTGGTGCGTTTCTGTCAGGAACACTCCCTGCCTCACGAGGTCTGCGGCAAAGTGATCGTGGCGACGGATCAGGATGAGCTGCCGGCTCTAAACCGGCTGTTTGAGCGTGGACGCGCCAACGGCGTGCCGGTCAAACGAATGAGCCCGGAGGAGCTTCGGCAGCGTGAGCCCCATGTCCGGGGCATTGCCGCGCTGCATGTGCCGACGACCGGTATTGTCGACTTCGTGGCAGTGGCGGACAAGCTGGCGGAACTGGTGTTCCAGAGCGGAGTGGACCTTCGGCTCGCGACGCGGCTTGAAAGCATCGAACGGTCGGTGGGGGAGATTCGTCTCGGCACCGACAAAGGGGTCTTTTCGACACGATTCCTGATCAATTGTGCGGGCTTGTTCAACGATCGGTCGGCCGATCCGGAAGGGGAGGTCTCCGGCGGGGATAAGGCGGTACGTGGCGACTACTTCCAGTTGCGCTCCGACCGGAACCATCTGGTTCGTCACCTGGTCTTTCCGGTTCCCGACTCTCGAGCGGGATCGGGCAGCGCCCATCTCACTCGTTCGGTTCACGGCGGAGTCTTCGTCGGACCCAATTTCTCATCCGCCGCCTCCACCTCGCAGGTCGCCTCCTCCGAGCCGCGGGCTCACAACTTTAGCGAGGCCAAACAGATCTTGCGTTCCGATGACACCGCAGCCCGGTCTGGTCGGCAGGCGCGCCGAGGACTGATCGACACCAGCAGCTGGTTTCAGCTGAAAGCCTTCACCCGGCGTTTGCAGCGGCTTGTTCCCGAGCTGCGAAGCGAGGACATTTTGCCCAGCCCTGAAGGAACTCGCACTCAGCCCATCGCCAGCGAGCGAGATCTGGCCGAGGACTTCCAATTTGTTTCCGGACGAAACTCTCTGCACGTTTGTTTGGCCTCGGCACCGAGCGCCACCCTGGCTTTGGAACTGGGGCACTACGTGGCAGCTCAGGCGATGCGTGCCACCGACTTCCCCAGTTCCGTGGCGCCCAGCGAAGGGTGGGAGGAGTCGGCTGAGAACTACTGCGAGGGGATCTGTGAGCTGTAGTTCCTCCGGATCTTACCTTTTCTAGCATGAAATCAAAAATTCTGGTGACGGGTGCCGCTGGGTATCTTGGTTCGGTACTGTGCGAAGTTTTGTTGCGCGAGGGCTTCTCGGTCCTCGCCCTCGACAATCTCTTCTATGGAGAGGTGAACCTGTTCCATCTCTGTGGCAACCCCGACTTCGAGTTCGTTCGGGCTGACGCCCGTGACGAAAAGGTCATGCGCGGTGTGCTCAAGACGGTGGATGCGGTCATCCCGCTGGCCGCCATGGTGGGAGTTGGCGCTTGCGATCGCGATCCGCTCATGACTCGGTCGCTGAACCTGGATGCCATCGCGATGCTCAACCGCATTCGTTCCAAGGAGCAGCTGGTGGTGTATCCCACGACCAACAGCGGTTATGGAACCCAGACGGGCGAGATGTTTTGCACCGAGGAAACCCCGCTTCAACCGATTTCCTTGTACGGCGAAACGAAGGCGGCCGCGGAGAAGCTGCTGCTTCACTCTGCCAACACGATCTGCCTCCGCCTGGCCACGGTCTTTGGCATGTCCCCCCGGATGCGACTGGACCTGCTGGTGAATCATTTCGTGCTCGCTGCGGTGACCGACGGCACGCTGACCATCTTTGAGAAAGACTTTAAGCGCAATTACGTCCATGTGCGGGATGTGGCTGACTGCTTCGTCCACTGTCTGCGCAGCCGTGAGCGGATGATCGGGCGCACATTCAATGTGGGTCTGGACTCTGCGAACCTTTCCAAGGGCGAGCTGGCCATGAAGGTGAAGGAGTACGTGCCGAATTTCTATGTTCACTTCGCCGAGATCGGCAGCGATCCCGACAAGCGCAACTACGTTGTTTCGAACCAACGGCTTCGGGAAGCCGGCTTTGAGGCCCGTCGTTCCTTGGAGGACGGCATCCAGGAGTTGATCAAGGGCTATCGAATGCTGGGCCGGGGTCGTTACAAGAACGTCTGATTTTCCCCCCAGGACTATGACGCGGGCTTTTTTTCCGATGCTTCCCTCCGCACGGCAGCCCAGGCTTGTCGGTGCGCCCACCGTGGCAATCCTCGCTGGCGGCTTGGGTACCCGACTTCGATCGGTGGTCAATGACCGCCCTAAGGTCTTGGCCGAGATTTCTGGTCGGCCTTTTCTCTCCTTTTGGCTCGAGACCCTGGCTCAGCAAGGCTTCCGCGAGGTCGTCATCTGCGCGGGGTATCTCGCTGAACAGGTCGAGCAGTGCCTCGGTGACACGTTCGGCCCGCTGCAACTGCGCTATTCGATCGAGCCGCAGCCACTCGGAACGGGTGGTGCCTTGCGCTTGGCCTCCGACCGGTTCTCAACCGATCAGGTCATGGTGTTGAACGGAGACTCTTTTTGCGAAGTGGACCTGGCTGCCTTTTGGAAGGCGCATCTCGAACGTCGTCTCCCGGCCAGCATGGTGCTTCGCTACGAGGAAGACACCCGACGCTATGGCCGAGTCACCCTTTCGTCCGATGGGCGGTTGGAGAACTTCCTCGAAAAATCCGACTTGATCCGTCCGGGATGGATCAACGCCGGCATTTATCTGTTGCCCAAGGACTGGATTTCCCGGGTTCCGGCGGCGCAAGCCATCTCGCTGGAACGGGATCTGCTTCCCGGCTGGATGGGTGAAGGGATCTACGGTTTTCCTTCCGCGGGACGGTTCATCGATATCGGAACACCGGAATCGTTCGCGCGCGCGGGTGAATTTTTTGCCGATGCAAAGAAGCTCGCAGCCTAGCCAGGTAATCCTGGCCGACTGGCCTGCTCCCCGGAGACGGGGGATCGGCCAGGGAATCGGAATCGAATGATTATTACTCGCACTCCATTTCGGATCTCCTTCTTCGGCGGGGGAACGGACTATCCTGGTTGGTATCGTGAGCATGGCGGCGCGGTCCTGGCGACCTCGATCGACAAGTATTGTTATCTCACATGTCGCCATCTGCCGCCCTTCTTCGAACATCGGATCCGCGTCGTCTACTCCAAGATCGAGAATTGCAACTCGGTTGAGGAGATCGAGCATCCCTCGGTGCGAGAGACCCTCCGTTTTTTGGATTTTCAGCGAGGGGTGGAAGTGCACCACGACGGCGATCTTCCGGCCCGAAGCGGGATGGGATCGAGTTCGGCCTTCACGGTGGGGCTTCTGCACGCCTTGTATGCGCTCAAGGGACGAATGCCCGGCAAGCACCAGTTGGCGATGGAGAGCATTCACCTCGAGCAGGAGGTTCTGAAGGAGACCGTGGGATCGCAGGACCAGGTCACAGCTGCCTACGGGGGATTCAATCACATCTCCTTCCACCAGTCCGGAGAGATTTCTGTGCGGCCGATGATACTACCCCCATCGCGTCTGCAGGAGCTGAGTTCCCACCTGATGTTGTTCTACACCGGCATCAAGCGGACCGCCGCGCAGGTGGCGAGCACCTATGTTCCCACGATCGAGTCCAAACGGCGGCAGTTGCGGATCCTCCGCGACATGGTGGAGGAGGCAATCTCCATTCTGTCCGGAACGGGAGAAATCCGAGCCTTTGGCGACCTGCTGCATGAGGCCTGGCAGGCGAAACGCGCGATGAGCGACCAGATCTCCAACCCGGAGATCGATGACATCTATGAGACCGCCCGAGCTGCCGGAGCACTGGGAGGCAAGATCACCGGAGCGGGCGGCGGAGGATTCCTTCTGCTGTTTGCGCCGCCCCGTCATCACAATCACATCCGCGAGAAGCTCGAGGGTTTTCTGCACGTGCCCTTCAATTTCGAAACCTCGGGGAGCCAGGTCATCTTCTACGACCAAGAGCAGGACTACACTGCTGCCGAAGAGGACAGCCGGCTCCGCAAGATCATCGCCTTTCGCGAGTGGTCGGGCGGAAAAGCCGAGGTCGCCGCGACCAGCGAAACTCGACTGGAAGCCATCGGAAACAATCTCGTTAAAGTCGACTTCTAATCATTGTCTATGCCACGCACCTCCACTTCCTCGCGTTCCAAGTCTCAGGCCCCTGCGCTCACCCACTCCCAGAAAGCCATGCTTCCTGACCTCGCCGCCAAATCACACTGGTTGCGCCGCGAGTTGTTCAAGATGGTCATGGCCACGAAGAAGGGCCATATCCCGTCCTCTTTTTCCTGCACCGAGATTTTGGTGGGACTCTTTTACGGCGGGGTGCTGCGCTACCGTCGTGGCGAGCCCCAGGACCCTCAGCGCGATCGTCTGATTGTGAGCAAGGGCCACGCTGCGATGGCGCTTTACCCCATTCTGGCTGACGTCGGTTGGGTGGCTGAGCGCGAACTGGCGCAGTTTACCAAGAAGGACGCCGTTCTGCGCATGTATGCCGATCCGAGCATTCCGGGAATCGATGCCATCAGCGGATCGCTGGGGCACGGCCTGGGCATCGCTTCGGGAATGTGTCTCGCCGCCAAGCAAGACGGACGCGATCAACGATCCTTTGTAGTGCTGGGCGACAGCGAGTGTTACGAGGGCTCGGTCTGGGAGGGAGCCTACTTCGCCGCGCACTACGAGTTGGACAACCTGGTGGCCATCGTCGACCGCAACGGGCTCTCGATCATGGGCAAGACCGAGGAACTGCTGAGCATCGGATCCCTGGAAGAGAAGTTTCGCAGCTTCGGTTGGGAGGCTGTCAGCGTGGACGGTCATTCCTACGAGGAGCTTCTAGGAGCTTACTCGCGTCAGGGCAAGACCTCAGGGAAGCCCCTGGCCATCATTGCCAATACCGTGAAAGGGAAGGGGATCTCATTCATGGAGAACCGTAGCGAATGGCACAATCGGATGCCGGACGCGGCGCAACAGGAACAAGCCTGGCGTGATCTCGAGACGAACTGCATCGCGAACTGAATTTAAATCCTACTATGTCTGCCAAACCCAAACTCATGCGGGACGTGCTCATTCAAGAGATCTTCGCTCGCGCCAAGACGAACTCTAATCTGCTCTTCCTCAGCGCCGATCTGGGAGCTGAGTCTCTGGACCAGTTCCGCGCGGAGCTGCCGGGCCAGTTTATCTATCCCGGTATCTGCGAGCAGAATATGATCGATGTCGCAGCCGGCTTGGCCAGCGCGCGCAAGACCGTCTTTACCTATGCCATGGCCAGCTTCATCACCGCTCGCTGTTACGAGCAGCTGAAGGTCGCACTCGGCGCGATGAACAAACCCGTGACCGTGGTTTCGGTCGGTGTCGGCCTCGGCTATGACGACGCCGGGCCCACTCATTATACGACCGAGGATGTCGCCTGTCTGCGGGCCTTGCCGAATGTTGAGATCTGGACGCCTTGCGACGAGGAGTCGACCCGTGAGATGACCATCGAGTGCTGCGAGCGACCCGCTTTCCGGTATCTCCGGTTGGAGCGACCGGCGCTTCCCAATGTCTATCAGGGCAACTTTCGAGCCGCCATGTCCAACGGGTTCTGTGAAGTGGCGTCCGGGGGCGAGGTGGCCATCGTCGCCAGCGGCTACATGCTGCATCGGGCTTTGGCGGTTCGGGAGCAGCTGAAGATGGAGGGGCTCGACGTCTCGGTGTTTGACCTGTTCCGGATCAAGCCGCTGGCTTCTCGTGAGCTGGTTCGGCAGCTGGACCGTTTCTCCCATGTCGTCAGCCTGGAGGAACAATGTCTCGCCGGAGGTTTTGGCAGTGCCATCGCCGAAGCGTGGGTTGATCATGGGGTCAGCAAACCGCTGCTCCGCCTGGGTCTGCCCGACCGCTACTTCTTCGAGAACGGCGGCCGGAATCATGTGCTGGAGCAATCCGGCCTCGGCGTCAGCACCATCGCTCAGAGGGTCACCGAGTTCTCTCGCGCCGATTCCAACCCCCGGAGCCGGATGCCGACCATCCCTTCCACCGCCCGATCGTTTTAACTCAACCCCCTAATCCGGTGCGTCTTCCGCCTCTACTCAAAGTCACCTCGCCGTCCTTCTCCAAGAATGAATCCTTGGTGATGGACGTAGCGGAGCTGCCGCTTCGCACCGTCCTTAACTCCCTCGGGGAACGGTTCGAGGGGGCGGCTCTCGCCCGTTATCTGGCCGACGCAGACGCCGCCATCGTTGGGTTGGAGAAGATTACTGGCGAATTGCTCGACAGCTGCCCGAAGCTTCAATTGGTCGCCAAGTATGGAGTGGGATTGGATAATGTGGATTTGCAGGCCTGCGAGGAACGGGGAGTCACGGTTGGATGGACGCCGGGCGTCAACCGCTACGCCGTCGCGGAGCAGACTGTTGGGTGCCTGATCGGCCTCAGTCGAAATCTGTTTTTCGCGACTCGCAAACTTCGCGATGGCATGTGGGACAAGGTTGGCGGACGACAGATTTCCGAGCTAACCGTGGGAATTGTGGGCCTCGGCCAGGTCGGACGTGAACTTGTTCGGCTGCTCAAACCCTTCGGCTGCCGGATCCTCGCGAATGACATCGCGGACATCTCAGATTTCTGCGCCTCCTCGGGCGTGACTGAGGTTGGACTCGAGGACTTGTTGCGACAGTCTGATGCCGTCAGCTTGCATGTTCCGCTCACGTCGGAGACACGGCATCTCATCAATGCCGATGCGCTTTCCCGTATGCGCCGGACCGCCTACCTCATCAACACTTCCCGCGGAGATGTGGTGGATCAGACTGCGCTCAAGCACGCCCTGCGGGCTGGCACCATCGCCGGTGCCGCCATTGATGTCTATGCCGTGGAGCCTCCCAACGATTTGGACTTCCTTCGGCTGCCGAATCTCGTGTGCACCCCGCACATTGCTGGAAATTCCGCCGAGGCGGTGGTTGCCATGGGGCGCAGTGCCATCTGCCATGTGAAGGAGTTCTACGGACTCCACGGCAACACCCTCCGGCCCGATCCTCTGGCGGTGAAAGTCGCCGCCTGAACTCTACTTTAATCAGCTATGATCCTATCGAAATCCAAAGCTCAGGGTGAGATATCGGAGAACCTGAACTGGCCACTGATGCGAAACAACATCTCGCGTCAGGATCTCGACGCGGTGATTCACTATCTGCAGCAGGATGATCCGATCCTGACGCAGTCGAATCAGGTTCGCGCTTTCGAGCAGGAATGGTCGGAATGGCTGGGAGTCAATTACAGCGTTTTCGTAAACTCGGGGTCCTCGGCCAACTTGCTGAGCATGACGGCGCTGCGCCAGCACTACGGGCCAGGGGAAGTCATTGTTCCCACCTTGACCTGGGTCTCCGATATCGCGTCGGTGCTGCAGGCGGGACTGGACCCGGTTTTTGTGGATATCAATCCGCGCACACTCGGGATGGATATCGATCAGGTCATCCGCAAGCTGGGCCCCAAGACGCGGGCCGTGTTTTTGACGCATATCCTGGGCTACAACGGGCTTGATCAGGTCCTTCTCGATGAGCTTCAGCGGCGGGGGATCCCGTTGATTGAAGACGTATGTGAGTCGCACGGTGCCCGCTTTGGTGACGCCAAATTGGGGAGCCTCGGGCTGATGTCCAACTTCTCGTTCTACTATGCGCATCACCTGAGCACGATTGAGGGCGGCATGGTCTGTACCAACGACGCTCAGTTGTATCAGACCCTGCGCATGCTGCGATCGCATGGCATGGTTCGGGAGAGCACATCGGTGGATCTGAAGCAGCGGTTCACCACTCAGCACCCGGATCTGAACCCGGACTTCATTTTTGCCTTTCCAGCCTATAACGTTCGCAGTACCGAGCTCAACGCCATCATGGGGCGGTCGCAGCTCAAGCGGCTCGATGCGAACAATCGTCGGCGGACCGAGAACCTCCTGCTCTTTCTGGAGAATCTCGATCCGGAGCGGTATCAAGTCGATTTCGCCACCGAAGGCAGCTGCAACTACGCCTTCACGCTCATTCTGAGGCACCCGGATGAGGCGTTGCGGGACCGCGTGATGGACCGGCTTCGTCAGCATGGCGTGGAGTTCCGACGCGGCACCAGCGGCGGGGGCAATCAGTTGCGGCAGCCCTATCTGAAAAAGCTGTTCGGCGAGAAGGAGTGTCTCAAGTTTCCGCGCGTGGATCATGTCCACTTTTTCGGTTTCTACATCGGCAATTACCCATCGCTTGAGCGCGCCAGCATCTTGGAGCTGTGCGCCTTGCTGAATACCCTGTGATCATCGTCTCCTCAATCGATTCCCCTTTAGGTGGAGTGAGCTACGGGTTCGCTGATGTGTTTCCCTCGGGCCAACACCTCTCACCCGGTCACTCCACTGTTTTTCCATACCTGATTCCATCCACCTCTATCGCTGATACACTATGAGCCAATCCATTGACCTCGTGCTGGTGAACCCGAACGGACGCAAAAAGATCTATCAATCCCTCGGCTCGCTCGCTGCCGTCGAAACGCCCGTGTGGCCGGGCCTCATGTCGACCTACGCCCGCAAGCAGGGTCTCAGCACGCATATCATCGATGCCGAAGCGGAGGAGCTAAGCCCCACGCAGGTGGCCGAACGGATCGAAGAGCTGAATCCGGCGCTGACGGCCGTGGTGGTTTACGGCCATCAGCCCAGCGCTTCGACGCAAAACATGACGGGCGCCAGCGCCTCTGCTACGGCCATCAAGTCCAACAATCCCGAGCGCAAGCTCCTCATGCTGGGTGGCCATGTCGCCGCCTTGCCCAAGGAGACCCTCTCCATGGAACGAGTGGACTACACTTGCAGCGGCGAAGGGTTGGTGACGCTGACCTCGCTAGTCGAGGCGATCAAAGGGGGCCGTTCGGAGGACCTCGCCAAGGTTCCTGATCTCTGGTTCTGGGAGAAGACCGGCAAGGCAAAATTTTCGGCGATATCCGCTCCGTTGATCAAGAACCTCGACGAAGAAATGCCCGGAATGGCGTTCGACCAGATGCCCATGGACAAGTATCGGGCCCACAACTGGCATTGCTTTGGCGACCTGAAACGCGAGCCCTATGCCGCCATCTACACAACCCTAGGCTGCCCTTATCATTGCAGCTTCTGCTGCATTCAGGCTCCGTTCAAGAGCGGCGAAAAGGCCTTGGGAATGAAGGAGACTTCGAGCAGTTATCGTTTTTGGAGCCCGAAGCTGGTCGTCGATCAGATCGAGCTGCTGGTTCGCAAATATGGGGTTCGCAACCTGAAGTTCGCCGATGAGATGTTTGTGCTTAATCCGAAGCATGTGTTGGGAATTTGCGACGGCATCATCGAGCGGAAACTCGATCTGAACATCTGGGCTTACGCACGGGTGGATACCGTCAAGGACAACATGGTGGAGAAGTTGAAGCAAGCCGGCGTGAACTGGCTAGTCTTCGGTATCGAGGCAGCCACGGATCGAGTTCGGACGAATGTGGAGAAACGCTTCGAACGCGAGCAGGTGTATGAGACCGTCAACAAGGTGCGGGCGGCCGGCATCAACGTTTTGGGCAACTACATCTTCGGCCTGCCGGAGGACGATCACGACTCGATGCAGGATACCTTGGATCTGTCGCTTGACCTGAACACCGAGTTTGCCAATTTCTATTCGGCGATGGCGTATCCGGGATCGCAGTTGTATCACATGGCCATCAAGGAAAAGTGGGCCTTGCCGGAGACCTGGAGCGGCTATTCGCAGCATTCGGTCGACACACTGCCGCTTCCAACGAAATATCTGAGCGCCGGGGAGGTCCTAAAATTCCGGGACGAGGCCTTCCACACCTATTTCAAGAGCCCGAAGTATCTGAAGATGGTGAGCGACAAGTTCGGACCCGCCACCGTGGACCACATCCGCGAGATGACGCAGTTCAAACTCGAGAGGAAACATGTCCGCGCCGCCACCGAAGTTGCCGCCTAATTTCCACGCGCCGTGGGAAGTAATCGGACGTCGCGAGGTATACTCCTGTCCGCCTTGGATCAGCCTGGAGGTTCAGGAGGTCCGTCTGCCTGATGGTCGGCGGGTGGATGACTACCACCGGATCAATCTTCCCGATTACACGGTTATTTTCGTTGAGACCGCGGATTGGCGCATTGTGGTGGAGCGTCAGTACAAACATGGTGTTGGGTCTGTCACCCTGACTCTTCCGGGAGGCCTGATCTCGCCCGGCGAGGATCCTTTGGCGGGCGCTCAGCGCGAATTGCTGGAGGAGACCGGATTTGAGGCCGAGGGCTGGCGCTCATTAGGAAGTTTCGTTCAGAACTCCAATTATGCGGGTAGTCGCGGGCACCTATTCGCCGCCCGCAACGGGCATTTTGTCCGGCCGCCCAAGTCGGGAGATCTAGAGAACATCGAGACCCTGCTGCTCACCCGGGATGAGTTGTTCCGGGCCATTCAACGCAACGAAATCCACGTGACCAGTTTCGTCGCCGCCATCGCTCTCGCCACGCATCCGAACCTATAGTCCGAGAACCCTACCACCTACCACCTACCACCTACCACTTACCACCTACCACTTACCACTTACCACTTACCACTTACCACCTGGCCCCTTCCACCTTCGCCGAGGCTTCGGCGTGACAAGGGCACCTGACACCTGGGGCTTTAACTCACAAGGGATGGATCACGATGGCCTCATGGATCGCTACGGCTGGGACAGCCAGTTGGATGCTTCCATCTCGGTATTCGAAGGGAAGCATTCTTCCGGCTGGCTCGAGGGTCACCTTTTTTGGCGCCTGATCCACCCGCACGGAAGCCGTGAATGGGCCCGCGGCTGGGATGGTTTCTAGAATGGACTGGGTCCGATGTGGTCCACCGGCGTTCACGAGGTTGACCAGAAGGTTCCCAGCCTTGCGAGCGAGGCAGACATCGACTTCGCCGGGGCCTTCCAGCTTCACCACCGGGTTGGGAAACAGCTCGCGTGTCAACTCTCCCACCAGATGGCGAGCCTCGTCGCTCGGCTGTCTGGCATATTGCTGGCCTAGTGGAAAGTACACGCCCGCAATCTTCCCTTGGCCCAGAGCAGCGATCGAAACGGCGATCCTGCCCGAATTGGCCGGATTGTTCGTAGTTTCCCACTGTGCGAATGCCCGTGCCTTGCTCCCCAAGGTTACCGTTGAGAGCCCCTTCTTCACCGGGAGCTCGAGTCCGGTGGCAGTACGCACGGAGCCGGCGAGAGATTTCGCCTCTCGATGAATTTGGATGTCCAGTTCCGGGAGGAACTGCTCGGCCGCCTCCGTCCCTACGACCAGCAGCTTTCCGCCTGCCCGGCCATACGCCACCAGCTCGTTTCGGAAAGGAGCTTCGAGATAGGCCCATTCGGGCACAACAATGAGCGGATAGTCGGCCAAGCGCCCGGTGACCTGATGTTCGCCCACCACTTCGACCGAGAGACGGTTCTCGAGCAAAGCGCGCAGCACTCCGTGGACGGCGCCCAGGTCCCGGTTGAACAGGCCGTTGAGACGCCGATAGTGTCCGGCGGTTGAGAGTAATACCGCAACCTGAGGCACGGGTTGCGAACGGTGGCACAGCGCTTGGCGGGCGCGACAGAATTGGGCCACTTCACCCATCGCAGGTATTTCCTCCAATCGGACGCTGCCATCGCGGTTTTGGGTGAAATACGCTTGGAAGCCACCTCCCAGGGCAACCACGACTGCGGCTTCACGCTGGAGTTGCACGGAAGTCTTCTGCTGATGCTTGGGCTTGGTGCCAAAGCTCCAGGCCATCAAGTCCCAGGGCTTTCCTTGTCGGACCAAGTATCGACCGGATAGCCGCGCCGAGTTGACGCTGTCCTCGGGAGAATAGTCACCGGACAGGAAATCCACCGGAACGCTCACCGGCTCGGCCATATGATCCGTGAACGCCCAGTTGCTGCACAGGGCGAACCCAGGGTGAGTTTTTTTGACCTCCGATAGGTAGTGTCGGAGGTAGCCCCGAAATGCTTCGCGATGAAACTGAAGGAAGTCGACCCAATGAGGGTCTGATGGTTTTCGGGGTATTCCCGCGATGCCGGTGGCTTTCTTGAAGGCCTCCAAGGCGGCCGGAGAATAGTCCGGCACCGAGGCCCAGCATTCGCCGTCCACCCACACTCCATCGAGTCCGTAATCTCCGGCTAACTCGCGTAATTGGGGGATGAGCAACTGATCGGCGTAAGGGCTCCAAAACGATGTCGCGTTTCCGTTGGCTTTGCCGCTCGCATCAATCGCTGCCCAGTTGGGATGCTGTCGGATGGCTTCGCTGTCCCAGACGCCGGAGTAGTGAACGTAAAGCGCCACTCCGTGGCGGGCGGTGACCTCGCGCCAGAGGCGAAGGGGATTGCCGACAAAGCCGGGCGCGGGGTTTCCGACTTTTGTAGGGTAGCTCGAGAATCCAGGATGACCTTTGCAGTCGGTTTGAAGATAATCGGGTCTCACTGTTCGAAGAATGGTTTCGAGCATCCCCGTGGTGGTGTTCTTGCCGATCTCGTGGCAGTCCGCTCCGGCGTGAAAATCGAAGTGAATGCCTAGGAAACTTTCCGCGCGCGTCAATCGCGGAGGAGTTGTCGGCGGCGCGGGGGCCTGACCTGGAGCAGACGAGGCGTGAGTGACTAGGGCGAGAACGACAACAGCTGATCGAAGCACGATCCATGGGCTCATGTGTGATTCGACGTCGGGACGGCGGACAGGATTCGGATTTTTCACCCAACACCGTCCGGGCACACAGAGTTCCGAAGCCGCACGAGTACCCACGAGAGACAGACATCCCCCGGACCGGAAAAAGGATCCCTAGGAACCGTCCGCGGGACCGACCGCGGTCCATCTCCGCGTCTAGCCACGACCAAACTCCTGAACGTACGTTCAACGAATTGGTCACGGAACCCCTTGGCGCTTTCGTGGTGGCCCGGATGAAAGTTTCCAATGTCGAGGATGATAACTCTTCCCTTGCTTTCTCCGCCGCGGCGGAAGTAAAACGAAATTGATCTCAAGCTTGTCTCAACGCTTGTTCAACACAATCCCGTCAGGCTCAGGAGTTATGTCTATGAAGATCGAACTTGTTCGCATCGGATCGATCGTCAACACGATCCGCCTCGCTCTCGTCCTCGTCCTAGGGTTGGTCTCCACCGTCCATGCCACTCTCATCCCCGTCCTTGAGTATCCGATGGGAGAAACCGATTCTCCTAACGTTTTGGGCGGACCAGCCGCCAACCCGAGCAACCCGGCCATCGGCTCGGACGGCTTCGTGAGGCGCGGGGCGCCGCGTTATGTGGCCGGACAGGCCGCCGTTGGCTCCAGCCATGCGGTGCAGCTGGAAACCCAGCCGGGTGTCGCTCCGCAGTTCTATAGCACGGACTTCGATTTCAATCCGACGGAACCGAGCCGATGGGGTTTCAGCTGCTGGGTGAAGTTTAATGCGCTTCCTGACCCGGACAAGGCTCCGGAGGTGACCATCATGCACATCGGGGACATCAATGCCGGATCCATCATCCTGCAAACCTGGGCCAAGAACGGCACCATTGTGTTTGGTACTCACGCTCCTGGAATCGCGATCAACGTGGGGAATACCGAGGTGCAGTTGGGCCGTTGGACGCACTTGGCGGTGGTCTTTGACGGGACCGGAAAGCTTTATGTGAACGGCGTTGAGGATGGGAACGTGGGAGGCGGTCAAAATCCCCCCGCTGGCGTGACGGTAGGAGCCAGCCGTTTCACGCCCACCAGCTATGGAGCCACCGCCAATATCACGATCGATGACGTCCGCGTCTTCGAGGTTGAGAACAGCACCTTCGTGGTGGAGGATTTAGCGGTTCCCCCGGTGGTTGGTCCCTTCGTTCTGAGCTCCTCCGGCGATCCTTTCGGGTTTACGCTCGAGATTCAGGACAACGGCGGGGCCATTCTCGACCTCAACAGCATCTCCTTGAAGCTGAACGGGGAAACCGTTTTGCCAACCTCCGTGACTCAGCCAGGCAACACGGTGGTCGAGTTGCGTCGGCCCGTTGAGAACCCGCTTCCCGCGGGCGTCTACGGCATCGAGATCAGCTACAAGGATACCGCGGGGCAGACCTATTCTGATGCGCGGTCGTTTCGGGTTCGAGGTTACACGCTCCTGCCTCTGGAGTTTTTGAACACTGCGGTGGACACCGCCAAACCGGGCTTCCTGATCCGTTCCCATCAAGTTGCTTCCGGCCAGCCAAACCTGCTGAAGTGGACCGAGGAACAGCTGGCGGGACTTCACGGACCGAACTTGGCATTCCCCTCTGGCACCGCGGATGGATACTACGAGCGGGAGTCGTACATCGATTTTAAGAGCGACCCCGGCCGATCTGGTAACTTCCCCAACGACGCCCCCTTCTCGGAGATTGGCATTCCGGGCGACGGCGTGGAAACTACTGATAATTCAGCCGCTGAGGTCCTCACCTATCTGGAGTTCCCCGCTGCCGGATTCTACACGCTGGGTGTCAACAGCGACGATGGTTTCCGTGTGACTACGGCGGCCAATCCGCTCGACAAACTCGCGGTGACGCTCGGCGAGTTGGATGGGGACCGCACAGCCGCTGACACCCTCTTCCGAATCTATGTTCCGCAGGCGGGGACCTATCCGTTCCGTTTGATCTGGGAAAACGGGTCGGGCGAAGCTGCCCTCGAATGGTTTAGCGTGCTTCCTGACGAGACTAAGGTGCTGATCAACGATTCCTTGGGGGGAAGTCCCGTCCTGGCCTACCGCGCTGCCGCCAGTCCCGCCTATGTGTCCAGCGTCTCCCCGCAACCCGGAGATACCGACGCCCGCGGCGATGTGGCTCTGACGGTCAAGATTACCGATGCCGCCACGACGGTTGAAACCGCCTCCGTGAAATTGGGGCTTAACGGCCCGGCCGGAGCGCCCTCCAGTGTCTCCAAGGCGGGTGGAATCATCACGGCGGTCTTGGCACCTTCCAGCCGGCTAGCGGCCGGTTCCACCAACATCGCCACGCTGGCCTACACTGACAGCGGTGGTCGGAACGTCAGCCGTCAATGGTCCTTTGTTGTGGCCGAGGAGACCGGGGCGGTGGTGTTGATCACTCCCTCGGGAATCACGCAAAAGGCGGGCGATACCTTGGGTGGATTCCCGGTCGTGAACCTGATCAATAACTCCGGTTTTGCCATCCCGCCCGATGCGAACAATTACGGCAGCACTGCGCACACGGCGGCGGGCAACACGTGGGTGACGGCTACTTCGGCCGGTCCCAATTACTTTGGAGGTGGTCGTCCCCAGCCGCAGTTTGATCTCACCCTCAACGGTCGGTTTCAGCTGACGCATCTCGTGGTCTGGGGCTATGGCGGCAACAACAATGAAGCTTCGGATTTCACCGTTGAATTCTCCAATGACGGCGGGGTCACGTTCTCGGGCAGCGAGAATGTTCAAACCTCGGCGTTGCTGGGTGGAAACTCGGAAGCCCTGGCCTTCGCGACGCCGCACATGGCGAACGCGATTCGTGTCACCATGACGGCCAACGCCGGTGGGCGCGGGTTCACCGGGGCCGGCACCGGGGATCGGGCGGGGTTAGGGGAGATTAAACTCCTTGGTCGGGCGTTGTCGCTCGTCACTCCTTCGGGTATCACGCAGAAGGCGGGAGATACGCTCGGTGGCTTCCCGGTGGTGAACCTGATCAACAACTCGGGCTTTGCCGTGCCACCTGATGCGAATAACTACCCTGCTACCTCGCACACTGCGGCTGGCAACACCTGGGTGACGGCAACATCGGCTGGTCCCAATTATTTCACGGCCGGCCGTCCTGCACCACAATTTGATCTCACCTTGAACGGGGTGTTTGAGCTGAGCCATCTGGTGGTCTGGGGCTATGGCGGAAACAACAACGAAGCCAGCGACTTTACCGTGGAGTTCTCGCGGGATGGGGGATCCACGTTCAGCGACCCGGAAACCGTCCAGACCAGCGCGCTGCTCGGGGGCAACTCGGAGGCTCTGGCTTTTGCCACGCCGCACTCCGCCAACGCGGTGCGGATCACCATGATCAACAATGCGGGAGGACGCGGGTTCACCGGAGCTGGTTCGGGCGATCGGGCTGGGTTGGGAGAGATCAAGTTCCTCGGCACTCCGGTCGTGACCGTGCTGGTGACCCCGACGGGAATTGCCCAAAAGGCGGGGGACACGCTGGGTGGTTTCCCGGTGGTGAACCTGATCAATAACTCCGGCTTTGCCGTGCCTCCGGATGTGAACAACTACTCCACCACGGCGCACACGGCGGCGGGCAACACCTGGGTGACGGCCACCTCTGCGGGACCCAATTACTTCGATGCGGGACGCCCGGCGCCCCAGTTCGATCTGACCCTGGGGGGACTTTTCGACCTGACGCATCTCGTGGTGTGGGGTTACGGAGGCAACAACAACGAGGCCAGTGATTTCACCGTCGAGTTTTCCCAGGACGGAGGCTTAAGTTTCGCCGGCTTGGAAGCTGTGCAGACGAGCGCGTTGCTGGGCGGAAACTCGGAGGCGCTAGCCTTCGGCTCGAGCCACGTTGCCAATGCGATCCGAATCACTATGGTGGACAACGCGGGCGGACGTGGTTTCACCGGGGCCGGCTCAGGCGATCGCGCGGGTTTGGGTGAGATCAAGCTGCTTGGATCGGCGGCTCGGGTGTCGCCCGTCTCGCGTCCGACCTTGACCCTGGCACCTGGAGATGGCGGTTGGGTAATCAGTTGGCCCGCTTCGGCCAGCGGCTTTGTGTTGGAGTCCACTGACCAACTGCCCGGTGGCGTGTGGTCAACGGTGGACGGGGTCGTGGGCAATCAAATAACCGTGGCGAACCCGGAAGGTAATCGGTTCTTCCGCCTCAGAAAGTAAGCGGAGCGGTCGAATCGTCCAGCATGGCCCACATTACAACGGCCTATTCTTTCTTCATTCCGGCAGAACGTGCGCCTTCTTCGATGGCAATCAGTTGGTGGCGGGTGCGGAACAAGAGCATGCCGTCGCTGATCGCCGGAGTCGCCATGCACGTCTCATTCAGGTGATTCGTCCCGCGGATCGTCAGGTTCTTTTCCGCGGCGACCACGAAGACGTTTCCAGTCTCGCTCGCAAGATACAGATGGCGCCCATCGGACACGGGCGAGGCAGTGAATCCCTGGCCTTGCTGGGAAAGTCGTTCGCTAAAGTGGATTAGGCCGGTCCGAGCCTCGAAACACGTCAGGATACCGTTGTCATAGCAGCCGTAGAGTAAGTCGCCGACGATGATCGGGGTTTGCATGTAGTTACCCTGGCGGCCGTGCGACCAGGCGATGAAGCGGTTGGTCTTACCCGGATCCTCCGGGGTGATATCGCCCTTCGCATCCGGATGGATCGCCCGCATCGGCCGCCACTTGCCATGAGCGCTGGTCAGGTAGATCAAGTTGTGCGCGAAGAGGGGCGTTGGGACGGGAATGTCTCCGCCGCCGTCTAGCGTCCAAAGTTTCCTGCCCGTGCTTAGATCGTAGCCCGCACTCTCATGCCATCCATTGGCCACGATTTGTACTCCCGTATCGGTGCGCACCGTGGTCGGGGTTCCCCAGGTGGGAACATCTTTTCGCGGGGTCTTCCAAAGTTCTCGACCGTTGAGAAGATCGTAGGCGGCGATAAATGAATCCTTTTGCACATCGCACTGAACGATCACCTTGCCGTCGTAAAGGATGGGGGAGCTGGCGAAGCCCCATTGAGCGGTGGGGGAGGCGAAGTAGCCGGAGTCCATCGGTCCCAGATCCAGTTTCCAAATCAACGTTCCTTCGGTGTTGAAGCAGAACAGTCCCTCCGATCCAAAGATCATGACGATATGGCGTCCGTCGGATGCTGGGGTGGAATTGCAATGGCTCGCCTTGGTGTGCCTTTTGACCCGGGGTCTGGCTTTGACTGCCAGGGAGTTCCATAGGATCTGGCCGGTAGATCGGTCGATGGCTAGCAGTCGCCACTCCTGCTCGTCATCGTCGGCAGCCGACTTGATGTCGCCGTACAAACCCACCTTGAGATCAGCATCCTTCGGTGCGACGACGGTGGCTACATAGATCCGATTGCTGACCGCGATGGGGCTGGAATGGGCGAGGCCCGGAATTCCAGTGTGCCAGCGGATATTGGTCCCGGTTTCCACATTCCACGATATGGGGAGCGCTCGATTGGTTTCGACGCCGCTGGCCGAGGGGCCGCGGTATTGGGGCCAGTCGGCTTGGACACGGACACCGGAAAGGGAGAGGGCTAAGAAAACACCCGTGGCTAAGGAAAGCGTGTTCACCCGTCAGGAGATAGAGCCTCTGCCAACCAAAGTCGCGAACAAAAAGAGTGAGATCAGTGATGAGTGATGAGTCGGGAATCGTCCATCATGGAGTGAAGCCCGCTCTGCTGGTCACTCATCACTCCGCTCTCAGCGGGTAGAGGTCACGATAAACCAGGTGGCGGATTGGGGTTTCATGGCGACGGAGAGCGAGATTCGGTGGTTGCGATCGAGGGCATAGACGCGCTTCTTGCCGTCGGCATCGATCACCCGGACCCGGCCGTCGACCCCGGCGTAGTAAAGCGGCACCAGTAACTCCTTCTCGCGCGGTGTATCCAAGGGGTTGAAGACCATGATGAGAGCCTTCTCCTCGAGCAACGGATTGACGTGAAGGTAAAAATCCAGATCACGTGCATCGGGTCGGCGACCATGGATCAGATCCGAGTCCAGTATGGATCGATGCTTCCGATAGAAATCGGTCCACTTTTTGACCACCGACTTCGTCGCGTCGGTGTCGTAAAGCCGGGGACCTCGATAGCAGGCCTGGACACCCGCGCCGAAATTGTTGGCGAGGGTGAGGTTGTAGTGGTCGAGATGCTGGGAGAGCGGCTCGATGGTGGCCGCGGGGCCGCCTCCACCGTATTCCACCAGCGGAACCAGCATCCAACCCATGCTCGGTGTTTTCTCCCAAGTGCCATCGTAGATGTTTTGCCGGGCATGGATCAGCTGCTGGGCGCGCGGCAGGGACCAATTGCTTTCGCGATATCCCATCCCGCATTTGCTGGATCCATTGAGGTAGTAAAGGTCGGGCACATTGAGATAGATCCCGCGGCCGCGGCACCAGCGGTAGAACTCGGTGATCCGTGTCCATTGCGTCCACTGGGAATCTTTGAGTCCGCGGTGTCCGGGATGCGCGGTGGACCCGCAGACATCGCCTGGATACGAGCCGTCATGCTCCAACAAATCCATGCCCGTTTTTTCGAAAAATGCATAGAGCTTGCGGAAATAGTCCTGTCCCCAGCGGCTCTCGATGCATGGCGATACCCCGAAGGTCCCGCCCGCTTTGCCAGTGGCCGGATCCACAATGTCATCCGCTGGTCCGACGCTGCGGCTCGCCAGGAGGGAGTAAGCCCCCAATTCTATCCCGCGTGAGTGGGCATAGTCCGTGAGTTCCTTGTATTGCGCCAGATACTCGGGTTTTTCGTTCTCCATGTCGAAGCCGCTCCAGAACGAGATGATCACCATCTCGAACCCGACCTCGGCACATTGGTCGATGGCCAGCCGAACCGCCTTGGGATCGGCGTTGCGAACATGCATCATGATGGGGTTTTCGGTCACCCATGGCGCGACACGCCGATACATCTGTCGGACGGCCAGCCCCTTCCGTTCGCGGTCGTTCGAATCGTGGAGCAGCTCAAAGGTTCGAAATGATTCCAGGTGGCCTCCCGGCGGGATCTCGATCCCCGGTCCGACCGGGGGACGAGACTCCAGAAGACACGGGGTGATGCTCGAAGCGCTGACCTGGGTGGTGTATTCCGGGTCGATTACCCAGTGCGTGGTCTGATTGGCCGTCTGGACATCCATTCCGCGGAAGGAGTAATCGCTTTGCACGTGCAGGTTCGGGTATTCCCACCGCTCCCGTTTGTCGACCACAGATTCGTATTCGACGGCCGCTAGGATCTCGCTGGTGAAGGTTTCCACGGTGAAGGGCTTGGCTCCGTGGTTGCTCACGATGATTCGTTTGCTCAAGAGAGGGATGCCGTCGTATAATTCATAATGCACCGCCACCTTCACGCCGCTTGTGCCCGATGACGAGTCGTCGGCCTTTTGGCTGGGTTCAGCGAAGTGGAGAATCAATTCGACTCCAGGAGGAGGCCAGGGGAGGTTGGAAGAGTAGCGCGAGCGTTTCCAGGGCATTCGAGGCTGGATGACTCCCGTTTCATAGCCGGTATAGACCAAGGCGTTGGAGCCGGTCGTCATGTGATCCAGCCATTCCCGACGAAGGAATCCTTTGTTGGGTTGGCCAATGAGGCCACCCACGGGGATGAGATTGCTGTTGATGGTGATCTTGGCCTCGGGCTTTACGGCACGGATGACCGATTCGTCGGTCATCAGATTGTCGAACGCCACGGTCGCCGCGTTCGGACTTACCCGCCAGGCCCGGCGGATCAAGCCGTTGTTGAGCACTAATTCTTGGTTGTCCTTCGAGCGGAAGAGTCCCGCACGGAAGGGCGATCTGGCGAGCAGCCAATCCGAGGTGGGGCGTTGAATTGTCTCGATCGGCAGTGAATCCAGTGAGGTCGTAGCGGGGCGCTGGATCGGAATGGGGTTCGACCGGAGATCCGCGGCCCCTAGCTCGGCTGATGATCTGGCGCCCAGAACGAGCAGGATGGATATGGTCGTGGCCTGGCAGAAGCGCTTCGTGCCAAGAATCCAGCGGTGCAGTCGATACATGGCTACGACCCTGCCATACTTCGATCAAAAGTCCAAAATGAGAATCGGGGGATTGGAAGTAGGTGAGGTTCAAGCTGAATTCAGCGCGTAAGCTCCGGCAATGGCACGGGCTTTCAGCCCTCAGTGTGTGGGGAGGCGAAACCTGGGGGTGTCACCCCAGGCTGCTAGGGAGTTAGATTGGGGTTCCACTGAGGATCGATGGTCCAGATGATTTCATTCTGGGGGAAAATGGCCCAGCCATCGCGCACCACCTCTCGGCCCCGCTTTGAATCCACATGGCCGTCCGCGAAGGCAATGTTTCCCAATCCTTCATGGCGGGTCACAAAGCGGTTGGCGAAGACACTGGGCTGACCCGACGAATCGTCGGGTTGAGCCGGGTCGACTTTTGCCTCATCCTCGAGCCGCCCTTCGGTGAACATCACGGTGGAAGGGGTGTGGCGGATTTCGTCAAAGCGGATGGTTCCACGGCCGAAGGTGATCAACTTGGAGTTCATGCCCAGCGAGAAGAATACCGGATGTAGCTTCCCGGGAGCTGCTGGAAAGCGCGCCTCGGGACAATGGAATAGTTGTCCGCGCTCGTAGAACCTCGACCGGGAGGATGGGAGAGCATAGTCTGAAGCCTTCATGTTGCCGAGATGGCGTGGGAGCGCGTTGTACCAGACATCTATCGCTCCGCCACCTTGCACCTGCGCCCATGATTCTCGGGTGGCGCTTCGGGTGATGCTTTCTCGGGCGATGCGGTCCTCGTTGTCATTGGCGTAGGTCTGCTGGGAGATAGCCCAGGTCTTCAAGTTGCCGATGCACACCACTTTGCGGGCCATGGATTTCCCCCGGGCCAGCGTTGGCAATAACACCGCAGTCAGGATGCCCACGATCGCGATGACCACTAGCAATTCAATGAGCGTAAAACCTGCGGCCGTCGGTTTGTTGGGTTGCCTGAGTTGCGCCTGCCGCGAACCAACCGGTTTTTCTGCCGTTGGATGGTCGCCTTCGGTGGCTGAGTTGGTCTGCAGTGGTGTCATGGAACCTGGGCGAGGAGTTTGTAGAAGCGTCGGTGCCCTGGAGGGGATTGTCGCAAGTCCACCATCGACAGTGCCTGGCCATCCGCTTGTCGCTGATAGATCACTTCCCACGTGGTGGCGTCGAGACTATCCGCAGACAGCAGCTGGTAGACCCGTCCTGGTTGCGTAGCCCACTGCAGCCGGATCTCACGATCTTCATAACTCATGCGCAAATGGAGTGGGACTTCGTGCTCCTCCACCCAGCCAGGGGAGCCGAGGTCGTTTGATTCCACGGAACGGAACGCTCCTCGTTCTCCCTCGACGCTGGGCGCGCCGAATGGAGCCAGCACAGGATCGAACCACAAGCTGATTCCCAAGGGCGCATCGGCGAAGCCGACCGAACAGACGTGGTCAGGGTTTTCAGTGGCGTGCGGTCCGAACAGGGTCACACTATCCTCCTCCTGCTGAAAACCGTTGGCGTGGTAGCTGATGACTTGGAGGTTGGCGGGGAGGTTGTGAGGTCCCCACCAGCGCACGAATTCCTCCCGTGACATTCCCTCCACGAAGATGATCGACTCTCCGGGCTGGATCACCAGGTTGGTGGGCAGCCGAGTGGCGTTTCGGACCAAACCGGGAGAATCGTCCCACTGATAGCCTCCGAGGCGCACCGGTTCGGGATGAACACTGGTCAGTTCCCACCAGTCTTGATGGCCAAGGGCCCCTCCCTTGGTGGAGGGTTCAGCGAGGATCTCGGTGATGAGCAATTGGGGCTTCTCGACCAAGCTTATCCGCGCCTCGGTCGAGATGGTACCCAACGCATTCGAGATCTCCACCCGGTACAGTCCCGGGCTAAACGAGTCGACGGCTTTAATTCTAAGGTCTGGACCGGTTTCAGCGGGCAGCGGTCGCTCGTCGTGGAACCACTGGTAGGTCGGCGGAGGGTTGGCGCAGACCCGTACCGATAGCACTGCGGTCTGGGCCATGGTGAGCTCGACGTCGGAGGGCGAGGTCTCGATCTCAGGGGCTTTCAGCTGATCTTCCACTTCCACCCTCACCGTTTCGCTGTTCAACTGTTCGAGGCCGTTGTCGAGACGGACCAGGTATCGGCCTCGATCGGAGCTCGAAAGGAAGGGAATCTTCAACTCCGACTCGGTGCGCCCTGCCAAAACCTGGCCGTCCTTGAGCCACTGGTACCTGGGGGCGGGCAGGCCGCGGGCTTCGACCCGGAGCGAGATCTCACGTCCGATGCAACTCGAGATCGAGCGCGGTTGGGACAAGATTTTGAGCTTCACCGGGCCACGGGTGGTGCCGGGAGACCCAACGTCAGATCCGGTTGCGGAGCGGATGCTGCCGGGTTCATCCGGAACGCTCAATTGATCCACCGTCCCACTTTCCAGATCGTAGGTGAAGCTGAAGCCCTCGGTCGCTTCGCCGAGCGACACAGTTTGCATCAGGACGGGGCGATCGTCCTCCCACTTCCATAACCGAACCGCATCTCGGACATTGTCGAAACCGGGCACGTTGTAGAAATAGATCTGGAGCGGGCTCGGAAGCTGTGCAGAACCCCACCACTGTCGAAATCCGGCTCCATTCTCAAGACGACCCGCGGCCGTGCGGACGAACAGGATGGACTCGCCGGGGCCGATCGATTTTCCCCGCATCAGGGCGGCGTCTCCGGCTTCGGGGCCGGTATCGTCGGTAAAGCGGTAGGGGCTGAGATCGATCGTATCTCTGCCGAAATTGGTCAGTTCCCAATAGTCAGGGCGACGCCAAGGAGGGCTTTCTTCTGCCACAGCAGCATAGGACATGACTTCGGTGATCGCCAGTTGGCCTGGCGCGGGACAGGCGATGCTGCTCAAGCAGATCAACGCCAACCGCGCCCAGGCTCGCTTGGATCCAGGGTAACCTTCTCGCTCTCTCTTCCGCGGGCTGGTGAGGGGAGAATGAATTTGATGTGGAGTGAACATGGGCTACCTTTTGGTTGGTTTTGGCGGGAAAGTCACCGGGATCCGATTGAACCAATGACGTTCCCTGGCCAGATCGTTGGTGGTCGGAGGGCGAAATCGGAGCGGGGGGTCGGGAAGGCTCTCGAGTGCTCCCGTTTCCGCGCTTTCGAACAAGGCTGTGGCGAAGGCATTGGCAGCATCGGCCTGGGCTTTTGCTGAGGCAGCCCAAAGGATTGGACTGCTGAAAAAATCGGTATTGGGAACCGGAGTCAATCCCCGCCATCGATGGATGTTGAAGGCCCGGGTGCTGGCCACGCCCAGGTCGTATTCTCCGCTCAGAACGGCATCGATGACTTTGGAATGGCTATGAAGAAACCCGACCCGGGCAATGGCTTCCGCGGCTCCCTTCATGCGCACATCCTCGATCCAGTCGGGCTCTGGATCCAGGTAATCATACTTGCTCAATTGGGTCGCATCGATGCCAGCCTCCGCCAGTTTGATAAGCCCCCAGAAGCTGATGGTGGCGTTGGTGTCCCCCAGCGCCAGAGAACGTTGAGCGGCGTTTTGGAGCGAGGGGAGGGGCTTGTTCTCGTGGGTGAAGAAGACCCAAGGTTTGCCGCGGCTGGTGGGAATGGCGATCGGCCGTACCCGTGGATTCATTCGTTCGGCATAAAGGAAGGGCAGGGTGCCGAGTCTCATAAAATCCACGTCGCCCTGGGCCAGAGCTTGGGGGCCTAACTCCTGACCTTTGATGAAGTGCAGATCGAGTTTAACCCGGCGGTTCAGCTTTTCCGTCATCCGTTCCTCCAGGAACCCCAAGAGCCGGCCGTAGGTCTCCGCGTCTTCCACTGGAGATTCCCTCAGGTAGAGCCCCACTCGATAGAGGGCGATGTCTCGTCCGTCCGTGCTGGCTACGGAACGCTGGGCGAGCAAGGCCAAATCCTCCGACTTGACGACGAACGTGGACTCCTCGGTTTCCAGCCAGGCGCGCTGCAGGCGCTCCCGAGTGGACACGATCTGACGCGCGACCAACTTGTTGAGTCGGTCGTTGGTTTCGAGCAACTCTTTCCCGAAGCGTTGCTCACTGCGTTGGCTTTCGTGCAGTTTTAAAACCAGCCAGAGCGAGATGCCTAAGGCGCACAGGAGCATGACAATGAACGAGGTTCCCACCGGGTTCCGTCGTATCCAGCGATGGAGGCGGACAGGGGGCGTGGCTCGTCGGGCGAGGATGAGTTCGCGATGCAACCAGCGCTTGAGATCCTCAGCCAACGCCTCGGCGGTAACATAGCGAGCTTGGGGGGCCTTCTCGAGGCACTTGAGGCAGATCGTCGCCAGATCCACATCGATCGAGTGGTTCAGCGCGGTGGGGTTGGTCGGCTGATCCTTCAGCACCTGTTGGAGCGTTTCCAGATGGCTGGCGGCACGGAAGGGGGGCTTTCCGGTGAGCAGTTCGTAGAGGATGATCCCGAGGCTGTAGATGTCGGACGAAGGTCCCACGGGCTTGCCCAAGGCTTGCTCCGGCGACATGTAGTGCGGGGTTCCGACAATGTCCGAGGTGCGGGTCACACCCTCGGCTCGGTCCAGCATCTTGGCGATGCCGAAGTCGCTCAGGTGGGGAATTCCGTCCCGATCGAGCAGGATGTTGTTGGGCTTCAGATCACGGTGCACCACTCCGTGTTCATGAGCGTAGTGCACCGCTGTGCACACGGCGATGAGCAGCTGCGCGATGCGCTCCTGCCTGGCGCGGCGGCTGAAGGATGTGCCTTTGGGTTGGTCGGCGAGCTCTGGGGATTTACTCGCGAGCGAGAAGTCAGCGAGGCGCTTGGCGAGGCTCGATCCTTCGATCAGCCGCATGCTCAGATAAGGCTGCCCGTCGACTTCTCCGGCGTCGTAGGTGGAGACGATGTGGGGGTGTTCCAACATGGCGGCTGCTTCGGCCTCGATTTTGAATCGGGTGAGGGCCGAGGGAGCTATTGCTCCGTTGCTATGCAGCATTTTGAGCGCGACCAGTCGATGCAAGGGCAGGTGGCGAGCCCGATAGACGATGCCCATCCCCCCGACGCCGATCTGTTCCAGAAGTTCGTAGTCTCCGAACCGTCGCGGCAGGGAGGTCGAGTGGCGGGTGGGTTGGGAACTTAGAAGCTCCTCCTCTCCCTCCTGTCCTAAGCGCAGAAGGCAGCCCCCGCACAAGGCGACCGGGGATGAGGCGCACACCGGAGCTTGGCACTCCAGGCACTGGGAACTTGTTGTCATGCTCATAGTGCAAATACGGAACCGTGGGATGACCTTACGAACTGGTTTTGCTCAAAGCGCGGATTAGGTATTGCAGTTCCTCTTGAATTTCATTCGGGGAACCAACTACCTGGAGGACCAACTCCCTGAGCAGCAGGCCGTAGCGTTTGCGGGCCCGATGGATCGCTACATCAACCGCGTTGATTCCTAGGGAGTATTTTTGGGCGATCTCCGCGCGGGGAATGGCTGTTCCTTGGCCGGCGATGTGCGGGTAGAGATCCTCAAAAAAGTCCAACTTGCCCGTCGCGATAGACTCCCGTCTGAGACGATTCATGGCTTCTTCCAGCAGCCGCCGGGCGAAGGCGGCGTCGAACTCCCGGGAATCCTCGGTCGACAGCTCCGTGGCGGTCGGCTCGACGTCTTCCCAAGGAATCGCCGTCTGACCTCCGCCACGCTTGAGCGCATTTTCTCGCTCACGACGTTTGCCCAGATAGTTACGCAGGCAGGCCAGCAAGAACGCGCGGAAGCGGCCTTTGTCGCGCCGAACCGTGGTCAGCGCGTTCCCTTGCAATAGCCCCACGACAAATTCCTGCACGATTTCTTCGGAGTTGTGGTGGTCGTAACCCCGGCTGCGGACGAAGCCATAGATGGGCTTCCAATAGATTCGGCATAGAGACTCTAGCGCTCCTTGCACTTGGGTTTCGCGGCCGTGAAGAGGATCTAGCAAGGCGGTCCATTGGGTAGTCGGGAATATTGAGGGTGATGTTCCATCTCCTTGCTGGGACATAAGCGCGGCTATGGATAGCAGGTGGCCGGGTGCAATCAAGGAAAAGCCGGCTCGGAAGAGCTCGCACGAATGGGGGACCCCTCCTCGTCAATCCCTGCGCTCGTAAGGTTTCCCTTCGTTTCCGTATTCCCTCGGTAGATCCCGGGAAGACAGGTGCGAGACGTGAAGGAATCTATGACTAACCTAGCGATGGTTCCGGTGGCGATTCAGGGAGGATACGGTGGCTTAGGGCGGCCAGACCATCCTGCCCGGAAGTGCTCATTCCGGGCGGAAGAAGCCGAGGTTCCCTGCGTGTCTGATCATCGCATTCTGGGGCGGATAGGCCAGGGCGGCGGTGGCACCGTCTGGTTGGCGAGAACCGTCTTGGGCTCCTACCGTGCGGTCAAGGTGGTGACCCGGGCATGGTTTGCTAGACAACGCCATTACGAGCTGGAGTTCGAAGGCCTCAAGTCCTTTGAGGCGGTGTGTCGGAAACATCCCGACTTCTTGCAAATCTTTCACGTGGGCCGATCGGAGCGCGACGAGTGTTTTTATTATTCCATGGAACTGGCCGATCCGATTGGGCTAGCGGCTCAGCAATCCCCCGTGGAGTATCGTCCGCGAACACTGGGGTCACTGCTCGAACCCGCGGTGCCCATGCCGGTCGGGCTATGCCTGGATTTATTTTTGAAACTCACGAAGCTATTGGCGCTCCTCCATGCCGAGGGGTTGATTCATCGGGATTTGAAGCCGTCTAATGTGCTGTTTGTGGATGGGCGATTGAAGTTGGCGGACGTAGGGTTGGTTACATCCGCTCGCGCCGCCACTGCGGTGGGTGGAACTCCCGGCTACGCTCCGCCAGAGGGGGCCGATTCGGTGGCTGGTGACCTATATAGTCTGGGGCGAATGCTGTACCAGTTCTTGAACGGGTGTTCCTGTCAGCGTTTTCCTGAAATCCCGGCCGATGGAGTTGGGTTAGGCCAACCGTTGTATTGGGACTTGAACGAAGTGATGCTTCACGCCTGTCATCCCGATCCGACTCGACGCTACCGCAGTGCGGTTGAGATGCACGGGGCCCTGCGGCGGCTGATTTCGAATCAGGGGAACGTCCCGGTTCGGCCGTGGTGGTCGTTCTTCCTTCCCCCCCGCCGTTCCACCCCGATGACCCCGTCCTCGTCCCCGTAGTCGTATCCTAATCGTAATCGTAATCGTAATCGGTCACCTCGTTCCCTCGTCCCCCTGATGAACTTCGACGCAGGTTCCGACACCCGCGCGAGCCTCCGACCCAGGGGCGGGCGAAGGCCTACCGGTGAAGCTTGGAAAACTCGGGATTGCGGCTCCTGCCCGGGCAGAGGAAGGGGAGAAACAGATTCTTTGTAATAGTGTGACGGGAAATTCTTAGAATAGGAGTGTCAGCAGGAGTTTTTCGACCGGACCGGACGGTGGCGGAACGGGCCTGGCTCGATGCTGCTACAGCGGGTTCGATTGTTCAGAGGCACGGACGCAAAATGTCATCATTTCTCGGGTTCTGCATTGACAGCGGACGCGTTCCTCTGCCTAGTAATCCTGCTCTCATGGGAATCTTATTCGTAGCTCGATTCCCTTAACTTTTATGCAGGTTGCTTTTGGTTGCTTTTGGTCGAGCAACTCACGTTCGCTCCCAACTCGAAAGCGGACGCGTCGATGACTCTCGACTGACAATTTTTATGAGGAAACTCTGGATGACATGGCCTGGCTCTTTCTGCATTCTCCTCCTGACGGCGGTTGCCGCCGTTGCCCAGGGTCTGCCCGAACCTTCCATCACCTACTATGGCGTGGTCAAAAACATCGCCGGCAGCACCCCCAAGCGCCTCACGTTTGGAACTCTGCGATGGACGATCCAGGAGACTGCTGGTGCGCTCCCGGTGGTGATTACGGTCGGCCTGACCAACATCAACGATCAATTCTCCTACGTGCTGCGCCTCCCCTGTGAGACCCAGTTGGGCGTCGCAGCGGTGTCCTCAGGCCGCCTGCGGCTGACTCCGTCGGGGGTTCAGTACACGCGGTCGCAGGTGTTGGTGAACGGCTCGGTTCCGGCCACGTTGGTAGCCCCGGCGACACCTACGGCCATCTACACCTCCAAGGATAGAGGCCGGTTTGAGCGGCTGGACTTGCAAGTGAGCATTGAGTGTGTCGACAGCGACTCCAACACGGTCTGTGATGACTGGGAGGCCGCCTACTTCGGGGGCTTGGGCAGCAATCTGAATGAGGACACCGATGGTGACGGGCTGTCCAACTATCAGGAGTACCTGGCCGACACCAATCCGCTCGATCCGACTTCCGTCTTCGCCTTCATCGACATCAAGCTCGATCCCGCGGGCGGCGCCCAACTGCGCTGGTCCAGCGCGGCGGAGCGGAACTACACCGTGCTTCGCAGTTCGGATCTGCTGAACGGCTATGTGCCGATTCGCACCGGCGTCACGGCAACGGCGAGCACGCACACCTTTCTCGATGCGACGGCTACGGGAGCTGGGCCGTATTTCTACCGGCTGATCGCCGAATGAGGCTCGAACCACTCTGACCTGACGATGACCTGTGCCATTTTCTCTCATGAATCCTGAAGAATCCAATCCCAAGCCCGACCGGGGTTCCCTGTTCCGTGGCTCGGCGGCGCTGTGTCCATCGCGGCTCTCGGCTGGGTGGAGCCTGGCGGTCCTTTTGTGGTCCCTGGGCAGCTTGCTGACGCAAGCGCAATGGACTGCCCAGACGATCGCGCTCAAACCGGGTTGGAACGCAGTTTACTTGGAGCTGGATCCCGAGCCGGTGGAGTGTGATGCCCTGTTTGCCGGCCTGCCAGTGGAGAGCGTTTGGTCATGGAATCGCCGGTTCTCATCCGTTCAGTTCATTCAAGATCCAGATCAGCTCGTACCCGGTCAGCCTGAATGGTTGACCTGGCTGCCGGCCGCCACCCCCACCGAAAGCCTGGCCAATCTGTTTACACTTCGAGGAGGGCTGCCTTATCTCATCAAGGTGAGGGACACTGCGGCCGCTTTCAACTGGACAGTCTCCGGACGTCCTCGGGTCCAGGCGGTGGACTGGATTTCGGACTCCTACAACTTCGTTGGTTTCCCGATTTCGCCAGCGACGCCACCGACGTTTCAGGCCTTCTTTAGCGGGTCCACCAATCAGGCAGGGAAGCCGATCTATCGCCTGAACACTTCCGGGCTTTGGGAGCTGATTTCTAACCCAGCCGGCACGCCCATGCGCCACGGTGAAGCGTTTTGGGTGAGGTCCGACGGGCGCTCGACGTATTCCGGTCCCGTGGGGCTGGAAATCCCGGGTAGTTCTTCGCTGACCTATGGCTGGCAGACCACCGAGTTGACGCTGAGGTTTAAGAATCAGTCGTCGAGCCCGCGGACCTTGAATCTCAAAGCGCAGGCATCGGCCAATGCTCCCGCAGGCTGGCCGGTGCTGGCGGGCGGTATCCCGTTTTCCTATTACGCCACCGATCTGCCCAACAACCAATCGGGCTGGGTGCCCTTGCCGGCTGCCGGTTGGACCAGTCCGGTGCTGCCTCCAGGTGGTGAGTGGTTGCTGCGCGTCGAGGCGCGTCGACGTGATCTGGCCCCGTTCGCGGGCACGGCGGCCGCGGCCGGAGCACTTTATCAATCCGTGCTCGAGTTGACCGACGGAAGTGGCTATCGGCAGCTGATTGGCGTTCGGGCGGAAGGACCTAATGCTACCGGGCCGCAGCCTGGCTCGCCGGTCCGCTTGGCGGATGGAACGGTTTCGGCGCGCGCCGGATTATGGGTGGGCAACGTTGTGCTCCAAAAGGTGAGCCAGCCCTCAAACATCGGCAGTCCCAACACGCCGCTCCCGGTGGCCAACGCCCTGCAGTTTCGAATTCTGATCCACGTCGACGAATCTGGTCAGGCTCGCCTGGTGCAGAAGGTTCTGCAGATGTGGAAGCCGGGGACCTACCACCCGGATCCGTCGGATCCCACCCAACAAACGGTTGAGCAGCCAGGACGGTTTGTTTTGGTAACCGACGAGGCTCTGGCCGGCAACTGGTCGGGAGTCACTCTCCGCGATGGCGATCCGGTGCCCCGCCGGGTGAGCACGGTGGGCTACGCGCTCAAGACCCCGCTGCCCTTGGTGGGCGCCGGAACGTTTGGCGCCAACACCATCGGCGGCTCGATCCTCCTGGGTTACGATGATCCGCTCAACCCCTTCAAACATAAGTATCATCCCGACCACGACAACCTGACGGAGCGGTTTGATCAGACGTTGCCGGAGGGCCAGGAGTCGTTCACGTTCACCCGCCAGATCAGCCTTGAGTTTAGCTCCACGGATCCCGAGGGCTTGCGTTTGCCGGGCTGGGGGGACACTCAGCTGGGCGGGACTTACCGTGAGACGATGCGCGGGGTGCACCGGAAACCTATTTTTCTGCAGGGGATCTTTCGGCTGAGCCGAGCATCACGAGTCCCCCTTCTCAACGACGGACTTTGATAGAACCACCTTTTTATTATTATGAAGCAGACCCTCCTTACTCGCTCGGGCAAAGCCTGCCAATGGGTGCTCACGTTGACACTTGCCGGCCTGGCGCTGGCGGGGCCGACCCGGCTGCGCGCGGCGCATCCTCCCTCGGCCTCGGCCACTCCGACCGTGCCCTTCCTGATGAACTATCAGGGAACGCTGCAGGACGGCAGCGGCACGCCCCTGGCCACGGGCGACTACGAGCTGAGTTTCAGCATCTACTCCGCGGCATCGGGTGGCGCTCTGCTGTGGGGGCCGCAGCGGCTGAACGGCCAGAGCGGCACGGGACTCGGGCCGCGAGTTCCGGTGGTCTCGGGACGATTTAACGTGGTGCTTGGTCCGGTGGACACCGCCGATCGGACCTTGGCCGACGTGTTCAATCAGTCCGCCACCTTCCTCGAGATCACCGTCGGCTCGGCGGCACCGATCTCGCCGCGGCAGCGGATCATGCCCAATGCCTATGCGTTCAATTCCTCCCTGCTGAATGGGTTCAGCTGGGACAGCTTGTTCAGCAATGGCAACCCGGAGACTGGCGCCCTGTTCGTCGGCCAAGATCCTTCGGTGGCGATCTCTGAGACCGGTGCTGCGACGTTCCCCAAGATGGATGTGTCCGGCCGAATTCGACTGCGGCAGGGCGGGAGCGGATCGGCGGGCCTTTGGCTTCGTCAGAACGCGGTGGCCTCCGATCGGGCCTTTATTGGGATGTCGACCGATGATGAGGTTGGCTTCTGGGGGACTCCCTTGGGAGCTTTTGGTCTGACCATGAATGTCAACGACGGCAAGGTGAGGGCACCGCGAGGTTTCGTTCCGGGCACAGGGCCGGACGCCGGGGTTCAGTTTGGGCTGTGGAGCGATAGCATTTTCATCATCGGACAGCCCTTGCGCAATTATACCAATCGGGTCTTCGGCGAGTTCCGTCGTGCAGCATTCGGATTCGGGGGGTGGTATAACCTGGTTGTGGAAGCTCCGGCTCAGCTGGATGTTCGAGCCCCCGCCAGCGTCTTCACCGGGACAGTCTCGGCCACCAGTTATGCGAGCACCTCCGATCGACGTCTGAAGACCGACATTGAACGTATCCCGAACCCCCTTGATGTCCTGGCCCAGATTGACGGGGTTAGCTTTCGTTTTGATCAGGACTCGGAACTAGCGAAGCAGACCGGATTCAGCCTGCCTAAGGGACGCCAGGTGGGTGTCCTGGCGCAGGAGGTGGAGAAGGTGTTGCCAGATGCCGTGCAGAAGGACGCTCAAGGCATTCTTTCGGTGAACTACAATGGACTCACGGGCGTGTTGGTCGAGGCAATCAAGCAGCAGCAGAAGGAGTTGGAGGCTCTGCGCTCAGAGCTGAAATCGCTGCGGGAGAAACTGCAACCGTAAGTGGGAATTGGGACGGGTCATGCGACCATTTAACACCTGATTACCCGACTATGAAGGACCCTTTAAAAATCCCTGCCGCCAACGAGACCCCCCTTCGGGGCTCTGAGCGCCGTGTCGTGCCAGGGCCATCGGATCGCCTGGAGTGTGGCGCGCTGGTATCGACGTTGACCGCCGGCTTGCGAACCTTCGTCTTGCTGGCGCTCGCCCTGACCGCTTCCGCCGCGCAGATCACGCTTAACCCGGTCGGTTATGAGAATCGGGTTTACACCACGCCGCCTCCGAATCTGCCAGGAACGAGCAGCAACCCGCAGGCGAAGGCGCTCAGCGCGTTCGGTGGCAACCTTGGCCCCGCCGGGGCGCCCAGCACTCCCAAGAGTGGGAATCTGTATCTGGTGCAATCCGCCTTTGGTCAGCCCGTGGAGGCACCGAGCAATCCTGATTTTCTTTTCGGACAGGAGATCATTCCCAATGCTGCGCTCGGAGCTGATCTGAGCCGCGAACCGATTATCGATCCCGTGGGACGGGCCATCTACATCACCGATGCCCGGCGTGTGTTTGCCGCCGAACCGGGCTATGTGCAGATCACGTGGAAGAAAAACGATGGGAGCCCGGTGGGTCCGGTGCGCTATTTGATCGGGGCTACTCCGTTTCAATCCCCGCCAGTTGCGGTCTATCACACGCACAATCTTGATGCGGACCTCACCCTCCCGACACCTCCTCCGCCTCAAACCCGGGCTCCGCTGGTGGATTTGCAGGCCATTCAGCAGGTGGTGATTCATTACAACTCCGCCATCCCGGCCGGCTCACTGGTGCTCAACCGGAGCGGCAGCGTGGCCAACCTGTTCGCGAAGGCCAACGTGGGGTTGGTGTTGTTGGAGTATCGAGAGAACGGTCAGTTCGTGGCGGTGGAGACCGTGGCCATCCGGTCGGATCGATCTACGGACGGCCCGACCACTGCGGCTGATATTGGGACTGCGTTAACCCCATTCATCGGAGTGGGTGCGTCGGCGGGCAAGCCGATCGTCACCTTGGGGTTGGACCCGGTCAACCCCGTGGCGACGCGCGTCTACCAGCATGAGACCGTCGGATCGGCGCAGTTCGGAGCAGTGTTCCCGGTGCGACGTTCGTCCGTGGGCTCAGAGATTGAGGTCTATTGGACCAAGACAGGTTTTCGAGGAATTGTTTGGCCTTATGAGTTGCACCAGTACACGGCTGATTGGCCGGTAGCTCCGCAGCGATTCCAGCTGTACGTCCGGGGCGAAGCTGGATTAGTGGGACCATCCGTGGTCGTTCCCTCAGCGTTCAATGCCAGCCTGATGCCATTCCAAGAGCCTTCTGGGCATGCGCCGGCCATCAATGGGGTTGAATTCCAAACCACCGGGCCGGGCTGGTCCTTGTTGAAATACGCGCCGAGCAACGCCGTGATTTTTCAGGTCGTGCGGTCGGTGGCGCATGGCGACACCGCCTTCTTCAATCTTTCGCCCACCAATTGGAACATCGGGCAACAGATCCTGGATCCGTACCATCAAGGCCAGGCACCGGGCTACATTCATGTCTCGCAGGGCAACCGTTACGATTGGGAGATCTACGATGGCGACACCAACGCGCCGCCGGCCTTCAAGACCGGTCAGATCTTTGCGGTTAACGAGGGGTTGCTGGAGGTTTGGTGGGCGAACTTGAATCAGGGCGTGCAATGGCCGTCGCTGGTCAAGCGCTACAACAACGTCTGGGCGCCCACGAACAGCAGCATCGTGATCGCCAGCCTGAAGGGCGGGGGAGCCATCGATCCGGTGAACCAGCGGAACTACCGGATCTATTTCCAGAACGACGCTGGATTCGCAGGATTCAATCCGAACGATGAGCATGCGTTGATTCGTGACGGCGGCGAAGGTGAGAGCGTGTATGCGCTTCGTGATGATTTGGGCACCCCCGGTACGTCCAAGCCCTATGTGCTGCTCAAGTATCAGGGCAAGACCACCAACACCTGGAGCTACACCGTATATGAGGTGGCGGCGGAGAAGGCTCCGTTTTTCTTCAACTATCCGGCCACGGCCGCGACGTTGTTGCAACCCCCCTTCCCGTTGAGCCTGTTCCAGCCCTGCTCCGAAAGCTCCGGCGTCAGCGGGCCGTTTTGGCGGGATCGCAAACTGGCCTTTTGGGCTCGGGCGGCTGGCAACGACGGCGGCAATGCCGATGTGGTCATGCGGTTTTTCTATCCGGTTCAGGACGGTTTCTATTTCCCGGGGGCGGACGCCCCGGTGCCGGGCGACCATGTTCCCTGGCTCGATCGTCGGCCGGGTGGAACACCGGGAGTGCCCACCGACATCACCTACGACATCCATTGGCCGTCGGCCCCTGAGCTTCGCGTGGCGGAGACGCTGGTGAAGCCGAAGTTTGGGCTGCCGGACATTGCGCATCAGACCAGCGTGGAGATCGTGTATGACCAGTCGATTGCGAACGCCCGGGGCAGCCTCGTGCGGCTGATCGACCCGACCCGCGAGTTTGGGGTGAGCCTGGCGTCGGTGCCGGGCGACGTGGCGACCGCCAGTCAGGGCGGGAAGGTTTACTTCACGACCCTGCCGCCCCATTTGCGCGAACGGTTCTATTATGATCCCACGGCGCAGCAGCTTCGGTTCAAAGGCGAGTTCGTCGAGCCTCCGGCCGGGGAGTATTACCTCTTGATGAATGTGATCTCCTCGCGAGATAGGGCCATTTTGCTCGCGCTCAGCCGCAATGTGCCCTTCCAGACAGCCATTAATCAGCTGGCGGATGCGAATCAGTCCGGTCTGGATGTGATTCGCAACGCCACGGGATTTGACTCCCTGGCGCTGACCGCTGGGTTTGCCCGGGGCACCGGCTATGTCACGGTGGCGTTCGGCAACAACACGGTCCTTTCCCCGCCGGCCGAACCGGTGGTTCTGCAGGTGATTAAGGTGACCTGCCCGACCTATCAGGGCGAGATCAAGGTCATTCCGTCGGGCAATCCCTTCGATGAAAAGATCACGCTTCGTCACTCCGGTGATTTTGCTGGGAGAGCTGAGAATTACATCTTCGAATGGCGGACACGGCCGCCGGTGGACGGCTTGCCGCCGACGAATCCGCCGGAGCAATGGTCTGCCTTCACGCCCAAGCCTGCCACGGGTGAAGGTGCGCTGGACATCACCATTGAAGGCTCAGGCTTGTTCACCTTGACCGACAACTACTTCATCTGCCGGTATCGGCCTAAGGACAACCCGGTGTGCACCGATGCCGGAAACCCCCAGGGATGGAGCGATTGGACCGCGCCGCAGCTGGCCGAAGGATGGATCAAGCGCGTGGTCCGGGGAATCAACCCCTTCGAGCAGCGCATCAAGGCCTATCAGGACAACCAGGTAAACACGATTGTCAGCATGATCAGCCAAGCGGGGACGCGGTCCGTTGGAAGCGTTCCCTTGAGCCAGCAGGCGGCCAACGACTTTGGTCTGATTGAAATTTATGAGACGGTGCTCAAGCGCGGCATCGGGCTGAGCATAGAAGGCGCGCCGGCGGTGGACTATGGGCCGGCCAACGATGCACTGCTGTTGGTCGCGGGGCGTTTGGCTGACCTCTACATGCTGTTGGGCAATGAGGCTTACGCGGATGCGGCCGACCCGACCATCGCATTCGGAACCGATGACGGCACCTATGGCTCGGAGGCCACCTCGATCCACTGCTTCATGAACCAGACCGCCTCGCTGCTCGAGGAAGAACTGGCATTGCTGCGAGGACGGGACGACACCTTGCTGCCGTCGGTGCGGACCTATCCCTTCTACAACCGGCTCATCTGGAACTTCACCAGCGATTTGAGTGGGGGCGAGGTGGCTTATTCACTCAACTACAACATTCGTGATGTGAACGACGATGTGGGGGGCACGATCAACGAGGCCGACGCCCGGAAGCTGTATCCGCAGGGGCATGGAGATTCCTGGGGGCATTACCTCATGGCCGTAAAGAACTATTACCGGCTGCTTCGCAACGACAACTTCAGCTGGGTGCCACGGACGGAGGCGGTGTTGGTGGGCGGTGTCCCGGTCTCGGTTGATTTTCTGGATGAGCGCAAATTCGCGGCGGCAGCCGCGGCTCGTGCGCGCACCGGGGCGGAGATTGTGAACCTCACCTATCGGTCGAAGTTCGTGGAGGATCCAGCCGGGCAATGGCAGGGGTATCAGGACACCAAGCCGGAGCGGGCCTGGGGACTATCAGAATGGGGATTACGCGCGGGGCAAGGTGCGTTGGTCGACTGGGTGGTGGCGAATGCGTTGCTTCCGAGCGTCGATGAAAATCCCGCGCACACGGGAATTCAAAAGATCGATCGGACGACCGTGCGCGAGTTGAACGACATCGCTAGCGCGTTTGTGGACGTCCAGGCCAAGGTGGACATGGCGGATGCCGGGCTGAATCCGTTGGGATTAGCGCAGAACGTGATTCCGTTCGATATCGATCCGACGGGGGTGGCCTCCGGCAAGACCCATTTTGAGCAGATCTTTGATCGTGCCGTGGGCGCCTTGAACAATGCCATCTCGGTCTTCAACCATGCCAACAACAGCTCTCAGCTGCTGCGTCGTCAGGCCGACAGCGTGACCGACTTTCAGGAGACCGTTGAAGCCCGGGAGTCCGATTTCACCAGCCGGCTCATTGAGGCGTTTGGGTATCCGTACACGGATGACATCGGACCCACTGGGGCGTATCCCACCGGTTATGATGGACCGGACATTTATCACTTTGACTATGTGGACGTGTCCGATCTGGCCGGAGTGGTGCCTCCGCTCACCCAGGTTCGGAACTTCCAGCTCACGACGGACGAGGTCAACCCTGACGGGAGTTTGACGAAGAGCACGCGCACGGTGAGTTTTCATATCGCGACCAACGCCTTTGGGTTGGTGAAACCTGCAAATTGGTCGGGTCGGCGGCGGGCACCGGGCGAGATCCAGCTGGCGCGTGGCGAGCTCATTCAGAGTCGGGTGCGGTTCGAGAAAGGGCTTAAGGAGTATGAGAACTTGCTGGCGCAGATCGAGGATCAGGCGCGCTTGGCCGAGGCTCAGTACGGGGTCGGCAACGAAGAGATCAAGATTCTGGATCGGAGCCGCAATACTCAGGTCAGTTTGAACGCGCAGCTGCTGGGTGCGCGTCGGCAGGCGGCGAACCTGCGGGCTATGGCCGCCTTTGCAGTTCTCTCCTCCACCTCCATGGCGGAAGCCATGCCGACCGACGTCGGGTTCGCGGTGGATGCCACTTCCTTCGCTCGTGGCGCCATGCGGCTCATTGGGGCGATCGCCTCGCAACAGTTCACCGCCGACGCGGACCAGCAGGAGGTGGCGGTGACGAGCTATCAGCTCAAGAAGGAGGAAGCGCAGGCCGAAACCAACATCGAGCTTACTGCGCTCAAAAACGACTTTGCGCTCCTGCAGCTGCTCGCCCAAGTGAAGCAATTGATCCGTCAGGAGACGGCCTTCCGGCTTGAGCTGTATGGACTTCGTGAAACCATCCAACAGAACATCAGCCGTTATCAGGCGGCTTTGGCCAAAGGGCAGCGGATTTTGGACGACCGGCTGCGGTTCCGCCAGCAGACGGCGGCCCAAACTCAGGCGTACCGATACAAGGACATGGCCTTCCGGATTTTCCGCAATGACGCGTTGCAGAAGTATCGGGCTCAATTCGATCTGGCTGCCCAGTATGTGTATCTTGCTGCCCGGGCCTACGATTTCGAGACCAACCTCAAGAAGGGTGATCCCCGGGGGCCCGGCAAGGATTTCATGACGAGCATCATTCGGAGTCGCTCGCTTGGCTTGGTTGAGAACGGTCTTCCTCACACGGGCAGCGGGCAGGGTGACCCAGGGCTGTCGGACCCGATGGCCCGCCTCTTCCAGAATTGGAATCTGGTGCTGAAGGGGCAGCTCGGGTTCAATAATCCGCAGACTGAAACCGGGCGGTTTTCGCTTCGATCCGAGTTCCTGCGGGTGCAGGCCGGATCGCAAGGGACAGCCGCTTGGCGCGAGGCGCTTACTCGCTTCGTGGTGCCCAATGTTCTCGAGTTGGAGGAGTTCAAGCGCTACTGCATCCCGTTCACTCCGCAGCTGCCGGTTGAGCCGGCCATCGTGATCCCGTTCAACACCACGATCAACTTCGGGGAGAACTTCTTCGGATGGCCGGCGGGCGGGGGCGACAACGATTATGACTCGACCCACTTTGCGACCAAGATCCGGTCCGTTGGCGTGTGGTTCGCCAACTACAACAATCTGGTGAACAACGGCATGATCAACACTCCGCGGGTTTATCTGGTGCCGGTTGGCGTGGATATCATGCGGTCCCCCACCGACAACACTGGAACGATTCGGGAATGGCGGATCGTCGATCAGGCGATGCCGGTGCCGTTCCCGCTCTCCCTGGGAGATCTGGCCGATCCGAGTTGGATCCCGGGCAACGACACTCTCTCCGGGCAACTGGCTGACATCCGGCGTTACCCGAGGTTCCGGGCCTATCATGACAGCGGGAACTTCGACCCGAGTCAGACCATCTCCGACACTCGGCTGATCGGACGTTCGGTGTGGAACACGCGCTGGCTGCTCATCATTCCTGGAGGGACTCTGCACAGCGATCGGAACGAGGGCATTCAGCGCTTCATCAACGGCAATCTCGTCGGGGTTCGACGCGATGGAAACGGGGTCTCGGACATCAAAGTGTTCTTCCAGACCTACGCCTACTCCGGAAATTAGGGTGCTGACAATGCAGCGGGCCCATCTCCGTCATTCGCATGAAACTGTCACCCTCAGCCTTGATAGGTCCCTCGAGCTTCCGTTGTTCCCGACGGAATGGGTGGGGCCGTTGGGGGGCGGTGCTTTTCGTGGTGTTTGGCGGGTGGGTGGCCGCTTGGGCAGCAGATAAGAGCGGCGTATCTCCCACGGCGATCTCGCTTCCCAAAGGCCCCGGTTCGATCGAGGGTTTGGGTGAGTCGTTTCAGCCAGCCCTCAACAGCGGTCAGGCTCAGTATTCTGTTCCCCTCAAACTCCCGGCCGGTCCGGCCGGGCGCGCTCCGGCTCTCGCCCTGCGCTATGAAGGGGGAGGTGGCAATGGAGTTTTGGGACCGGGGTGGAGCCTGCCTGTTCCCCTCATCCAGCGTCGATCCGACCACGGACTGCCCACCTATGGTGAGCCTGTTGGTTTCGAGCGCGACGATACCTATATCAACGAGGCGCGCGAGGAACTGGTGCCGCGTGGGGATGGCTACTTCCTGAGCAAGAACGAAGGCGCGTTCGTGCGTTACGAGTTTCAGGTGGATCATTGGGTGGGCACTCGACCGGATGGCACCCGGATGGAGTTTGGTCGGACTCCTCAAGGGCGGATCGCGGATGCCGGTCGTATCTATGCGTGGTTGCTGGAGCGGGTGGTGGATACCCGGGGTAACGAGGAGCGCTACCATTATGTTTCCTTTCCAGGCGTTGAAAACCAACGGCAGCGATATTTGCAGCGCATCGAGTATGGTGCGGGTGGCCCCCCGTGGGCTGCGCGCCATTTTGTTCAACTGGACTACGAGGATCGTCCTGATCCCACCGAAGACGCTCGGGCCGGCTTTGTGGTGGGCACGGGAAAACGCCTGCGCGCGATCTCGGTCGCGACGCAGGGGATTGCGCTGCCTGGCCATCAATCCGGAGATGTGGATGGCGACGGAACGTCGGATTCTTTGAATCGCCGGTATCTGCTGGAGTATCTCGCCGAGGCGGCGGCGGTGCCGCCCGTGTCCTTGCTAACCCAGGTGGCCATGGTCGGCGCTGACGGCATCACCCCGCTTCCTCCGCTTCAGCTGGGCTACGGCGTGTGCCGGCCGGCGGCCCGTTTGGATGCGGTTCCGGGCATCGTGGTCAGCAGCAACGAGCCGCCGGCCGTGATGGACAACCCGCTCGTCGAGTTTCTGGATGTGAACGGCGATGGCCTGCCCGATCTGATCAAAACGGATTCAGCGGGCGGGGCTCATCAGGCATTCCTCAATGAAGGCGAGACCACCTCGCTGGCGGGGCGCTCCGTTCGGTGGAGTGATTCTCAGGAGGTTGACGCTGCGTTGGGAGCGGCCTGGAACTTTCACCTGGGGCAGAACGAAACCCACCTGGCCGACATGGATGGGGATGGGTTGGCTGACCTGGTGCACCAGACTGCAACAGGCAGCGCTTTCTACTTCCTAAACCGAGGCGACGTGGGTTGGGGACTGCGTCAGGAACTCGACACCAGCGGCACCCCGCCACCCGCCCCTTTTGGAAGGACGGATGTGCGCACCGGAGATTTCGACTTCGATAAGCGCATCGACATCATTCAAAGCCTGCCCAGTGGGGGCGGGTTCGACTATCGGATCTGGTTCAACCTTGGTTTGCAGACCTATTCCCCTCCCATCACGGTTGCGCAGGAGAGCGGATACTCCCTGGCGGACCCAACGGTTCAGATAGCAGATTTGAACGGGGACCGGGTCCCGGACATCGCCCGCGTGCGGCCTGCGGTTATTGAGCTCACTTTGGGTTTGGGTTATGGGAGGTTCGATGCTCGGAAGGTGCTCGTGCTGCCTGACGGCCCGCTTACGGACGATCAGGTCAACCGTGCCAAGCTCACCGACCTAAACGGTGATGGGCTGGCGGATTTGGTCATTGAGCGGGCGGCGCCGGGGGAGTGCTGGTATTGGCTGAACGGGGATCACGGGCAGTTCGCGGAGCACCGGGTCATTGAGAATTTGCCGGCGTCGGTCGCGCAGAACGCCGCCATTCGGTGGGCGGACCTGAATGGTAACGGGTCGGTGGACCTGGTCTATGCCGACCGCGAGTCCGACCGCCGGCTGGTGGGTTTTGATCTCGCCTCGCTGTTCGCTTGCGCTCCGGCGCCCAATTTGCTCGTGGGGATCACCAATGGTTTGGGGCGGATCACTTCCATCGCCTACGAGTCATCCACCCGGTACTTGTTGGAGGACAAGATGAAGGGCATTCCCTGGCCGGATCGGGTGCCGTTTCCCGTGACGGTGGTGGCCGCGGTCACCACCGACGATAGTCTGGGGCACCTTTACGTCACGCGCTTCCAATATCATAACGGCTATTACGATCCGGTGGAGAAGCAGTTCCGGGGGTTTGCGCGCGTGGATCAGATTGAGGTGGGGGACACGAATGCCCCGACCCTGGTGACCACCTACGATTTTGACACGGGTCGGACAGATGAGGCCATGAAGGGGAAGATCCATCGTAAACGAATCGGTACTGCCGCTGGCGCGCTTTTCTCCGAGGACACGTTTCAGTGGGCCACCCCCGCCCAGGTGCTGGGGACCGCGCCCGATGGCCGGGAGATCCGCTTTGCGTATCCGATTGGCGATCGGCGGGATCTGGTAGAGCTGGGGAAGGGAACCACACGTCGGATGGAGACTTCGAGCACCTATGACGTTTATGGGAATCGCACTCGTTTCGCCGAGCATGGGTTGGTGGAGGCGGGTGATCGCAGCGCGGGCAACGACGAACGGATCACGCTCACGGAATACGCTTTGAACACCAACGCCTGGATTCTTCGCTTGCCGCGACGGACTTCGGTGAGGGATTTTTCGGGAAAGACCATTTCGCGCAGCGAGTTCTTCTATGACGACGAGACGTTTTCCGCCCAGGAAGCGCCTCCGACCATCGGCAATCTCACCTTGGAGCGGCAGTGGAAAAGTCCCGACGATGCGAACTCGGCGATCGCGGCGCGCCGCGCGAAGTTCGATGCCTACGGCAATCCGATCATGGAACTCGATCCCCTGGGAGTGGCACCCGGCGGCGTCGTTGATTTGTCGCGGGGTCATGTGCGGCTGATGGATTTTGATCCGGTGTTCCGCGCTGAGGTGGTGCGCGAGCGGGCTTATGCGGGCAACGAAGCGGATCCCCTGGAGGTCACTGCGGAATATGATCTCGGACTGGGGACCTTGCTGGCCTCGACCGACTTCAATGGCCATCGCTCCGAATTTCGTTTCGATCCTCTGGGTCGGCTTCAGGCCCTGATTCGCCCCGGGGACTCGGATTCCTTTCCTGGGCTCGAATATGAGTATCGGTTGGCGGTGCCGCTGTCCGGTGGGGGTGTGGTGAGCTACGTGGAGACACGAGAGCTGGATCGATCACCGGGCGAGGTGCCCGGTGATCGAGTGGCTCATTACCGGGTCTCGCGGCAGTATACGGACGGCCTGGGCCGTTCCCTTATGACCCGCAGCGAAGCGGAGTCCGAACCTGGAAGCCCAGGGTCTCGCGTGGTGGTGACCGGGGCTCGTCGGTTCAACGCCCGGCAACAATCCTTCGAGGTCCTGCAGCCGTTCTTCGCGAGCGGGAGCGGATCCCTCTCCGACCTGCTGGCATTCGAATCGATTGAGGCTTCGAGTTGGCGGGGCAGGTTCGAGCGGGGCGGGACGAGCGAGCTGCTGCCGTTAGCGGCGGCCCCGAGGACGATCACGCGCCACGACGCCCAGCTGCGACCGGTGGAAATGACCAATCCCGACGGCACTCGCCAGCGCACGGAGTATGAGCCGCTGCTGATTCGCGAGTTCGACGAGAACGATGCCGATCCGGCGTCGCCTCATCGCGAAACCCCCCGGGTGCGAGTTCAGGACGGGCTGAATCGGCTGATCGAGGTCCGCGAGATTGCGCGCCTGACCGATGATGGGTTGCCTGTCGACGAGACTCAGGCACGCAGCAGCCGCTACCGTTACGATGCCAACAGCCAGCTGGTTTCGGCCACCGATCCTTTCGGCAACGAGCGCAAGTTCTTCTACGACGGCCTCCGCCGGCGTATTCGGCTGGAGGATCCCGATCAGGGAACCTTGACGATCACCCTGGATGACGCGTCGAATATTCGTGAGACCCAGGATGGCAAGGGGCAGCGGAGCCTGTTCACGTATGATGGGCTGAACCGGCGACTCACGGAGCAGAGATTGGATGGAAGGGCTTTGCCTGGCTGGCGGGCGGTCGGAAGCCTGAGCGCGGAGGTGATTTACCACTACGACATTCCTGCACCTGGGGTAGACCAGGGGGACGGGACCGTCGCGACGGCTCAGAACACGCGCGGCCGACTGGCCTGGGTGGAAGATCGGTCCGGGGAAGAGCACACCTCGTTTGATTCTCGGGGGCGGGTCGTCTGGGTCGTGAAGCGTGTGCCGATGGATCTGCAGAGCGGAGGCGAGTTGGCGAGCTTTCGCAGCCGATTCGAATACGATCCCGCCGATCGGCTTTCCGGTGTGGGGTATCCGGATGGAGATCATATTACCTACCAGCACAGTCCTCGGGGCTTGATCGCTTCGGTGTCGGGTGGACAGGTTGGATCGATTCTTCAAGGACTGACCTATAGTCCCGCCGGCCATGCCAGCGCGTTGACCTATGGAAATGGCTGTCGCACCCAATATCAATACGACGATCGGCTCCGCATCACTCGCATCCAGGTTCGTCCGCCGGTGAGTGCGGGAGCGGGAGCCGGCCCTCTGTTGGATCTCGGCTACCAGTTCGATCCGGCGGCCAACATTCTGGCGGTTCACGACCTCCGAAGCGCGCAAGATCTTCCCTCGGGGGATGCCCGTCGAAATCATCAATCCTTCCGTTACGACGATCTCAACCGCCTGACCGAGGCGAGCTACTCCTTCGCGACAGCCCCCTCCGGTGGGGGGGCGAATCCTGATACGGAGCGACTGCAATATCGTTATGACGCCGTGGGAAATTTGTTGGAGCAGCGGGGTACACCTGGGTTGACCGGGGTTGACGGGCAGCCGGTCGATTTGGGGGCGCTTTCCTATGGTGGGGCGGGCGGGCGACGCGGCCGATCGGGACGTCGGGTCGGGGACTCGCCCGGACCGCATGCGCTCACCTCTGTCCAGCGCGGCTCCGCAAGCGGGGGCGAAGTGCTGGTTCCGTACGACGGCAACGGCAACGTGACCCGCGTCGATGCGACGGTGTTGACCTGGGACTTCAAGGATCGCCTGATCGCGGCCGAGAATGCGGAGATGCGGGCGGAGTATGTGTATGACTACTCGGATCGGCGGATCGTGAAGCAGGTGCTTCAGAAGCTGTCGGGACCGGCGAGCCTGCGCGTTGTGCACACCATCGACCAGTATTTCGAGCTGCGAGAGGGGCATCAGCCGGTGAAGCATGTGTGGCTGGGCAACAATCGGATGGCGAGGTCGATGACCGATCTCAATTCGTCTGTGCGCGGACGCGTGCAGCGCGTGCCGCTTCGCGCGGGATGGAATGTGTTTGCCTGCCAGTTATCTGGGAGGTGGCAGCCCGGGGCGGGGTCGATTGTTCCTGATCAGGCACTGATTTGGAATCGGGGGTTGGCCCGCTTTGAGCCGCTTCAAGTGGGCGATCCGATGCCGAGCGGCGCGGTTGTTTGGGTTCACACCCGGCGGGCGGGCATTTGGTCCCTGGCTGGAGAGTCGGGGCCTGAGTTTACTGGACAGTGGGGAGCCGGTCCTGACTTCGTGCCGGTGCCGTTGACGTGGACCCAGTCGACGTTGGCTCCGGACGGTTCATCGGTATGGATTTTCGATCCGGAGACACAGGAGTGGCGCACCTGGTCGAGCGGACCTGAGGGCTTGGTTTCCGATACGGCGGTTTCCCGGCTCCCGTGGTGGCGTGGCCAGGCGGCCTTTGTTCGATGGCCCCAAGCGGTCGACTGGCCGATGCCAACCGTTGAGGAGTCGACGGTGTATTACCATGCTGACCACCTAGGGTCGTCCACGGTCCTGACCGACGCCCGCGGTGGGGTGATCGAGGAGCGGGCCTACTATCCCTTTGGAGTGGAGCGGCAGGCGGTTTTGAAACGAGGCCAGCGGAGTCCTTACGGGTTTTCCCAGAAGGAGGTGGATGCGGAGACCGGGCTGACTTACTTTGAGTCGCGCTATTTTAGCAGCGCCTGGGCACGGTTTCTGCGGACCGATCCCTTGTTGACGACCGTGAAGGAGGACTGGCTCACGGATCCGCAAAATGCGAATCCGTATGCCTACTGCAAGAACCGTCCTCTGAACTGTGTGGATCCGGATGGGATGGAGCCCATTTCACTCGGGGGCGGGTTCAAGCTCGATCCGTTGGCGCCGAGCCTGTCCTTCGCTCGGGGCCCCTTCAGTGCATCGGCCGACACCGGCACGGGCAAGGTCGCCTACGATTTTGGCAAGTACAAGGCGGACTTGCTGTTCAATTACAACCTTTCGGGGGGTGGTGGGCTGATGAGCAAAGAGGGCGGCTTGCGTTTCAACGTGGACTTTAAGACCGGAAACTTCACCCTCAGTCCCAGCACACCTTGGTTGAACATGAATTTTGGGTACAACCCGCAGACCAAGGCGTTTTCGTTTGGTGCCTCGACCAAGATCGACAAACTGAGCCTGTCGGCTGGTCTCTCTACCGACAAGAGTTTCTCCGCGAGTGTGAGCTATGGAGCTCCGCTGGTCCCATTCGCCACATCCGACTCCTTCAGCAAATCGATTTATGATGCGGAGGGGGCAGGCCGGGATCTGCTGGGGCTCGCCGGTCGGTTCCAGGGGAACCCGATTGACTTCTACAACGCCAACAAGGATCAGATTACGGGTGGGATCGACAAAGTGAAGGCGGGGGTGGGCAATGTTCAGAAAGTGACGGCCCCAATGCAATTTGGTGCGGGATTCCAGATCCAGGGTAGTTCGAGTACGGGAGTCTCGGGCATTCTCGGCGGGCAGGTGGTGTTCTGAAGTGACGAGTGACGAGTGACGAGTGACGAGTGACGAGTGACGAGTGACACGCCAACACTCGACAATGCAAGGAATTTTAGAGCGTCAATAGCCGCTCTAGAGCGGGGACTGATCTTGGCTCTTGAAATCTGCCGAAGGTTGCTCCCCCTTTAGCGTGGTGCGCGGGTAACCCAGTCCCGTTTACAGGATCCATCCGGTTTGCGGAGATCTACGATGACCTTTGGACTCGTCATTCATCACTCGTCACTTAAAAACTTCCCTAGCCGTTTGACAGAAATCTGGCCTGTGCCACTGTGGGCAGCATGAGCCATCCGCACGACGGTATTCCGACGCCCGAGGAAATGCAGCGCCAGCTCCAAGGGATGCTCCGTCGCAACTTCTCCCCCACCCAATTCCAATCGGGGACTAGGATCAACGCTTCGGGTGACGAGGAGCCTGCCCCTGGATTTGAGGATGGCTGGGACTTCAACCGTCGGCCTCGTGAGGTGAAGGAGCATCTGGATCGATTTGTGATTCGCCAGGACGAGGCGAAAAAGGTCCTCAGCGTGGCGCTCTGTGACCACTATCATCAGGTGCGGTTGGCCCGGGCTGGCAAGGCTTCTCCTCACTATACCAAGCAGAATGTCATTCTGCTCGGACCGACGGGCGTGGGAAAGACGCATCTGATCCGCAGCGTTGCGGATCTCATTGGCGTTCCATTCGTCAAGGCGGATGCGACCAAATTTTCCGAAACGGGCTACGTAGGGGGCGATGTGGAGGACCTGGTGCGGGATTTGATTCGCAAGGCGGACGGTGATGTGGCGCGCGCGCAGTATGGAATCATCTACATCGACGAGATCGACAAGATTGCAGCGCTGGCGAACCATTCGGGACGCGACGTGAGCGGTCGGGGCGTGCAAACCAACCTGCTGAAGTTGATGGAGGACACGGAGGTTCCAGTTCGAGCTCCCAACGACATAGCAGGCCAGATGCAGGCCATGATGGAAGGGATGCGGCAAGGCAAGACGGGCCCCACGACCATCAACACTCGCCATATCCTGTTCGTTGTCAGCGGGGCCTTTGGCGGTTTGGAAAAAATTGTGCAAAAGCGGCTGCGGGAGGCAATGATCGGATTTGCCTCACCTTCACGGACTCTGGCAGGGGAGCAGCCGGCGTTGAATGAAGTGCAGACCCGGGACTTCATCGAGTTTGGTTTTGAACCGGAGTTTATTGGGCGACTACCGGTTCGAGTGATCTGCCATCCGTTGACGGTCGACGACCTATTTCAGATCCTTCGGACCGCCGAGGGCAGCATTATTCGCCAGTACGAACAAGCCTTCGGGGCCTATGGGATTGAGGTTCGGTTTCAGGAAAGCGGTCTGAGGCGTTTGGCTGAGCTGGCCGGGGAGGAGAATACCGGGGCACGTGGGCTGATGACCGTCTGTGAGCGAAGCTTTCGTGACCTGAAGTTTGAACTGCCTTCCACGGCGGTGAAGTCGTTCGAAGTTGACGCGGCCCTCGTCAATAATCCAGCGGCTGCATTGGGTCGACTGCGGGCCTTGCATGCCGATGAGGAGCAGAAGCTCAAGGCGCGTCAGGTGCATGAGTTTGGTGCCCAGTTCAAGGCTGAGCATGGGTTGGACTTGAGGTTTACTGAGAGTGCGGTGGAGTCGATTCTCGAGCGAGCGGCTCAGTCTGACCGGGCTCCGTTGACCGTGTGTCGGGAGTTGTTCAAGGATTTCCAGTTTGGCCTGCGCCTGATCTCCCGAAACACAGGCCAGCAGGAATTTGTAATCGACCGCGAGGCCGTTCTTAAGCCGGACCATGTTCTCAGCCAGTGGGTGGTGGCGAGCTACCGTCAGACACCGGCAGGGGAGTGATGAGGAGTGAAGAGTGAAGAGTGACCTCATTCAGGTGGCCATCCCAAATCGCAAATCCAAAATCCAAAATCTAAAATACTCCTCAATGACAGGCTTGCCCTGTTGAACTTGAAAAGACATTCTCGTCATCATGTCTGACATTCCCAAGCCTGGAAACAAGAGGAAGGCCTGTTTGGTGTACGGTTGTCTCGGCCTGTTTCTGTTCGCCATGATCGGCCTCGTTGGTGCTTACTTTGCGGTTCGGTATGTTCGTCGAGAAGTGGCTGGGGTGGTGGAAAAGTATTCTCAGGCGCAATCGATATCTTTGCCCGAGTTGACCCTGTCGGCCGAGGAGCGCAAGGCGCTCAAGACTCGGGTTGCTGAGTTCGGACAGAAGCTGCGTGAAGGTACTGCTGCGGGTGAGGAGTTAATCCTTACCGGGGATGAAATCAACGTGTTGCTTGCGGAGAGTCCGGGGCTTAGGCCGCTGGGCGATCAGGTGCGGGTTCGGTTGGAGGACACCCGGGTGCTCGGAACCATCAGTTTGCCCTTGTCTCAGTTTGGGCCATCCAAGATGGCCGGCCGTTACCTGAATGGGGAATCGGTCTTGAATCTTTCGTTATCCAATGGGTTGCCTCGGTTGTTTATTGAGGACCTTAAGGTTCAGGGGCAAACCTTGCCGGCGGGGGTGATGTTGGCGTTGCGAGGGGTTAATTTGGCGGAACGGATGGTGGAAAACCCGGAGTTTAAGAAAGTAACGGAGCGCTTTGACTCGGTGAGGGTTTCTGAAGGAAAGCTGATTCTGAAGTCGAAACCGTGAGGGGGGAAGGGGTGGTGGTAGGTGGTAGGTGGCTCGCTCCCCATCACCGAACTCGACGAAGTTTTCGACAAACTTCTTCATTTCGCATGAATCGACAGTTGACCCTTAACGTCGATGCTTTACTGTTCGCGAAACCACCTATCGGTTAACTATATGAACGAAAAACAGTCTTCCAGTCTCTCCGGAACGACCAATCGCCGGAAGTTTATCAAGAACTCCGCCACCGCGGCTGCTGCGGTGGCTGCAGTCAATGTATTTAAGACGCCGGTTTACGGTCAAAATCAGGCTCCGTCCACCGGGCGGGTCATCGGTGCGAACGATCGCATCGTGGTGGCCTTCGTCGGTGTGGGTGGCCAGGGCATGGCTCATGTTCGTTCGATCAAGGAGCATGCGGGCGCGAACAACGTAGCCATTGCGGCCGTTTCGGATGTCTCCAAGCACCGCGTCAGCGAGGCGCAGAAGTATGTGGGCGGCGACTGCCAGGGCTTTGAGGACTACAAGAAGATGATTGAGCGCAACGACATCGATGCCGTTTGCTGCTCCACTGTGGATCATTGGCACACGCGCGTCACCGTCGACTCCATGAAGAGCGGCAAGCACGTGTATGTCGAGAAGCCGATGACTCGCTATTTGGGCGAAGCGTTCGAAATTTACGACACCTGCAAGAGCACCGGCAAGTTGGTGCAGGTGGGTTCCCAAGGCACCTCCGATCTGAAGTGGCATAAGGCAGCCTCCATCATCAAGGGCGGCGGCATTGGCCAAGTCGTGATGAGCCAGGGCTCGTACATGCGGAATGCTCCCAAGGGTGAATGGAACTACGGCATCCAGCCGTGGGCGACGGCGGACGACATCAACTGGGAGAAGTGGATGGGGTCCCAGATCAAGACCCGCAAGTCCTTCGACGCAGACCATTATTTCCGTTGGCGCAAGTACTTCCCGTATTGCGGCGGTCTGCTGGGCGATCTTTTCCCGCACAAGCTTCATCCGTATATGCTGGCGACTGGCAATCCCCAGTTCCCGCTGCGCGTCGCGAGCGTTGGCAGCCGCAAGGTGGAGACCGACAAGAAGACTCCTGGCACCTACATGCGCGATGTTCGTGAAATCGTCCAGATGATCGCCGACTTCCCTGATGGTATGGTGATGCACATCACCAGCAGCACCGTTAACGAGATGGGTACCCAGGAGATGATCCGGGGTCACAAGGCGACTCTCACCATGCAGGGCAATAAAGTCGTTCTGACTCCGGAACGCGCCTTCTCTGAAGAGGTCGAGCAGGCCACATATACCGACATGAATGGCGCTCCGTTCATCGGTGAGCCCCTGCACGTCCACGAAAAGAACTGGTTTGACTCGATTCGCGCTAACAAGCAGCCGAACTGCGGTATCGATCTCGCCACGAAGGTTCAAACCGTCATTTCCCTCGCGGAGATGTCCGATCGTTTGAACGTCATGTGCTTGTTCGACGAGAAGACTCGCAAGATCACCGACGGCAGCGGTCGCGAGCTTGCCCCGATCACCTACGGTTCGATCGAGAATTCCTAGTTTTAGCCATTGAGACCCGTTGGCACACAACCGGCTTCGCCTCGTGCGGAGCCGGTTTTTTTGTCGGATGCCCCGCTCGTGCGCGTGGCTCGTCAAGCCATGGCCACCCGGTTCGAAGTGGTGCTGCCGGGTGCCGATGCGGTGCGGTTGCGCGCTGCGGCGGAAGAAGCGCTGGGGGAGGTGGAACGATTGGAGGAGATGCTTAGCCCGTATTTGGAGACGAGCGAGGTGGCGGGCTTGAACCGTCGGGCGTCGAGGGAACCGGTTCGGGTTTCCCCTGAGCTGTTTCGCTATCTGGAGCAGGCGGCCGCCTTGAGTCGGCTCTCTCAGGGCGCCTTCGACCTTACCGTAGGACCCCTGATGGCTGCCTGGGGTTTTGTGCTCGGGGTGGGAGCTGTGCCCGCAGCCGCCGTCCTGGAGGAAGCGCTTGCTCAAGTGGGCATGCAGTGGGTCGAGCTGAACTCTGCCAGTGGCACGGTTCGGTTTCATCGGCCGGGACTACGCCTTGATCTCGGCGCCTTCGGCAAAGGGATCGCCCTCGATCGGGCGGTGGAACGGCTTCGAGAAGCCGGTGTCACCTCGGCTTTGCTTCACGGAGGTACCAGTTCGATCGTTGCTTTGGGCGTTCAACCAGGCGGGAGCCCCTGGCGGATTGGCTTGGAAGGACCGACCTCACCCACGGATCCTACCCAGCGTCCGATCGAAGTGGTGGAGCTGCACGAAGAATCCCTCGCGGTCTCAGCGGTTTGGGGTCGCGTGCTGCAGACCGGAGCTGCTTCCTATGGACATGTGATCGATCCCCGGGATGGGCAGCCTGTGGGTCATACTCAGCTGGCGGCAGTGGTCCTGCCATCGGCCGCGGAGAGCGACGCATTGTCGACTGCCTTGCTGGTGTTGGGGAGGGATGGGCTGGCAAATTTGCAAGCCGCCCGTCCGGGGATGCGGTGTGTCCTTTTGGGGCGGTGAGGGGTGAATAGGGTGGGGCTTGGTCTGGCCGCGTCAGCGGCAAACCTGACACCCCAGCGAATCAGACCCTCTCGCTGCATGATCCCACGCGAGTCATAGCGCCTCCCCGTAATTGTAGTAGCCGATGAACATCTCCTCGTAGGTTTGTTCTCCGAAAGTGACGGGGACCTTGGGATTCGGGTTGTCCAGGTTTTGCGGCGAGTTGTCCCAAGCGCCGGTGCAGACGATTCGGGATCCGGCGGGCAGGAAGATGGGCTCGGCGAAGCGATAGAGCCTCTGCCAGTTGAAGACATAGCGTGGGATGCGGATCAGGGGTGTCCGCTTTCCGTTCGGAAGCTCGAGATCGTAATTGAACCACTTGCCGCGCAAATGTTGATGCGGGGAGATCTCGTAGAGCCATGAATTCTTGGTGAAGGGCGTCGAGCTGGCACTGGTGATGTGCTCGTTGGCTCCTGGAGGGATCTGGAAGAAGATATCGAACGCAGCCTTCGTTTGCAGCTTTTGCACCGGAGGCTTCTCGGCAAAATAGAGTCCCAGCTGGGTCTGATCAGTCTGCGGGGTGCCGATCGAAATGTAGTGCATCTGAAACGTAAGCTTGGTGCCCTTGGGGAGGAGTTTGGCGGTCCCCTCGGGAAACCAATCGGGGTCTAGTCCGGGGACATAGCCAGCGAAGTAGCCGGCCAGACCACCTAGAGCGCTCTCGCTGCCGCCCAGGAAGATAAGGCTGTGATGGACCACCGCGCGGTTGCCCGGACGCACGACCGCGGCCTTCAACCACAGGTTGCTGGTCGCCTTGGGATCGACGGTGAGGTAGCGATAGTCGATGTCTCCGAAGGCCGGGAGGGACTGAACGGGAATGGAAAGCACTAAGTCTGGCGGGCCCATCGGCCAGACGGCGGGCTCCTCGGCCACCTCGGTGAGGGCGTCGTCACCTTCACCCCGCGGCGCTCCGGCATCGATCCAGCGGATCAGCCGATCGGCTTCGTCTGGTGGAAGCGACCCGTCATTGGAGAAATGGCCGAGCTGCGGATCCGCGTGCCAGGGCGGCATGCGGGCCGACAGCAACTCATCCTTGATCAAGTCCGCATAGATTGAGACCACCTGGTGGTTGGTCATAGACCAGGGCGCGATGTCTCCCGGACTGTGACATTTCACGCAGCGGGCCTGAAGTAGCGGCACGATTTCCGTCGCGTAATCAGGCACCGATTGGCTATGGAGGTTCAGGTCAACTCCCAGCGGCCTTACTTGAGACGGGTTGGCCGGCTGGTTTTGGAGCACACTTTCGAGGGCCTTCTCCAAATAGGCGTGCACATCGGTTCCGGTATTCTCTGCAATCGCGCCCCGGTAGGTGATTTCAAACGTCCCGTTCTTGAGCACTACCACCTCCGGTGCCCGGGTGATTCCGTACTCACGAGTGACGATCTGTGCCGAGTCATGCAGGATGGGGAATCCGATTTTGAGTTGATCGGCCTCGGCGACCAGGGGCGCTCGATCCTTGCCTGCGAGCGAACTCACCATCCAGAACTTAGCGCCCTGAGGGCCGAACCGATTGGAAAGAGTGTTTAGCGAGTCGAGGTAGGGTAATAGGGAGGTGCAGCTGCTTCCTGTGAACAGCAACACCACGGCGGTGACCTTGGAATCGTTGAAGGAGTAGTAGAGCTCCCGGGCGGCACCTAAGTGGTCGATGAGGCGGAAATTGCGCGGGCGAACCGTGGGCGGGGGGGCATCGAAGCGGATGGCGCGATAGAAGCGTCGAGCTCTCGACCGGGCCTCGGAGTCACACCAGGATGTAAGTTCGGACGTGGTTGTGAACTGAACCATCGGCGACCAGGGCAGGGCTCCCTCTAAATCATCGGTTCCCTCGAGTAGGTAACTCGTCCCGGCTTCCCCGGAGACTCCCAGCCTGGGCAGCCCGCAAAAGGGGTCGAGAGTCACCGACAATGGCTCGACGGCTTGAGCTCCTACCAGGGCTAGGCTCGCCCAAAGCAGGCAGAGGGTTGCGGCGGCCGAACGCATCATGGTAATCACCCTGCTACCCTAGTCGAAATTTGCCACGCTGCAAGCGTCATCAAGGGACGGCGGCTGGGGTGATTGATGCCGGGTGAGGCGGAGAATTATCTGACGGGGGCCCCACTGACTGTTGTGCGCAAGGAGTTGATCGCGGAACTCCATACAAAGGACCGAGCCTCACCCGGAATTAATTACACCCGGCGGCCGGTGCCGTGTTTTTTGGTCGGGCCTTAGCGGGTGACTTGACCGCGGATTTCTCCGTTCACCCGACCGGTCGTGCGGAAGATCAGGTAGCTCACCACATCGTTAAGCGCTTCGGCGACTTTTGGTTCGATCGTGAGCGAGCCGGCGATCCCTCCGAAGGTTCCGAAGCTGCCCCCATTGAGCGAGCTCAAGTCGAGCAGGGAAGGGTTGACTACCGTGGTTGTGGAGGCGCGCCCGTGCAGTTGGAGAGAGGTCGCCGTCGTGGCCAGCTTGTCATAGCCCACCGCGAGATGGAGACGGTCGTAGGCTAGCAGGAGGGTGCCGGTCGAGGTCGCTGCGGTGGTGATGGCGCTGGGGCGCATGCTAGCCCCGTTCAGGCTGACCTTCATGACCGCCGGGACGAGTTGACCCCGGATCTCGCCCGCGGGGTTCGCGGGCGTATGGAAGTTCATATAGGATCTGCCATCACGGACCGCAGCCAGTTGGTTGGTAGCCAGATTGATAGAACCTGAGATGCCGCCGCTCAGGCCGTATCCACCTGCCAGGGGCGCGAAATCGATCAGGACGCCAGCCGTGTTGGTGGAGTTAGCAGATCCATGAATATGCGCTGCGGTGGGAGCGTTGGTGAAGCCCTGGTAGGAGAGATTGAAGGTGAGATTCGTTCCTTCGAGAAAGTAAATCCCCAGTCCGGAGGCGGGGCTATTGACGGCCGTCGGTTTCTCGCCTGCCCCGGTTGCCTTGGCGGTGAGAGGCAGGGCGGTGACCCGCGCGGTCAGTTGGCCGCGGATTTCGCCGGAACCGTGAGCGGCAGTGTGCAGGTTCAGGTAAGTGCTTCCGTCCGCTACAGCGGCGATTTGTGCAGGGGTTAAGTTCACCGAGCCGCCAAAGGCTCCGGAGCTTCCCAGGTCGCCCGCTTTGAGGGGCATCAAATCGACGAGCACGTCTGCATTGCCGTCCGGGCTGGCAGGGCCGTGGATATGAGCCGCCAGGGGAGCCCCCGACAGGCCGCTATAGGTAATGTTGAGGTAGAGCTTGTCTCCGATCAGGAGAGCGGTGGCGGATCCGACGGCGGGAGTGCTGACTGGCTCGGGACGTTGGTTTGCCCCGGACAGCGCTGCTGACATCGCGACGGGGGCAATCTGCCCGCGGATCTCGCCGGCTGGATTGGCGGCCGTGTGCAAGTTGATGTAAGTTTGGCCGTTCACCAGCGCGGTTTTGACTTCCGTCGACAGGGTTACTGAGCCGGAGAAGACACCCGACTTGCCGGCACCGCCCAGCTCGTTGGCATCCAGGCTTACGAGTACCCCGTTGGCCTCGTTGACGCTCGCCGGGCCATGAATGTGGGCTCCGGTGATGGGGCCGCTGAGTCCCGATGCTTTGATCTCGAAGAACAGTTTGCTTCCTTCCAAGCGGAGGAGGCCGAATCCGGAGGCATCGCCGGCAACGGGGTCAGGGCGTTGGGCAGCCCCGCTGAGCTGCACACTGAATGGGATGGTGGTCACTTTGGACAGGTCGGCGATTCGGAAAAAGGCCGCGTTCTCCGTGGCGGGGATCACCGTCTCCAAGCCGGAGACTGCCGGGCTATTCTGCCAAATCTGCTCTTCCAGACTGCTCTTCCGTTGGATCACAAAGGGTCCTGCGCCACCGCCTTTCCAGCCCAGTGTTACTCCGTTGGGGCTCGCGTCGGAGGCGACGAATCGCAACGGAGCCTCGGTTACTGTGACGGTGACTGCGGGCGACACTCCCGTGCCATTTTGGGCATCGGTAGCCTTGGCGAAGACACTAAAGGTGCCGGCCGGAAGGCTGGTAGTCAGGGTGTAGGGACTCACCGCCGACTCCCCGAGCTTGTTAGTCCCCGCGAAAAACTCCACGAGAGTGATCGTGCCGGTGGCTTCGACGTCTTGAGCGGTCGCGACCACAGTCAGCTGATCCTCCACCGTGATGGTAGTGGCTCCTGCTGGGCTGGTCAGCCGAGCGGTGGGCATCTTGTTATTAAGTGGGTTGCTCGCCGGATCTCCGGGGTTGGTGATGGTGGCGGGGGCTCCGACCGTCGTTCCGTCGCCCTCCGGGTCCCCGAGCTCAGCCCCGTTGCTGAACCCGTCTCCATCCGAATCGAGCGCCGCTAGGGCGGCCGACCAAAAGGCGACCTGTTGCGGCCCTCCCACAATCTCATTCACCTGCACCCCGAAGGCATTTCTCGCTCCGCCCCCGGAAGTGGTGGTGTGGCAAGTCAAGCAGTCAAACTTGCCGCCGTTGGGGCGGGGGAGCTGGTTCACGCGGAAATTGCGAGCTTGGCTCGACTCGGCGATGAACAGGACTGCGAGGCAGATCCACAAAGAGTGCCGACGGGAAGAAATGGTTAGCGAGCTCATGCGACAACGACGTTCTGATTAATTTACTAAGATGCATCATCAACGAGGAAGATGAAAGAGGATATACGGGTTTTCCCGTAGTTCCGGGCTTGAAGGGTGGCAAAATTGGGTTAGCCTGAGCCTGATGTATCGGTTGTGCCATTCCGACTGCGAGCAACTCTTGGAATTGACCGCTGATCTTTATTCCTGTCGGCTGGAGGAGGGTTGGCGTGGTCGGCTATTGCGGCGGATTCGGGCCTTAATTCCCTTTGAGTTTGGCGGGTGTCATTTGATCGAGCGGGATCAGCATCAGATCGACGCCTGCTACGAACCGTGTCGGCCTCCTATGCCAGCTGCTAACAAGGACTTCTGGCGGTTGGTCAAGACCCATCCGATGAACGGTCTGCTGTTCGGCCAGCCCCTTCAGTCCTGGAAAGTCAGCGATGTGATCTCGCGCATGGACTTCCGTCAGTCGGAGCTTTACCAAGCTTTATATCAACCACTTAAAGTAGATTGTGAACTGGCGGCGGCCGTACCTTTCCGTTCCAACCCACAGCGCCTCGTGCTGCTGACCCTGCATCGGTTTCGGGTCGATTTCACCGAGCGGGATCGCGCGGTGTTGAATCTCCTGCTGCCGCATATCGCCCGGCTTCAATGGTCCCAGGAAAGCCGAGCTTTGTGGGATCGGCCTCCTTGTGCTCAGGTGCTTCCGACTGAGTTGTTTGCGGCTACTGTCAGGCGGGAAACGCGGTGGTCCCTGACTCCGCGGGAGATGGAGGTCCTATTTTGGGTGCATCAAGGCAAGACCAACTCCGAGATAGGGAAGATTTTGGGTATCTCGGAACGGACCGCGGAGACGCATATTCTGAGGGCCTATCCAAAGATTGGGGTTGAGAACCGCCATTCAGCGATGGCGGTTCTCAACCGGCTAATTCGTTAGCGATGATCAGGCTGAGGCCTTGCAGGGAGGGAAACCGGCGCGGATCGTTCGCCATGGCTCCTCCGTCGACACGTCGACGATCCCTGGTTCGGCTGCCTTGGAAGGACTCAGGATGGCCAGGAAAACCAATTTCTCGTCGAAAGGGTTGTAGGTACCGTGCACCTCGCCCTTGGGAATGAGCACCATCTCACCGGGATGGAGAATGCGATGTTCCTTCCCACACCATTGCTCGGCTTGGCCTGAGATAATGTAGATAATCTCCTCGCGAGTGGGATGGGTGTGGAAGGGATGGCATCGCCAGGGATCCATGTTCGCCCGAACCAAGAGCAGTTCTTGGTTCGGGACGACGTCGGCGCGACACATCCATTCCTCAAGCGTCCAAGGAGAGGTGAATTGAACCGCCTCGCGAGCGGTGACAAAGCGACGTTCGGAAATCGACATGCAGCCTTTCGAATGGGTTATTTTCGTTTGCCGAATGCGCGCGCCGCCGGAGTTGGGATTTTCTTAAAGCGCCGCGTGATGTCCACCAGGGATTGCTCCACGCCCATTCGCTCCAGACTTGAGGCTCCGACGAATCCAACGCACTCGGTTTTTTCGTTCACCTCGGCCGCATCCTCCGGTGTGCAAATTGGACCGCCGTGGCTGAGGAAGAAGATGTCCTTTCTGACCTTCTTGGCAGCGTCGATGATCGCATTGGTCCGTTTGATGGCATCGGCCATGGTGACGACCGCCCCGGTCACGCCGATCGAGCCGCCCACCGTGGTGCCGACATGCGCGATGATGGCATCCGCTCCCGCTTCCGCCATCGCTTTAGCTTCGGCCGGCGAGGCGACATACACGATGGAGAACAAGTCCATCTTGCGTGCGAGCGCCACCATCTCGAACTCCTTCTTCACGCTCATGCCGGTCTCTTCCAGCACTTGGCGGAACTGTCCGTCCACAATCGTGTGCGTGGGAAAGTTGTTCACGCCGCTGAAGCCCATGTCTTTTACTTTCAGCAGCCAGTGCCACATGCGGCGGCGAGGATCGGTGGCATGGACGCCGCAGATCACGGGGATGTCCTCCACCACGGGCAGAACTTCATACTCGCCAATCTCCATCGCCACGGCGTTGGCATCGCCGTAGGCCATCAGTCCGCAGGTTGAGCCGTGGCCGGACATGCGGAAACGTCCTGAGTTGTAGATGATGATCAGGTCCGCTCCGCCGCGTTCGATGAATTTGGCACTGATGCCGGTGCCGGCTCCCGCCGCGATGATCGGCTGTCCTTTCTTGAGCGTGGCGCGCAAACGTTCGATGACTTCTTTGCGGGTGTAGGGATTTCCTTTTCCGGTCCAGGGATTTGGCATGATAGATGGAGATGGATTGAGTTAACGGTGAGTTTGAGTTGGCAAATTGGGCGAAGCGTTCGGCGTCGGCTTGATCTGGTCAAGTCAGCGATACTCGATCAACTCGGCCTTGGGGAATCGCACTTTCGCCAGGCTCGCGTATTTGTCGTTCCCAGCCCGATATCCGACCGGACAAAGTACCGCCGTGGTGAGGCCCCGCGGTGCCAGTCCCAGGATTTCGTCGTATTTGGCCTGCTCAAATCCTTCCATGGGGCAGGTGTCGAGTCCCAGCAGGGCTGCGGAAGTCATTAGGTTGCCCAGAGCGATGTAAGCCTGTCGGGTCGCCCACTCGGTGGAGATCTTCCCACGGGTCCCCTCGACCACATCGCCGATCATCATCTTTCGATAGCCTGCCATCGACTCGACGGGCACCTGTCGCGTGCGGGCGGTGTCCTGGAGATATTTGTCGATGTGCTCCACGGTCATACGAGTCATAACGGTCATAATGACTAGGTGCGACGCGTCGGCCACTTGGCGCTGGTTCCAGGAGTGGGGAACGAGCTGCGCTCGAAGCGCTGGGTCCTGAACCACCAGAAATTTCCAAGGCTGGAGCCCGAAACTGGAGGGGGTGAGAACGAGGGTTTCCTCAAGGGCGCTCCAGATGTCTTGGGGGATCTTTCGGGTGGGATCGAATTGCTTGGTGGCGTATCGCCAGCGAAGGGCGCCGAGAAGTTGGTCGGTAGTCAGGGGCATGGGGCCGGTGGTGGTGTGAAGGGTTTTGCTAGGTAGATGAGTGGGAAAGCTCCGGCTGGGACGTAGCCGGAGCCGGTGATTTGGGACGGAGGAAGCGCATCATGGAATCGCCATGCTTCATTTCCTTCATTTCGTCCCAGGCGGCGGTGAGCGTCAAGGTGTCGCGTTTGGTGTGGCCCAGGACCAGGAGGCCGTCGGGAGAGATCAACTTGGGCAGGTATTCGTCATCCAGCAGCCGCTGTGATAAGGAGGTGGAGCGCTTCCCGACATTCTTGTCGCCGAACGGCGGGTCGGCCATGATGAGATCGAACGTTCGCTGAGATTCGGCGAGCTGCCGCAGCACGACCAGCACGTCCTGCACGCGCAATTCGTGCCGCTCGGTTGGGAGTGCGGTCAGCTCGAGGTTTTGGCGGATCATGGACGCGTGGCGGCCCGCCTTTTCGACACTGAGCACACTGGCGGCACCGCGGCTCAGGCACTCGAGTCCGATGGCACCCGAGCCGGAAAAGAGATCGAGGACCCTGGCCCCATCGACCCGGCCGCCCAGGCTATTGAAGATGGCCTGACGAACGAGATCGGGGGTGGGTCGGACATCGTAACCGCTCGGCACCTTGATGAGGCGCCCGGCTGCTGAGCCACCAATGATTCGCATCCCCCCTAGTTGACACTGAAGAGCCTCTCGGGAGCAATAAAACTCAGCGGGCGGATTTCTGGAATTTCTCTCTGTAGCGCGGGCCGTGTCGGCCCATCACGCCCGGCCTCAGTGTGAAAAACGGCTGCTAGAGCTTCCTCGAATCCGACCGAATGCCAACGCACCCAATCCGAGCAGTGCCAAAACAGCAGACGATGGCTCAGGGACCGGAGTGTTGAAATAAGTCAGCCCGTTGGCGATGCTTCCTGTTCCCAGTTTGGGGCTTCCGTCCCGACCGACTCCTGCAAGCTCATGAGTCCAGAGGTTAGATGCACCGCGCTGGCCTGCGCCGTTGATGGCATCTACCCAGGTGTTGACCGTCTGGTTGTAGTTTTCCCAAACCCTGAGCTGCAGGGTCACTTTGTCCCCTCCGAACGTGCCCGGAATATCGAGCTTGGATTTGCCGTTGATGAGTCCCGCAGTTGCGCCGGTTCGGAACGTTACCAAGGAACCTGGTACCGGCTGTAGGGAGCCAGTATTCGGTGTTTCCCCTGGAGCCCACCAGAGCTCCGCGTAGAAACCCGTCCCCTCAAGTTTAGTGGCACTGGCATAGTCGGCCAGGGATCCTCCATGGATGGGCGTCAGGGGTGAGGCGGGATTGTATGCAAAGATGTATTTTTCCTTCCCGACGCCTAGCGTGGATTGATAGGTGACCGAGCCTTGGCCGAACGAGGTGAGGGTCTGGACGAGTAACAAGCCGGCTAGAACTGCGAGAGATCTCACAATGGTTTTCCTTGGTTGGTTGATGTGGAGTCACCTTACAGATTTGTGGCCGGCAGGCAATGCGAAAACCCTTGAAAACCGGGCCGTCGGAAATCGGTGCGGGGACTTACTGCCCACGGACGACGCGGACCACACGGATCGGAAGAAGGCGGTGCCGAGGACTTCTGACGTCGTCCCCTACAGTCCCGATTGTAGGAGCCGAGGTAATGGTCAGCGCACGTTATGTTTTCGAAGCAGGGCCAGGGGATAGAAGGTGTCGCGCCAACGAACTCCGCCTTGGCGCAGTGTTTTCCAGGTGGAGTTCACGAGCGAGTAGGTGAGGATCGGGAGGAGCCAGGGCGCGAGCAGTCCGCTCCAGGCGGTCCAACCCACCCGTCGCGCCAGCAGCGCGGCGGGGATCGACAGCGATTGACAGCTCAGGAATGCAGCCCAGCCACTCGGCGTCCCCATCCACGGTCCGACCCCAGCGCAACCCCAGAGCAGGATTGTCCCAACAATCGCTGCTATCACTCGCCCCACACGATAGTCTGCCAAGGCGAAATGGTTCTTCTCCAGGTTGTGGAGCAGTCCGCGAACAGTCGTTCCCCAGTGGCACATCGCATCCCTGGATCCCAGAAATGCACGCGTGCGACCGCCTGCGCGGCGTATGAGTTGGCCCAGTTTGACGTCGTCCACCACCGTGAGACGCAGGGCTTCGTAGCCCCCGCAGCGACGGTAAAGATCGCTTCGAACCAGATTGAACGCGCCGGCTCCGATGTAAGTGTAAGGATGTTCCCGATTCACCCGAGCCACGTGATTGGAGTAGGCCAAGACGAAGGAAGCTTGCATGGATCGAGTGATAAAGCCCTCCGGTTCCATTCCTGGCGCGAGCACCACATGGTTCGCTTGCTCACGCTCGGCCGCGTGAACTGCCCGAAGAACAGTGTCCTCCGTCAGCCAACAGTCGGCGTCGGTGAAGAGGATCCAGGCGCCGGTCGCGCGGTTCGCGGCGAGATGGCACGCATAACACTTTCCCAACCAGCCTTGCGGAAGCGAGTCGACCCGAAGCGTAACCAAGCGACGATCCTCTGCGGCAAGTTGCTCCAAGATCGCTTGCGTGCCGTCGCGTGATCGATCGTTGACCACGATGAGTTCGAGTTCGATTCCCTGCTGCCTGAGCAATCGTTCCAGAGTGTTGCGGATCCGCGCTTCTTCGTCGCGGGCGGCCAGGACGATGGACACCCGGATAGGGTTAGTGGATCCGTGCTGCTTATCCCGGGCGGAGTCGAGTGCCGGCAGCCGCCGAACCCAGCGCAGATGAGCCAGCGTCGCTAGGGTCATGAGTCCGAACAAGGCCGCCACGGTCCAGGAGAGGAGGGAAAAGAAGTGGCCCCAGTTCATTTCTGTGTTCGATGACGCATTGCGGCGCAGCATCGCCTAAAAACGGTGCTGTCATCAAGCCTGGGCTCTGCTTAGTCTCCGCTCATGAACACGCTCAGTATGATCCTCTGGATGGCCGCATTCAGCATTCTGGCCTGCGGTGTGGTTGCAACCGGGCGCGCCGAGGCCCCGGTGCCCACTGCGCTGGAATTGCTCCGGAGCAAACGTCCGCTGGTGATTGGTCACCGCGGCTACCCAGCCGTCGCACCGGAAAACTCCCTGCCTTCCTTTCGGCGGGCACTTGCGGCTGGGGCGGACTTGATCGAACTCGACTACCACCATTCGAAGGATGGAATCCCCGTGGTGGTCCACGACGGTACTTTGGATCGCACCACCGACGCGGTTCAACGCTGGGGTGGCAGCCATCACAAGCCGGGCGACTATACCGTGGGACAGCTGAAGGAACTTCAGACGGGACTTTGGTTCAAGCCACCTTATCCGGATGCTCCATTCCCCACCTTGAGGGAGGCCATGGAAGTCATTCAGAAGGGCAGTGTGACCTTGATTGAACGGAAGGGTGGTGACGCGGCGACCTGTGTCAAACTGTTGCGAGAGCAGGGGCTCATCAACCGAGTGGTGGTCCAGGCCTTTGATTGGCGATACCTCCGGGACTTTCGAGCCTTGGACCAGGCTCAGGTGCTTGCGGCGCTGGGTCCGCCGTACAGCCGCGATGGCAAGCGACTTGCAGATTCAGAGAAGGCTCTGAATGCGTCGTGGCTGGATGAGATCAAGTCGATGGGAGCGCAGGTGGCGGCCTGGAACAGTCAGGTCGACAAAACGGCGGTGCGGGCCGCGCATCGTCGAGGCCTGAAGGTTTGGGTGTATACCATTAACGACGAAGCGACGGCTCATCGGTTGCTCGATGCCGGGGTTGATGGGATCATTACCGACAATCCCGCGCTGCTGTGGAAGTGCCTGGCCATGCGGAGGTGAATCCGTGGAGCAGGGGGGGGGCAGCGGTTTGGGTTTGAAGTTTCGGGCGGGCGCCCTTTCAGGCTTTCCTCATCCCTCACACAAACGCTTGCACTCTTCCGGTGGCTCCCTAATTCTTACTGCCTCGTGTATGAACTATAAGATATCGCAACGCGCTGCAGCATTGGCTCCATCCCTGACCTTGGTCATTGACTCCAAGGCAAAACAGATGAAAGCGGCGGGCGAGGACGTGGTTGGCTTTGGCGCCGGCGAGCCGGACTTTGACACACCCCAGCACATTAAAGACGCTGCCTCCAAAGCGCTGGCAGACGGGTTTACCAAGTATACCGCCAGCAGCGGCATTCCCGAGCTACGGGACGCGATTGTGCAAAAGTTCAAGCAGGAGAACGGACTGACCTATAAGCCCTCCCAGGTCATTGTTTCCTGTGGGGGTAAGCATTCCTGTTACAACGTGATACTCGCGACCTGCCAGGAGGGCGATGAGGTGATCATTCCGGCGCCTTACTGGCTGAGTTATCCGGAGATGGTTAAACTGGCGAGCGCGACTCCGGTCATTTTACCCACCAGTGACCAGACCGAGTTCAAGGTGACGCCAGAACAACTACGAGCCGCCATCACTCCGCGCACCCGCCTGTTCATTCTGAACTCGCCCAGTAACCCGACCGGTGCCGTGTATACCCGCGAAGAGATCAAAGCCCTGGGGGATATTTGCGTCGAGAAGGGCGTGCTCATCATGAGCGACGAGATCTACGAGAAGTTAGTCTACGACGGAGCCAGCCACACCAGCGTAGCTAGCTTCTCCCAGGCGCATCTGGATCATACGATCATCGTTCACGGGTTTGCCAAGGCGTGGTCCATGACGGGCTGGCGGTTGGGATTTCTCGCCGCCCCGGAGCCGATCGCCAAGGCCATTGATGCCATTCAGAGCCACAGCACCAGCAATCCGAACTCCTTTGCTCAAAAGGGCGCGGTGGCGGCTTTGACCGGTTCGCAGGAACACTTGCCGAAGTGGCTGGCCGAGTATGCTAAGCGTCGGACTTACGCCCACCAGCGGCTGAGTGCGATGCCGGGGGTGAGCTGTGTGAATGCGAAGGGTGCGTTCTACCTGTTCCCCAACATCTCGAAGCTGGGGATCAAGTCGATCGATTTTTGTTCCCGATTGCTCGACGAGGAAAAGGTCGCCGCTGTGCCGGGGATCGCGTTTGGTGCTGAAGGGTATCTGCGAATCAGCTATGCCACCGGTCTCGCCAACATCGAGAAAGGCCTGGATCGCCTGGAACGCTTTGTGAAGCGCCTCGCTTAGGCATCCTGCTTCGCTGCCCAGCCGCCACTTGGATTCAGTTAGCTCTTATGTCGCAACATGCACTGGTCTGGCCTGAAGGATTCCGCGAGGTCTACGACCGAGCGGTGAAGTCCTATGAAGCGGGAGCCCAATCGGCGGATCGTCTGTTCTCGCCTTCCGAGGTTGCTTTTCTGGCATCGATTGGCTGCTCGGCCCAGGAACTCTTTGATTTTGTCGAAGATTATTGTCGCGGTGGGGAGCCTAGCTACGAATCGGTGCTCCTTGTGACCGCCTTGCGGCGGGAGTATTTTCTCAAGGTGCAGGGAGGGAAACCGAGCGGTCAGGTGGCCTCCTCCGCGGCGCTTCCCGCGAAGCAGGCGGCAGTGGCCGGGATCCCTTGGCTCCCGCGGATCATCGAAAAAGCCCGCATTAAGTTGCGAGGCGAAATGCCTCCGGAACTCATGTATGGATGTGGCGGCGACCGGCCGTTCCTCAAAAGCGTGGGTTTCGAGTTGGCGGATTTTTTACGCTTGGTCTGGGATGCGGGCGACAATACCGCTCAAATCGTTCGCACGGTGGTGGAACGGTCGAAGGAACTGCCCCGGTGATTTAACCAAATCCATGGCCTTTCTCCCTTCCTGGGGTGGCTTCCAAGGGCGTTATCATTAACGTCGATTCGATGGGTGAAATTGAACTTGGGATGGGCCTCGCGGTCTATTTGATGCGTGGGCAGTGATGGGATGAATCGTGGGGTGAACGACTTGTTTCCACTTCCCCCCAGAGGCAGACCTCACCTAACCGAGAATTGTTGTGTTGATGACTGCGTACTGGACGCCTTGGTGCAGATTCGCATAGGGTAGCTCGGTGTCAGGCACAACCAAACCAGTTTCTTCGTCCCCGAAGGCGGCCGATCCGGTCGTCTTTGAAGAGGCTTTGAAGAAGCTTGAGTCCATCGTGGACAAGATGGAAACGGGCGACCTTCCGCTCGATAAGATGCTGGCTCAGTATGAGGAAGGCGTGCGTTTGGGTCAAATCTGCCAACAGAAATTGGCTGAAGCCGAGCTCCGAATCGAAACACTGGAAAAGAATAGCGCTGGCGAACTGGTTTTGAAGCCTTCGTCGCACCTTAGCCCTGAAGATGAATAACAGCACGAGCGGTCGTTACTTGGACATGGTGGATCACCCTTCGCACGTCAAGAAATTGACGGTGGACCAACTGGGGCAACTGTCCTCGGAGATCCGGGAGGAGTTGATCACGAAGCTCGCCAAAAACGGGGGGCATCTAGGCCCCAATTTGGGTGTCGTGGAGCTGAGCGTGGCGCTGCACTACGTGTTCTCGACTCCGACGGATAAGTTCGTCTGGGACGTGAGCCATCAGGTCTACGTGCACAAGATTCTCACGGGGCGCAAGGACCGTTTTCACACCATTCGCACGACCGAGGGACTGAACGGCTTTGCGTTGCGCAGCGAGAGCGAGCACGATTGCTACGGGGCGGGGCACGCAGGTACTGCTCTTTCGGCAGCGCTGGGTATGGCCGCTGCCCGCGACCAAAAGAAGGGTGACGAGCATGTGGTGTGCATCTTCGGCGACGCCGCCTTGACCAACGGGATTTCATTCGAGGCGCTCAACAACATCCACCACACGACCAAGCGCTTCATTGGCATCCTTAACGACAATGAGTGGAGCATTGCCAAGAATGTCGGGGCCATCGCCACCTACTTGGGCAAGCTGACCACCAATCCTCGTTACAACAAGCTGACCCGAGATTTCGGTGCCTGGATCAAGCGGCTTCCGAAGGGCCAATTGGCCCTCAAGATCGGCCACAAGGCTGAGGAATTCATGAAGAGCGCCGCCACCGCGGTTTCGCTCGAACAAAACCCTGCGGCGATGGAGTCGGACGGGCGCGGGGGGCACGGAAGCAGCGTCTTGTTTGAAGAGATGGGCGTTCGCTACCTGGGCCCGATCGATGGCCATGACCTGCCTCTATTGATCAGCACCCTGGAGTTCGCCAAGACCTTCGACCAGCCAATCGTGATCCACATTCTGACGCAGAAGGGTCGGGGCTACGATGCTGCTTTGCAGCATCCTGAGAAGTTCCATGGACTCGGGCCTTACGATATTCGCACGGGCGATACGCCGCCTCCCAAGCCGGGCACTCCGCCTGCCTATCAAGACGTGTTCGGTCAGGCGATGGTGAAGCTGTGTCAGAAAGATGCCAGTCTGGTAGGGGTGACGGCCGCGATGCCGAGCGGCACGGGGCTCAAAGCCCTGGAAAAGGCCATGCCGGAGCGCTACTACGATGTGGGTATCGCGGAGGAGCACGCGGTGCTGTTTGCCGCGGGCATGGCCACCATGGGATTCCATCCGGTCGTGGCCATCTATTCGACCTTCCTTCAGCGTGGCTACGATTGCATCGTGCATGACGTGGCGCTCCAGGACCTGCCGGTGATTTTCTGTATGGATCGGGCTGGACTGTCGGCGAACGATGGTCCGACGCACCATGGTCTCTTTGACATCTCCTTCCTGCGCTGCGTGCCGAACATCATTTGCATGTCGCCCAAGGATGAAGACGAGCTGGTGGACATGATGTTCACGGCGTCGCACCAGAAGCATCCGACCTTCATTCGCTATCCGCGGGGGGCAGGAGAAGGGGTGCCCATCAAGGATCAGCCTAAGCTATTGCCGGTCGGCATGGCGGAAGTGGTGCAGAACTTTGCCAATAACCGGGCTCAGAAGATCTCTATCTTCGCGCTGGGGAACATGATGAAGATGGGCTTGGAGGCCGCCAGCCAGCTGATTGCTCAAGGCTTTGATGTGGCGGTGATTAACCCTCGGTTTACCAAGCCTATCGACGCTGAGCTGACCGCTCATTTTGGAAATGTGTCGGACGTGGTGGTGACCATGGAAGATCATGTCCTCATGGGCGGCTACGGCAGCACCGTTCTGGAGTTGTTCAGCGAGAAGCGCATCCATACACCGGTGGTCCGGATCGGGTGGCCGGATGCGTTTATTGAGCATGCCTCCTCGGTCGACTATTTGCGTGCTAAACACGGATTGACCGTCCAAAGAACCGTGGAGCTGGTCAAAGCCCAATTTACACTGGCACCGGTGGATTCTCCGTCGGCGACCAAGGCGGTTAATCCCGTCAAAGGATCCTAATTAAAGTTAGAGCTTGCAACCCGGCGCAGGGCAGATACCTTTTGCGCTCATTTTGACCGAACTTTTGAATTGTTATGGCGAGAATTTGCGAATTAACCGGTAAGCGTCCGATCAAAGGCAGCATCATCTGGCGCAGTGGTAAAGCCAAGAAGCAGGGGGGTATTGGTACCCACGTCACCGCCATCACCAAGCGGCGCTTCTTCCCCAACCTGCAGCGGGTAAAGGCCGTTATTAATGGTGAAGTGCGCTACATCCGGGTGACGGCTAGCGCCATCAAGAAAGGCTTGGTCACCAAGCCGCAAAAGCGGAACTGGAAGAAGCCGGAAGCCGCCAAGAAGTAAGGCTCCTCCCATCTCTTTCCCTCAGCGAGGCCCGTGTTTCACGGGCCTCGCTTTTTTTTGTCTCGTTCCCAGACGAGTGTCCCACGCCGCCCTTGGCATCAGGGCTGCTTAAAGGAACCGTCGGTGGGAGACGCAGGTTGGACCCGCCGGACCAAACATCGTGTTTGGGCTTAGGAACTGCACAGCGAGAAGGTCATGAAGATCACTACCGGCCAGAAACGGTCAAAAAGGGCAGCTTACACGCTGATTGAGATGATGTTTGCCATCAGCATCACCAGCGTGATGTTTTTCGCGGGAATGAGCGCCATCAGCTTCTCCAAAATTCAGCTGATCAAGGATAAGGAGCGTGCCATCATTTCGGACTTCGCTGTCCATTATCTAGAGATGCTCCGCGGATTGCCGTTCGACAGCATGGCGCCTGGCAATCCCATTAATCCCATCTTTGACGGAGTCAACGCCACCGAGTCGGGGAAGAAGTTTCAGGTGATCATCCCGGCCAACTCCAACTGGGTGGATTTGAACACGGCCAGCTACCAGCTTTTCTGCCCGGACTTGTCCACCATGAGCACGCGCAATCCGAAGATGAGCCTCGGTTTTTCTACCACCAGCTCCGGCGGTGTGGTTCGGACGCGCCAAGCCACGTTGAGTGTTTCCTGGGAATCCCCGCTCGGCCAAGGCGGCACCAATAGCATGCGCCTGGACCTCTTGCGGGTTCGAGACATCGAAGTTCGTCAATAGACTCGAGCAGCCCCACTCGATTCCACCTAGAGCATCCACCTATTATCCGATCGAATCAAAGTCACTATGAAGCTCAAGCTACCTTACTCCCGCTCCGCTCGACGGCTTCGCCGCGGATTCACCATTCTCGAAATGTGGATCAGCATGACGATTGGCACGATGTGTCTGGGGGCCGTTGGTGTGATCTACCTGGAGATGGCAAAAGCCCAACGCAGCGGTCTGGCCAACGCCGTCCTGGAGCAGAAGGCCGATAATCTTCAGGATCAGCTTACCGGCCTCTTCCGTACGATGAGCGCCACGACTTCGGCCACCCTGGGGGAGGCGAGCTCCAGCAATTCTGCCGCCTTTTACCGAGCAGTGGTGAGCAAGGGGGTAGGGCAGCCTCAGGAGAGTATCCGCTTTGTCCCCGCGAACAACTCGGTGCGTTACGATCCTAACATCAATGTGGGGGGCAACTCGCGAGCCGTTTGGACCAGCGAAGCCGACTCCGTTATACTCCGTGAATGCTATTTCAGCCTGGGTTTGAAGGCGGGAAATCGACCCGATGGCAGCTTGGTCACGGTCACCTTCCGTATGGACGATGACTACGCTGGGCGTCGTCGGTCGGGCGCTGCTTACAAGGTTAACGAAATCAACCGTCAGTTCACCATTCGTCTCCGCGGCCCTTAATTGGGCGGCCCGGCTCCACAACTCCATCGGTTCCATTTTTAGCTCAGCAATTTTATGAAGATTCAGATTTATCCCGAACGTTCAGAGGAGGGTTCCGCCCTCGGTCACTGTCTGTGGATGTCGATGCTGGTCGGCATGGGGGCCTACAGCCTCCTCGATCTCAGCACGACGCGAATCCGAGCCGCTCACAATCGGACGGATTTCAACGAGGCGTTCTATCACGCAGAGAATGTGCTGAATTGGGCCGCGACACAGATCGCGGACAATGCCAATCCAGAAGGGACATTCACCCTCACTTCCGGCAACTTAAGCCTCAGTTATCTCAGCGGCCTGAGCTATCCCGGAGTGAGCGGGTTCAAGGATGCGTCGGTCGTGATCTCACCTCTGAGCAACGGGGTGGCCAAGGTCTACACCGTCCAGGCTTCTGCAAAGGTGGGCAACAAGACCCGAACCCTTCTGGCGACAGTGCGCAAAGAGGCGCCTAGCCATGTGTTTGACTACGAGTATTTCTTGAACAACTGGGGATGGTGGTGGGGATCTTCCATTACCGGCAACGGCGACAACCGATCGAACTGGGATTTTGATTTCCGTTACAATCCGAGCGTTAACGGCATGGTGACTGCCACCGGGGAGATCTCAGCCAACGGCGTGCCGATGGATCCCTTCAACGCGGCCTCCGTTCCCTTAGCGGGGTTGGCCAAGAGCGATCCCTTGACCTATCTCAAGGACGGATCTGAGAGTCTGGCGATGCCCAATCTCAAGGACCTGACCCATTACACCTCAATGGCCACCAGCAAGGGCGGAAGCCTGAAGACCTCCACAACGACCATCAGTGGTGTGCACACGAACGCGGCCAAGCCTGGCCTCTACCTGGTGGGCACCGATACCGACCCCATCGTGATCGATGGACCTGTGGTTATCCCTGGGGATGTCGTCATCTCTGGCAAGATTACTGGCGTGGGCACGCTGTACGTCGGTGGCAATCTCTACATCGCTGGAGACATCTCCTATAAAAACGGCCCGGACTTCACCACGCCTCCTGAGACCATGGCTGCCGCCAGCCGTGATTCTTGGGTGTCCAATGCCGTGGATGCCAAGAAGGACTTGGTCGCGTTCGCTGTCCGGGAATCGGTGTTCGGCGGCAACGTGAACTCTTCCGAGTGGAAAGCTGCTTGTTTCGATCCTTCGAGCTACGGCCTCAAAAATGTGGGCGGCGAATCCAAGATCGGGGCAGACGGCATCCTCGGCACCCCGGATGACAATATTAACTATAAGGACACCAACGGGGACGGGTCACCGGACAGCGCCTGGTTCGACGCCGATGGAGATGGTGTGGTGGATGCAAACTATGTTTATGACAGCCTGAAAGTCGACGCCACTCGGGCGGCGACGATCGACGGCTATCCGGTGGATTCTTCATCGGGTGCGCCGGTTGATTTCAGCACCGTCGCCTCCAATAACTTCAATCGCATGGATGGGGTGTTCTACTGCAATCATGCCTTGGCGCTGAGGTCTACCAAGAGCGGATTTATCGGCAATGGAGCGGTCATCTGCCGGGATGAAGCGATGGTTTTCAGTGGATGGTTGAAGTTCAACTACGACCCTCGGATTCATAGCCGCTACTCGTCTGATCCGAACCGATTTGTCGATCTCGGATTGCCCCTGGCCAACTCCATCCAGGTGCTTTCGTTGACCGAGATCGTTGCTCCCATCGCCAGTAGCACCTCGACCACGGTTGTCTCGGGTTACTGAGAACAGTCGATCGCGGCGGGCTTTATTTTTGGGGAACCGGATTCTGTCTCGCCGGCTCGAGCGGGCCCTGGGCGGGGTCTGGTTCCCAAGAGTTTCGTGTCTAATCTTGATAGGATGGCATATGCAGAAGATCGTTTTTGGTTTGAGCGTATTGGTGGTTTGTCTGGGCAGCGGTCGAGTGATGGCGATCGATCCGCTTCCTCCGGAGATTGAAAAGGCTTCTCTTGAGAAAAAAGCGGCCTACTGGCAGAGGACCTCGCGCGAGTCGGGCGAACAGCGCGCCAAGGTAGCCCAGCAACGCTATGATGCGGCCTTGGTCTACAAACGCGCGCTGCTAAGCCATGCAGAGGAGCGGCTGCAGCGCGCCGAAGCCCGGTTCGAGGCGGAGACCAAGCCCTCCGAGGTTGTGGTGTCCGCCCCGGAAGGTTCTTCGGTGGGTTTGTATGTGCTCCTGGCCGGTGTTCTTGGAGCCGGTGCCTTTCTGATGCATCGCCAGATGAAAGAAGCGGACCAGCCCGTCTAAAGAATCCGATTGCTGCCCGGATGATGGCTCGATAAGCATTGTGGCTGTCACATGAGCCAAAGTTCCAAGCCGGTCGAGGTGCCGGGCCTGAATGTCACTCTGGATCGCCTGGTTTACCGCCACGCTCCAGAGATCTCGCCTGACCGGCCTCACTGTTTCGTCTATTTCCTCACCATCCACAACCGTTCGGCGCAGGCGGTGACGATCAAGGGGCGCAAATGGGTGGTATCCCATGACGATGGAAGCACGCTGGTGGTGGAGGGCGACGGCGTGGTTGGAAAGACTCCCACCATACCGCCGGGGGATGAGTTTTCCTACAACAGCCAGCATCTCACCGATACCCGTCACGCTGTCGCCGAGGGTAGCTACCTCGGTTTGGATAGCGACGGACGCAAGGTCCTGATCCGCATTCCACGGTTCGAACTGGCGGTTCCGGCCACTGAGTGAGGGCGTCGACGATTTCCTTTGTCTCCATGCGCCTCACCGAAGTTCTCCACGTTCACGACCTGTGCATCCGGCGCGGGAAAACCAAGATACTGGACTCCATCGAGTGGCGGGTTCAGAGCGGCGAGCATTGGGTTATTTTGGGCGCCAACGGGTCCGGGAAAACCTCGCTGCTCAGCGCTCTGACCGGATACCTCACCCCTACCTCGGGCGGCATGACTGTTTTTGGCGAGGTGTACGGTGAAACGGATTGGAGGTCCCTGCGATCTCACATCGGCCTGGTCAGTTCCTCGATTCGCCAGCTTATGCCGGAGCACGAGCCCGCTCTCATCTCCGTGGCGAGCGGCCGGTACGCCATGATCGACTTTTGGGGCGAACCCAACCGGCGTGATCGGAAGGCGGCCCAGTCCATCTTGCGACGGATTGATTGCGCGCATCTGGCGGATCGTCCTTGGCTTTATCTGTCGCAAGGGGAGCGTCAGCGCGTGCTCATCGGCCGCGCTCTCATGGCTCAGCCGAAGGTGCTGATCTTGGACGAGCCGTGTGCAGGCCTCGATCCGGCCGCGCGCGAGTCCTTTCTGGGGTTTTTGGATCAGCTGGGACGTCACCCAGGTGGACCCAACCTCATTTTGGTCACTCATCATGTGGAGGAAATCACCCCCGCCTTCACGCACGCGATGGTTCTGCGGGAGGGACGCATCAGCGCGCAAGGACCCATTCCTAAGGTGGTCACTTCAGCGCAGCTTTCGTCGGCCTTTGGAGCGCAAGCGCTGGTGCGGCGAGTGCAGGGTCGTTACACCTTGCGAATCCAGTCCCCGTCCCGCTGGTGAGCCGCCTACATCTCCGAGGTTAGGAGGTGATGGAGGAGCGCGCGGGTTTCGATCTCCTGGATCTTCTGGAGGGTGACTCTTTCAGCCACTTGGTGACGATCTTTGGACACGCGCTGGCAGGCGCTGATCACCGCTTCAGGATCCCATTGGCCCTTCTTGACCAGTTCGTGCAGCAAGGAGGGGTTTTCCTCCGCCGTGAGAAAGTGTTCCACTTGCCTGGCCAGGTGGGCGAAGCAGGCATGGGCGCCCACTCGATGGAACCAATACCGCGCGTTGCTATAGTCGGGCTCGCGCCGGTGCAGGATGGCATGGATCAAATTGCCGTCGGGAGTCTCGCAGTCCTGAACGATGGCGTGGGCGGCGTCGTGATGATCATTCCAGAGCAACAGCAAGGCGCGGATCAGCTCGGTGACGTCATGGGGTACTCCTACCCGCTCCAAGGTGTGATCAATCTCTGCGCGAGAGAGGATGTTCATCCGAGGTCCCGGCCCCAGATCGGCCATGCCCGGACGGTTGAGAACGTATTCCAGGGCTTCGGGAAGGTCGGTGCTATGCATGGCAGTCGGAGTTGGTAAAGAATTCTGATTCATGGAGCTGCTGCGGAGCGGCGGGCGTGGCCGCGCACCTGTTCAGGACGCCCGAGGCCCTCATGTGGGTTACTTGGACTGCGATAAAAACTCCACTAGGTTACGCAAGTCTTGTTTGCTCAGCATTTGGCGAAGTTCTTCGGGCATTCCTGACAAGCCCCGTTCGCGGCTGGTGATATCCGACTTCTTCACCTTCACAATACCGTCCTCGGGAGAGTTGATTTCCAGTTCGGTCTCTGTGTCGAGTTTGACCTGGCCCGCGTAGGCGCTGCCATCCTTCAAGGTGACGAGTACGGTTTCGAACCCGGCCGCTATTTTTTCGTTCGGAGCCACAATCGACTCCAGGATGTAGTTTCTAGCCTGGCGGGAGCCGATGCCGGTGAGGTCGGGACCTACTTCGCCGCCTTCAGCGCCGACTTTGTGGCAGCGCACGCAGGAGACATCGGCCCGCTCGATGAAGATTTTCTTCCCGAGCGCCGCATCGCCACCCTCCAGACATTCACGGTAGGCGGCGATCTTGTCGGTCTTGCTGCGGGATGCTTCGTACGTCGCCAAACGATCCTTGAGCGCGGGGGAAGATCGCTTCCCGGCCGATTCCAGCAGATCCAGGTGGAGATAGGCCGGGACCTTGCCTTCCGTCAGCCGATCGATCCACCGGGCCAGCACTTGCTCGGAGGCGCCGTCCTTCAGGCCTCCCAGCGCACTGGCGGCTGCCTGCTGCTCGCCTCGAGTGCCTTTTTCGAGGCTGGCTTCAATCGTGCGGAGCGCATCCTGACCTCCCGACTCACCCTGCAGCCGGGTGGCCTCGCGCTTAAGTCCCTCGGCGGCATCGGCTTTGGCTATCTCGATCGCTTGGTTCAGCCGGGCGTCCTTCAAATCGGCCAACGCCTTCAGGGCTTCACGTCGCGGCTCAATTCCAGCGGTGGTGTTGGAGAGAAGTTCCAGCAGCGAAGCTCCGGTGTCGGTTTGCTTCCAGGCTGCTGACAAGCGAGCGGATTCCACCTGAACCTCGGAACTCCCCGATTTGATCAGGCTAGGAAGATGGGGTGATAGGCCGGTGATGGCCTGCGTCGCAACTCGCGCCGGTAGGGGTCTCCAGAGTCCAGTGATGGCGTCACGTCGGGTGGGCTCTCCCCATTTCGCCAGCGACTGAATGGCTTGAACTCGGATGGCCGCTCCGAGGGTGCTATTCGTGGCGATCCGGACCAGTCGCTCGGCCGCTTCAGCGGTGCCGACGCGCAGTTGGGCATCGACCACGCGGCGTCCGAGCGGCGTGGAGGTTTCCGAGGTGAGTTCTATGGACGCCAGGTCGGGCATGGCCTGGTCGATCGGGAGATCATGGACAGCTCGTCCGGCTTCGACGGCAACTCGCGGGTCCGCATCGCGCAGAAAGCGGGAGATGCTCGGGCTCTTCAAGCGGCGCAGCCCGAGCACCGCGGTGGTGCGGACCTCGGAGGAAGGATCGGCGGCTGCGGCGAGGAGAGGCGCTTCTTCCCTGATTCCGGCGAGGCCTAGCACGGCTGCGTGACGGAGGTAGGGATCGCGGGCCGATTCGTTGTCTCGAGCCAGCTTGAGAAATGCCGAGGCCGAGGCGGGGACTTGAAGCTTGGCGAGTGCGATCCCGGCAAGCAGCCGGTTGCGGGGCAGGGGATCGTTCAGCATTTCCGCCAGCTTGCCCGCCGCAGGCTTCCAGCTCACCTCTCCCAGGCACTTGGCGGCTTGGGCGGCCACTTCACGGTCCGAGTCGTTCAGGAGCGCCAGCAGGGCATCCAGGGAAGCTCGCGATGGCGCATCGTTGTTGCGCTGCCGCAGCACCTGCCCGAGACCCCAAATTCCATGAACTCGGGCCAGGAGCCGATCGCCTTGGCGCGCGGCATCGCGCAGTGCTACCTCGCCCGCGGTTCCCTTGTCGGCCAAAGCGAACTGACTGCGAAGCCGTACCCGCTGATCCTGATGTCCCAGGAGCGGCACAAGATCAGATACCGGTCGCAGGCTGAGATCCTCGCCGATGAGTTGCTTGGTTTCCTTGAGCAGGGGATTGTCTTTCTGATTGGGATCTGAGATCCGATAGATCCGTCCCTTCCCGGTCTTGTCCCATCCTTGAACCCAATCTGACACATAGACGCCACCGTCGGGGCCAAATTCAACATCGGTGGCGAGAAGGTCGGAGATGAGATGATCTCGGTCGACGAGCTCAAAGCCCGCGCCTTTGGGCTTTACCGCAAACGAGTGCACGCTACTGCCTTTCCCGCCGGTGAAGTCCACCAGGAAGAAGTGGCCTTGATATCTTTCTGGCAAACCGGTTCCGGGATAGTGAGCGAGCCCGGAGGGACCGCTCGTGATGTTCGCCACCGGCGGAATGAGGTAGGCCGGCTGCTCCGGGCTGGGAGGATAGCACATCTTCTCTGAAATCCAGGGGCCTCGAGAGTTCGGTTTGTCGATGAACTGATAACCAATGTGCCACCCAGAATCCCCGCCCTCCAGCAGATAGACCCAGCGGGCGGGATCCCCGCCGTCGGAATTGTTGTCGCCCGTGAACCAGTTCCCTAAATCATCGAAGGCTATTTCCTGGGGATTTCGCAACCCCTGAGCAAAGATCTCCAAGCCGCTGCCATCCGGATTACAACGATAGACCGCCCCCGTCTCCGGATTGGAGATCGTGCGGCCGTCCGCGGTGACTACATGGCCGCCTCGATCGCCCACGGTAAAGTAGAGCCTGCCGTCGGGCCCTACGATCAGTCCGTGCAGGTCATGGCCCAGAAACCCGGTTCGAACTCCGAAGCCATGCAGGAGGGAATTCTTTCCTTCGGCCACACCGTCGCCATTGGCGTCGCGCAGTTCCCAAAGGTGGGGAATGTTGGCGAAATAGACCCGTCCTTTCCAAGCCAACACGCCCGAGGCAAGCCCGTCTTCGATGGCGTTATATCCATCGCTGAACACCGTGGCCTGGTCCGCATAACCCTGTCCTTTGGAATCCCACACTTTGCGCACCCGATCCGAATACTTGGTGTACCAGTCGAGCCGCCCCGCTTCATGCTTCTTGATGATCGCGATACGGTCATCGACCGACCGCGAAGCCAGTTCCTCATCCAGCCAGCCCATGTGGCCGCGGATGTCGGTGACACCGGCCGAGTGACGGAAAGTTTCCACGACATAGCAATTGCCCTGGTCATCGAAATTGAACGCAACGATGTTTGCCACCAGAGGTTCGGCCGCCCACAGCTCGGTTTGGAGGCCCGGGGCCACTCGGAATTTCTTGATGGCCATCTCGCCCTCTCGGCTGGCCGGCATGACGTTGCCCCCCGTTTGAGGCGCGTTCCCGAAGGATTCTTCGGCGGCTTTCAGATCCGGACTCAGAGCTAGAAACGGGACTGCAAAAAAAAGAGCCCCTCGCAGGGCTCGAACAACATATGCCTTCATCATCGTATCAACCATTCGTTGTGCCGCAGTTGTATAGACGGCGCCAGGGAATGGTTATATTCGATATGAGTCTCGCTCTCAAGCCGCGAGTTTTCGAATCTAGGGCAGGACGATCAAGGAATTGTGAGATCCGAACGGATTCGGCGCCGTGAGCGGGCAGTGCGGATCTTCCTTCCAGACACCATCCACCACCAAACGGTATTCATGCTCGCCCTCCGGAAGGGTGATCTCCTTGGCCCAACGACCATGGCCCAAATCGACCATCTCGGTAACCTGAGGATGCCACTCGTTGAAGGTACCTGCGATATTGACCTGCTTTGCGGTCGGATCAAAGTATTCAATGTGAACAACATGGGTGCGGACACGGGAGGATGGCTTCACTTTGTTCTTATGAGATTCTTTAGTGGTGTTCATGGTTGAGGTGTCGAATGGTTCATCGTTTTTTAACTCGCGGCGAGGCCAACAAACAGCCGGCCAGGAATTCCGCCAGGCCTACGTTGGCTGAAAGGTGCCGGATTTTGTTTCGGTACCGAGGGAGGTGATTGTTTCCGGGTAGGGACGCATCCGCGCCGGCGAGCATTCCCGACTCCGTCGTGTGATTGACACCCTTTGAGCCAGGAACTACGGTCGCGACGCTCTTATGCAAGCGTTGCTGGACACTCTGTTAGAACTCATTCGTCGCACATCCGCCGAGATTCCGGACGATGTGCAACGCGCGATCATCGGCTCCCTCGAGAACGAAAAGAAGGGGACGATCGCTGAATCCGCCCTCAAAATCATCGAACGGAACATTGAGCTGGCCAAACGCAAGTCCCAGCCGATTTGCCAGGACACCGGGAGCATCATCTTCTATGTCGATTGCCCCATCGGCTTTGATCAGATCACCTTCACGGAGGCGGCTCGGCAGGCGGTGACACTCGCGACCAAGAAGGGGTATCTGCGCCAGAACTCCGTGGATTCACTCACGGGCAAGAACGACGGCACCAATGTGGGGCCGGGCGCTCCGACTCTCCACTTTCACCAGCATCGATCAGCCGAGACGGAGGTGCGCCTGATCTTGAAAGGGGGCGGATGCGAGAACGTGGGGGCCCAATACTCACTGCCGGACGAGAGCCTGCACGCGAACCGGGATCTGAAGGGCTGTCGCGCGGTAATTCTGGATGCCATTATCCAAGCACAGGGCAAGGGGTGCGGGCCGGGAATCCTGGGCGTTTGCATCGGGGGCGACCGGGCGACCGGCTACGAGTTTTCCAAGCAGCAGTTCCTCCGATCCTTGTCAGATCGCAACCCTGTTCCCCAACTCGATGAGCTGGAGCAGGAAATTCTTCAGACTGCGAATGAGCTAGGCATTGGTCCCATGGGATTTGGAGGCAAAACCACTCTGCTCGGCGTTAAGATATGTGCGGCCAACCGGTTGCCGGCCTCGTTCTTTGTGAGCGTGAGCTACATGTGCTGGGCCTATCGGCGTCAGGGTATTCGACTGGACAATGCTTTCAGCATCGCCCAGTGGCTTTATTGAACTGAACTGAACCGAACCGAATCAAACTGCTATGATTTCTCTGTCTGCTCCGTTCACGGCCGAAAAAATCAGCGCCTTGAAGGTTGGTGATGCGGTGGAACTCACTGGCGTTCTCTATACCGGTCGAGATGCCGTGCACAAGTACCTTCATGAAGGTGGAACACTGCCACCTGAGGTCAACCTGCGTGATGGAATCCTCTATCACTGTGGTCCGGTGGTGATCAAGGATGCCAATGGTGAATGGAAGGTCACCGCAGCCGGTCCGACGACTTCGATTCGCGAGGAACCATACCAATGGCAGGTCATTCGTGATTTTGGCCTGCGCGGGGTGATTGGCAAAGGAGGGATGGGGGATCGCACACTGGAGGCGTGTCAGAAATACGGGTGTGTCTACCTGCATGCCATCGGAGGCGCGGCGCAGGTCCTGGCGGAGTGCATTAAGAAAGTGCGCAATGTCTACTTGCTGGAGAAGTTTGGCGCACCGGAGGCCATCTGGGAGTTGGAAGTGGAACGGTTTCCAGTGGTGGTGACCATGGATTCCCATGGAGGATCGCTTCACGACCGCGTGTTGGCCGACAGCCGGAAGGCTCTCGCCAGCCGACTGTAGTTCGTGGTGAAAACGTCTGAGTTGCTGAGGATGGTGCTCTGTAGATGGAGTTCCGCCTTTAGCCCAATCCATGCCGTCGTTCAGCACGCGTTTGCTTGATCTTTTTGCGAAATTCTTCGTTGTTCGTCGCTTACGTATTTCGCTCAATACGCTCGCTCCTCACGCCTCGGTTTTCGCAAAAACCTGCGGCGCAACCGCAGGCCGCCCTACTGCATGGATTGGGCTTTAGGCGGTTCCCTGGGTGGCGATGCCTCGTGATGATGAGGTGGATTCTGATCCTGTGCATAGCCAACCCATGACTCGCACCTGCATTATTTTTAATCCGACCGCCCGCGGTGACAAAGCAGCCAGCTTTCGTGCTCAGTTAGACTCCTTATCGGTGCGGTACACCCTTCGGCCCACCGACGCAGCGGGCGCTGCGCGACGTATGGCCCGTGAGGCGGTTCAGGAGGGCTTTGAGGTGATCGTTGCGGCGGGTGGTGACGGCACCGTGAACGAGGTGGTCAATGGGATCAGCGACCACCCGGATGGTTGGGTGCGGGCTTCCTTGGGTATTTTGCCGCTCGGGACGGTCAATGTTTTTGCCAAGGAGTTGGGTATTCCAGCGGATATTTCCGGAGCATTGGCACTGCTGCGTGAGGGGCACCTGAGCGAGCGCGATTTGCCTTTGGCCGAGTTCTCGACGTCGGCGGGGATTGAGCGTCGTTGTTTTGTGCAACTCGCCGGCGCGGGGCTTGATTCTCGGGCGATCGCCCGTGTTCGCTGGAATCTCAAGAAGCGTCTTGGCCCCCTTGCGTATGTGATTGCGGGACTGGGAGCACTACGCGAGAACACTTCGCCCATCCAGGTGGCTTCGGCGGAAAAGCAGATGGAAGGAGGGCTGATCTTGATCGGTAAGGGACGCTACTATGGCGGGCGTTACATCCTTTTTCCACAAGCGGTGCCGGATGACGGCTATCTGGAGGTGGTAGTTTATCCTCGGGTTGGGCTCGCCCAGTTGGCAGGTTTCGGGTTTGGATGGTTGGCCGGTAATCTGCACCGTTTCACTGGCGCCGTGCGTTGGAAGACCCGTGCTGTAACTTTGAGTTGTCGGGCTAACATGCCCTTTGAACTTGAAGGTGACAATGTCGGAGACCTCCCTGTGACATTCCGTTCTGCCGGGAGGCGGATGCGTGTGTGGGGGGTGCGGACTTAGCATTTCAGTTCATTCCGGAACGATTCAGATTTGACCCTCTCCTCGACGGGTTTTTCTCGTGGATTGCCACCTCGGACGAGCTGCAATGGAGTTGAACTGACACCAATTCTCCCCTGCACATCCTCTCAAGTAGTGTTGCGTACGCGACACTACTTGAATCTGGTTACTGGATGAGTTGCCCAGCTTTCGCAAGAACACGCCCCCTTTCCTTCCATGCTTCCCCTGTCTGTAGGCGCAGCTCTCGATGGATTCGGTCAGATTTCGAAAGGTCGGCCGAGTCAATCTGTCCTAGAGCCCGCGCCAGATCGTTTCGAGAGCTAGGACCGAATAGGCGGTCACGAGATTGGAATCCTTCTCCCACCACCGGGGGCTGGAATTGATCCAGGAGCCGTCCCGCTGCTGCAAGGTCATCAAACGCATCGCTACTTCTTTTCTCCACGCGACGCGACGCCCGTCCTTCAACACCAACTCGTCGACACCCGCCGCAGTCAGGCCTTTGGTGAGCAGGTGCAGATAGTAGTAAAGGCCTTGCTGCCCCATTCCGGGATTTTCCTCGAGAGTGTAATTCGAACGCAGCCACTCCATCACGGCCACCACGCGAGGATCCTCCTTCTTGAGATCGGCGTAGATGTAACTCAGCAAACCGGCGTAGCTGATGCTCCCGTAGGAGCGCAGCGCGATCTTGCCAGTGGTCGCATTCGTTTCTCCGCCAGCCATGCTACGGCCGGGATGGTAGATAAAACCTCCCCGGTCTTGCGGGTAGGCGGACACATAGGCCTCCCGATTCCGATCCGGTAGGTTCTGGCACTTCTCCAGAAAGTGGATCGCGGCCGCCCAGTTGAGGTCCTTGTCAGCCTTACCCCCTCGGTCTTGGATCAGGTGACGACTGTGATACAGCGCCTGGAGCGCCGTGTAGGTATTGTTGACGTCTGGATCCTTCTGGATCCCGCCATAGCCAATGCCTCCATCGAAAGGGGTGTCGAGCTGGCCGAGGCGGCCGCGATCGTCCTGCAAGCCGACCAGATATCCTCTCGCTCGCGTTAGGATGGAGTCGTAGTCCCCCCCTGGTGCGGTCAGCAGTGCCATCATCGACAAGGAAGTGTTGTAGCTGGTCAGTTCGCGGGTATAGATGCCTCCGTCCGGCTTGGCCGATTGGGTCAGAAACGCGTATCCCTTGCTCAGTTCCGGCGTTGGTTTCTTGAAGCGACCGGTGGGCTCCCCGGCAAACGCGGTAAGCGCCAGAGCTGTGACCGCCGGATGATCCGGGGTTGACCACCAGCCATTGCTATTCTGCTGAGCTTGCAGCCAGGCCAATCCCTGATCCAAGGAGCGCTGGACCTCGTTGCGGAACGAAATATCGGCTCCGAATGACCTACCCGACTGGATCGCCAACATCATTAGCAGAAGCAGCAGCGAACACCGGCCGCGGGCCTGGAAACGGGCCTTGCCGCCAATGAAGCTTGGGACTTCCTCCGAGGGCAGGAATCCTTGCTGCAGGGATTTATTCATACGTTCGAAATCTAGGTCGCAGATCAGGAGACTTCCAGACCGAATTTCGCGCGGCCGAGGAGCACTCTTCTCGATTCAAGGGGGCAAAGCTGGCCCTGGCAATTTATTGCCGACGTGATCGCTGTGGAGGCAGCTTTTGCCGTCTTTCCAGATACTCTACGAAGGCAATTGTCGCAAATTGTGGCCCAATTCTCTTTGTATTTGCTGGGCTAGGAGGGGAAGACTACGGCCGGCTCCGGTTTGGGCACGGAAAATGTTTTTCATCAGAGTCTGCTGAATTTTTATGACGACAAAGCCTCTCTCGAAAACTGAGTTGAACGAACTGGTCTCCGGCCTCAACAAGCTCGCCCGCAACCTTTGGTGGACTTGGAATCAAGAGGCTCAGGAACTCTTCCAGGAACTGTCACCCCGCGGCTGGCAAAACCTCTACCATAATGCCGTCGCGGTTCTCCACGAAGTCTCGGAGTACGAACTGAAGGTCCGTCTTCAGGACGCCGACTTCGCGGACCGCGTTCGGCGGGTGCTGTCCACCTTCAAGCTCTACATGGACGAGAAGGAAACCTGGGCAGCCAAGAGCGCGCCGCAGCTCAAGGACCGTCCCGTTGCTTACTTTAGCGCTGAATTTGGTTTCCATGAGACCTTGCCCATTGCCGCCGGCGGTCTGGGCATTCTGGCGGGCGATCACGCCAAGTCGGCCAGCGATCTAGGGCTGCCGTTCGTCGGCATCAGCCTCTTTTATCGCGAGGGCTACTTCCAGCAGGCGGTGAACCAGGAGAACTGGCAAACCGAGTATTACACGTTGTTACATCCCGAGAACCTGCCCATGGAGCCCGTCCTCGACGCCCGGGGACAACCGCTCGTTTGCAAGATTCGCATCGCTCTCAATGAAGTCTATTTCCAAGCGTGGCGAGTCAATGTCGGCCGTAATCCGGTCTATCTGCTGGATACCAATCGGCCGGAGAACGAGCAGCACTATCGCGACCTGACCCTCCGGGTTTATGGCGGCGACAGCACCACCCGCATCATGCAGGAGATCCTGCTAGGCGTCGGGGGCGTTCGCCTGCTTCGCGCTCTGGGACACCATCCCTCGGTGTTTCATATGAACGAAGGTCACGCGGCTTTCCTCACGCTGGAGCTGACTCGCGAGAAGGTGGCCAAGGGCAAGTCCTTTGCCGACGCGTTCGCGCGCACCAAGGAGGAATGCCTCTTCACGACGCACACTCCGGTCGAGGCCGGCCACGATCGGTTCAGCAGCGATCTTGTCAACTATGCCGCCAGCAAGTTTTGCAGCCAGCTGCGCATCTCTCACGACCAACTGATGGACCTGGGGCGGGTGACAGCGGGCAATACCTCTGAACCCTTCTGCATGACGGTGCTTGCGCTCAAGTGCTCCCGCGCGGCGAACGGCGTGAGCGAGTTGCACGGCCAGGTGAGCCGCGAGATGTGGCAATGTCTCTATCCGAACAAGCAGGTTGCCGAGGTGCCCATCGGACACATCACCAATGGGATCCATTTGCTCGGCTGGATGAAGGGACCCGTCCGACGCTTCTGGCGCCGCAAGCTCAGCAAGGACTGGAACACCTCCGGTGAGACGGAGACGACCCGGTTCTGGAACAGCAATACGGGCCGCAACTGGGAATCGGTCATCAACTCCACGGAGTTCTGGGCCAACATGGCGGATCCCTCGTTCATCTCCGACGAGGAGATCTGGGCGCTACGCTTCCGGCTTCGCCGCGAGCTGATCGAGTTTTCGCGACGTCGCCTGCTGCTTCAGGGCCAAAGCTTCTCGCAGGGGTCTTTCATCATCTTTGATCATTTGATGAACCCCGATGCGCTGACCATTGGATTTGCCCGTCGTTTCGCCACCTACAAGCGCGCCCCGCTGATCTTCCAACAATTCGAGAAGATCGTTCGGCTGTGTCATGATCAGGCTCGACCGATCCAGTTCGTGTTCGCCGGCAAGGCTCATCCGCGCGACGACGATGGCAAGCGATTCATTCAGCACATCATCCACCTCAGCAAGTACAGTGATCTCAAGGGATCTCTCTTCTTCATCGAGAACTATGATGTGCATGTGGCGCGGCAAATGGTCTCGGGCTGTGATGTCTGGCTGAACAACCCGCGCCGTCCGCTCGAAGCCTCCGGAACCAGCGGTCAGAAGACCTCGGTGCATGGCTGCTTGAATCTCAGTATCCTCGATGGATGGTGGCGCGAGGGCTATGATGGGACCAACGGCTTCGCCATCGGCGATGATTCGCATCCCTCCAGCATCGAGGAGCAAGATCGACTGGACAGCGAGAACTTGTTCTCGGCCCTCACCGAACAGGTAATTCCGTGCTTCTACAATCGGGATGCTGACGGGATTCCTCGCGAGTGGATTAAGAAGATCCGCCGAGCGATGGTGACTTTGGTGCCCAAGTATAACACCTGGCGCATGGTTCAGGAATACACGACGAACTACTACACGAAGTCCTAAGCTTCGCCCTGCATCTTTCACGAACAGCCTCTCCTGGTTAGCCAGGAGAGGCTGTTTTGTTTAGCGCCATGGGGTGGAAGAAGTCTCGCGACTCGACAACGGGGGCGACAAGCCTTAGTTGCGGACGAAGTATCTGAGGGGAGTGCTTGCGTGAAGGAGCAGCGGTGTCGTGCCCTCATCTTTACCTCCAAAATGGGGACGAAACAAGTCGGGCAACGCCGTGCTTCGTCGGCTGAGTTCCTGGATCCGCGGTGGAGAACCCGCAGGGTTCAAAGAGATAAGCCGGGGCGTGGAGCACAGCGACATCCCCCGGTCTGCCCGTTCCCAGTTTTACAGCACCCTGGAAGGCGTGCCACCCGTCGGGGAGTAAGCCGACCCACGATCAGGATCCTTGAGTAGGGGTATGCAAGCCTCAGAAAGCGGTGGCATCGCTGCGCGATGCTCCGTAACTTTCAACGGTTCCGGGGGTGCCGGCACCCCCGGCTATTCTCTTTGAACCCTGTGGGTTCGGGTCCTGCCACCCAGGTGAGAAACGCCAGTAACAGCGGGGGCTAGGCGTGCTTGCTTAAGAAGTCTTCGTAGGCTAATCGGATCCCTTGATCGAGTGGAATGGTGGGCTTCCAACCGAGGGCGAAAAGGCGCGAACTGTCCATGAGCTTGCGTGGGGTGCCGTCGGGCTTGGTGGTATCCCACACGATCCTTCCCTCGAAGCCCACGATCCGGGCTACCGTTTCCGACAGCTTCTTGATGCTAACCTCGCTGCCGCTCCCGATGTTGATAAACTGCTCTTCGCTGTAGTGCTGCATGAGATGGATGCAGCCGCGGGCCAGATCGTCGGCGTAGAGAAACTCCCGCAGCGGCGACCCGGTTCCCCAGCAAGAGACGGTTTCCTCTCGGCGCTGCTTGGCTTCGTGGAACTTCCGGATGAGCGCGGGAAGCACATGAGACGTGTTGAGGTCGTAGTTGTCGTTCGGCCCATACATGTTGGTGGGCATGGCGCTGATGAAGTCGCAGCCATGCTGGCGTCGGTAGGCCTGGCACATCTTGATCCCGGCGATCTTGGCGACGGCATACCACTGATTAGTTGGCTCGAGGGGGCCGGTGAGCAGATGCTCCTCCTTCATCGGTTGCGGCGAGTGCTTGGGATAAACACAGGAGCTGCCCAGGAAAAGCAGCTTCCGGACCTTCGCGGCGTAGGCTCCCTGTATCAGGTTGTTCTGGATCTGCAGGTTTTGATAGAGGAAGTCCGCCGGCTGAGTATCGTTGGCGTGAATGCCCCCTACCTTGGCGGCGGCGATGATGACGAACTCTGGCTTCTCGCTCGCGTAGAGGGCCTTCACGGCTGCGCCATCGAGAAGGTCCACCTCCGCCCGCGTGCGCCCGAAGACGCCGGCGTATCCTTGCTTCTGGAGTTCCCGATAAATCGCGCTACCCACCAGTCCCCGGTGGCCTGCGACGAAGATCTTGGATGATCTGTCCATGGTCATCATGGTTGGGACGTTATCGCATGGTGCCCGGATTACCAGCCATTTGGGAGACATCACAAGTCCGACAGGCTCTCCATGAACTCCTTCCTCTCCGCGCCTCCGCGAGAGATTCCGGCAGTCCTTCCGAGTCAGGGGAGGGATCTTTTGTCGCGGAGACGCGGAGAACGCGGAGGAGCACTAAATCAGTGAGAACCGAAGGATCAAAGCTAGCTCCCCTCCATGAGAAGAGCAGCAGCGTCAGTCGGCCCGGCTCTAGCAAGTCCCTGTTCAGATCCGTGTGAGCCGCTTGGGTAAAGTGTCCCCGCTCCCAAAGCTTCCGCACCTCACAACAGTCGTACCATCTTGGCGGCGGTAGATTCTGCTAGGGTTTGCGGCCAAGAAGGGGTGATTCTTTTGCAGTTCTGGTGAAGTGTTGCCCCGGCCCCCTCGCGAATATCTTGAGTGTGAAAGCAGTCGGAAGTATGACGCAAGAAACCCTTTACCTTTGGCGAGTGATGAACCGAACAAGCCTACTTCGACGTCTGACATCCGGTGTCTTGGTCTTGGTGGCCACGAGCTTGGCCGGGGCGGAGACTAAACCGGCGGGGAGCATTGATTTCGCTCGGCAGATCCGTCCGATTCTCTCCGACCACTGCTTGAATTGCCATGGCCCCGACGAGAAGGCGCGCAAGGGCGGCTTGCGATTGGATCGCCACGAGGATGCGCTCAAGGCTGGGAAATCGGGCCAGCGGGCAATCATTCCCGGAAACGTTGAGGAGAGCGAGTTCGTGAAGCGCCTGCTGACGTCGGATCCGGATGACATCATGCCACCGACCAAGACTGGCAAGACCCTGACCACCGCTCAGAAGGACCTGCTGCAACGTTGGATCAAGGAGGGTGCCACCTGGGTGACACACTGGGCCTACGATCCGGTCAAGCGTCCCGTGCCGCCTGCGGTGCAGCAGCAGGACTGGGTGCGGAACGAGATCGATCGGTTCGTTCTGGCTCGCCTGGAGAAAGAGGGGCTTAAGCCGTCGGTTCCCGCCGACAAAATCACCCTGATCCGGCGAGTGACCCTGGATTTGACCGGCCTACCTCCCAGCCCAGCAGAGGTCGATGCTTTCGTGGCGGACTCCAGCGATCAGGCATTTGAGCGGTTAGTGGATCGTTTGCTCCAATCGCCGGCCTACGGCGAGCACATGGCGAAGTATTGGCTGGATGCAGCGCGTTACGCGGATTCGCATGGATATCATATCGATGCAGAACGGAATGTTTGGAAGTATCGAGACTGGGTGGTGTCGGCCTATAATCGCAACCTGCCTTTCGACCAGTTCACCATTGAGCAGCTGGCCGGCGATCTATTGCCGAATCCGACCCTGGACCAGAAGGTGGCCTCCGGCTATGTCCGCTGCAACATGAGCACGGGAGAGGGCGGAGCCATAGTGGAGGAGTATCAGGCGAAGTATTCCTTCGATCGAACTGAGACGCTGGGCACAGCCTGGCTGGGGCTCACTTTGGTCTGCGCTCGATGCCATTCCCACAAATACGACCTGGTCTCGCAAAAGGAATACTATGGGCTGGCCTCATTCTTCAACAACTTGAAGGAGTCGGTCATGGATGGAAACGCTCCCAATCCGGAGCCCTCCATTCAAGTCCCCACGGCGGAACAAACGGCCCGCTTGGAGGACCTCAGAAAATCGATAGCCGAGGGTGAGAAAGCCATCCTGGCGCCTTTGCCCGAGTTGGATCGGGAGGAAGTCGAGTGGAAAAAGGAATGGTCTCGACGTCTGGGCCAGCAGTGGACGGTGATTGAACCCACGGGATTTCAATCCTCGAGCAATGCTCAGTTCCGGGTTGGACCCGATCGCACCATTTTGGTGAGCGGCCCCAACCCGCCGAAAGACACGTATCGGCTGACCTTTCCGTTGGAGCCCGGCGTGCTGGCGGGATTGCGCCTGGAGACTTTGCCGGATGACTCCCTGCCACAGAAGGGCAGCTCGCGTGCCGACGATGGCAAGTTCCGGCTCTCGGAGATTGAAGCGGAGTGGGTGCTGCCGGGTGTCGACGGGAAGGAGGCGACGGTGAAACCGATCAAATTTGCCCGAGCGATCGCCGATGCTGCGATCAAGGATCGTGAGGTCGAGAAAGCCATCGATGGAAAGGCGGAGACGGGATGGCAGCCTACCGATCAGCCAATGGTTGAGCGCCACACAGCCCTGTTCCTTCTGAGCGAAGCGCTGACCGTGCCTGGTCGCGGGGAGTTGCGGGTTCGGTTGAAGTCGGAGGCATCGGTGAATCGGCGCGCGATCGGGAAGTTTCGATTGGCGCTCGCACGGGACGAAGCCCTCGTCACTGCGTTGGCTCCCGCCAAGCCGGCACCCTGGCACGTGCTGGGCGCTCTGAAGGCTGGGGCTGTGGAGGAAACGCTCTCCAAGGTTTTAGAACCAGAACAGGCGATCGACTTGGATCTGAAGAAGACGTTCGCAGGTGCGCGGGAGGATGTTAAGTGGTCGGCGCGTGGGGATCTGGAGGACGGTAAATCCCATGTCCTCGTCAGCAGCCTGCACGGGGTTCATGGCGTCTACTACCTTTCTCGCAAACTGGTGGTGCCGATGGATCAGCAGGTGGCTGTCTCGGTGCGCGCGGATGATGTGTTTCGAGTCTGGCTGAACCAGCAACTGGTGGGAGAGCGTCGTCAAAGTGAGAGGGCAGGGGAGGGGCCGCTCAAGCTCGTCCTCCAGCTCAAGAAGGGGGAGAATACCTTGCTGATCAAGACGGTGAATGTGCAGGGTGACAGCCGCTTCAGCTTCGAGATGAATCCGTTGGATCGATCGGTTCTGCCGTCGGATTTGGCGGTCCTGTTCGCGGGATTGGACCAGTTCAACGCCGAACAGAACGCTCGCCTTCAGCGCTACTTTAGGCGCGTGAGTTCGCCCGAATGGCGGAAGGAGGAGAACCAAATCGCGCTATGGCGTGAAGAGGAGGCAGGGCTGAATCGCAGCATCCCCACGACGATGGTGGCGAAGGAGGATGAGGAGAAGATGCGCGACACGTTCCTGCTCATGCGCGGGGAATACGACAAGCTCGGCGATAAAGTCACGCGGGGTGTTCCGTCCATCTTTCCGGCGTTCCCGTCGGACGCGCCCACGAACCGTCTGGGATTGGCGAAGTGGCTGATGCTTCCCACGCACCCGTTGACCTCCCGGGTCACGGTGAATCGTTATTGGCAGCAGTATTTTGGTGTGGGCCTGGTCAAAACCTCCGATGATATGGGGGTCCAGGGGGAGCCACCGTCTCACCCAGAACTCCTGGATTGGCTGGCGGCGGAGTTCATTGGGTCGGGATGGGACATCAAGCGGATGCAACGCATGATTGTGCTGTCCGCCGCTTATCGGCAGAGCTCAAAGCAGAGCCCGGAGCTTCGGGCTCGCGATCCTGAGAATCGTCTGGTCTCGCGCGGCCCTCGGTTCCGGGTGGATGGAGAAGTGGTGCGGGACTCGGCCTTGTTCATTGGCGGGTTGTTGCAGGGTGAGTTGGGCGGTCGCAGCGTGCGGCCTTATGAGCCACCCGGCCTGTGGGAAGCCGTGTCGTTCAACAACTCCCAGAAGTACATTCAGGATGCGGGGTTGGCGCAATACCGCCGGAGCCTGTACACCCATTGGAAGCGCCAGAGTCCGCCTCCGAACATGCTGCTGTTCGACGCCCCAACCCGGGAATACTGCGTCGTTCGTCGTCCCCGAACCAACACTCCCTTGCAGGCGTTGGCGCTGCTGAACGACCCTCAGTTTGTGGAAGCCTCGCGCGCTTTCGCCGACCGAGTTCTGCGCGAAGGCGGTGCCTCGGATGCCGATCGATTGACTTATGCCTTCCGGTTGGCCACGGCACGCAAACCGAGCGCTGACGAACTGGGTGTCCTGAATCAGGTGCTCAGCGAACAGCGTGCGCACTACAGCCAGGACGCGGAATCGGCTCAAAAACTCCTGAGCGTGGGTGAGTATCACCCCACCTCGAATGCGTCAACCGCCGACCTGGCGGCGTGGGCAACGGTGGCCAGCATGATCCTCAACCTGGACGAAACGGTGACCAAAATCTAATTCGAGCTGCTTATGAATCCCTGGACTGAACACGCCCTGCTGCAGAACCGACGCCAGTTCTTCGGCCGCACCTCAACCGGGATCGGTGTTGCCGCGCTCGGATCGCTGCTCAATCGTGGCTCCGCCATGGCATCCACGCCTGCTGCGCCTGCTCCGGCCTATCCGCTTTCGGTGCTGCATCATGCCCCTAAAGCCAAGCGAGTCATCTACCTGTTTATGGCGGGTGGCCCGTCCCAAATCGACCTGTTCGACTACAAGCCGATCTTGGAAAAGTACCATCAACAGGAGCTGCCCAGCTCGGTTCGCATGGGCCAGCGTTTGACGACGATGACCAGCGGGCAAAGCGGCTTCCCCGTCGTCGCCTCCATGTTCAAGTTCCAGCAGCATGGGAAAAATGGCACCTGGCTGAGCGAGCTGATCCCACATACCGCGAGTGTGATTGACGACATGGCCCTGATCCGGACCGTTAATACCGAAGCGATCAACCACGATCCGGCCATCACCTATATCCAGACCGGATTTCAGCAGCCGGGGCGGCCTTGCATGGGCGCGTGGCTCAGTTATGGCTTGGGCGCGGCGAACCAGAACCTCCCGGCTTTCATTGTGATGATCTCCAGCGGAAAGGAGAGTGACCAGCCGCTCTACACCCGGCTGTGGAGTTCCGGTTTTCTCCCGTCGGAGCACCAGGGGGTGCAGTTTCGTGGAATGGCGGATCCCGTGTTCTATCTGTCCAACCCCCCGGGGGTCGATGCCACCACCCGGCGGCGGATGCTTGACGGTTTGTCGCGGTTGAACCAGAAGCAGTTTGAGGACTATGCCGATCCGGAGATCAACACCCGCATCGCTCAGTACGAGATGGCGTATCGGATGCAGACCTCCGTTCCTGAGCTAACGGACGTTTCGAAGGAATCGCAGTCGACATTGGATCTTTACGGTCCCGACGTGAAGAAGCCCGGTTCCTTCGCCTATAATTGTTTGCAGGCGCGTCGCATGGCCGAGCGGGGAGTGCGATTTATCCAGCTCTATCATCGTGGGTGGGATCAGCATGGCAGCTTACCGCGACGCATCCGTGAGCAATGCAAGGACACCGATCAGCCGAGTGCTGCCTTGGTGAAGGATCTGAAACAGCGCGGCCTGCTTGATGACACGCTAGTCGTATGGGGAGGCGAGTTTGGTCGGACGGTGTACAGCCAGGGAAAGATCGAGAAGACCGACTACGGCCGCGATCATCATGGCCGTTGCTACTCCGTCTGGATGGCGGGAGGCGGTGTGAAGGCGGGAACGGTCTTCGGGGAGACTGATGACTACTGCTACAACGTGGTTCGCGACCCGGTGCACATTCACGACCTCAATACGACCATCCTACATTGCCTGGGCGTGGATCACACTCGGCTCACCTATCGGTTTCAAGGACGTGACTACCGGCTGACCGACATCCATGGGGAGTTGGTTAAGGGTGTGCTGGCCTAGCCGCAAACACCGCTGGCGCGATGGCCGGCGGTTTTGAGGTGGAGAAATATCATGCCATCGCGCCAGCGGTGTTTGCGGCTAGAAGGCACTGCGTGCGGCGAGATGGACAAGTCGTGCTCTTCAATGTCATGGGTAGTGGGGTGGCGTTGTGGAGCGCGGAGACATGTCTCCGCTTTTCCTCCACGCGACGGAGTAACTGAGGGTGTCACTGGTAAATGCAGGTGTTGAAGGCAATGGCGTAGCGCCAAGGAACAGCGGTGTCGTGCCCTCATTTTTACTTCCAAAAATGGGGACTAGACGAGTTGGGCAACGACGGCGTTTCTCACTTTGTCGGCAAGGCCCGAACCCGCAGGGTTCCAAGAGATTTAGCCGGGGGTGCTCGCACCCCCGGAACTGTTAAAAATAAGGAGCATCGCGCAGCGATGCCACTGGCTTCTGAGACTTGCGTCAACCGCTTCGAGGAACCTAATTAGTTTGTCAGTCCATTGGACGAGTGGTGGCACGCCTTTCAGGGTGCTGTTTATTTGGGGGCCGAGAGACTGGGGGTGTCGCTGCGCTCCACGCCCCGGCTATTCTCTTTGAACCCTACGGGTTCTCGGCTTCGGCAGCAGGAGCTCACGCGAACAAGTGAGGATCCCCTACAACTTGTCTAGTCCCCAATTTTCGAAGCAAAGATGAGGTCGTGCCACCGCGATCCAGAGGGCGCTCCCGCCAGAGTAGGAAACCCCTTATTCTCCTCAACGCTCAGCGGCTCCACCACAGCAAACCAGTGAGCACGAGGGCTGCGTAGCCGGAGGCTAGCACATCATCCAGGGTGACACCCAGTCCTCCATCGAACCGTTGGCTCTGGCGCACCGGCCAAGGCTTCCAGATATCGAAGAGGCGGAACAACGCAAAGCCGGCGAGGCACAGGCCGCCGTTCCAGTGGCTAAGCAGCTCTATTGGCGATGGGACAGATCCTACACCTTTTAGATTCCACCCGACCCAGGGGAGAAAACAGAACGGGAGGGCAATGATTTCGTCGAGCACGATTGATCCAGGATCGTGCTGTTGGAGGATCCGTTCCGCACGACCGCAGAGCCAGACCGAGAGGAGGACTCCACACGCGGATCCCAGCAGGTAAGCCGGGAAGCTCTGCGGAAGGAGAAGCAACCCCGTCCAAGCGATGCCGAGCAACGAGCCCCAAGTGCCGGGAGCCTTCGGGATCCGACCGATGCCGAAACCCTGAGCCACCCAGACAATGGCGCGTTCCGCGTGGTTCACGGGATCAGACATCCTGTAGATACAGCCCTCGGTTCCTCCAGAGGTAAACCACCCCCGAGAAGAGCGTCAGTCCGACGGCTGTCCATTTGGCGATCGCCGCAAAGCCGGCTACCCAAGGTATTCCGAGGATGGGGAAACCAAAGACCGCGCGCCCCACGCTCCCCCACTGCTCATAGCTCACCAGCACGAGGATCGCGATAATGGCGACGATCTGGGAGATCGTCTTGTGTTTGCCGAAGCGTTCGGCGGCCAACACGAGGTTCTTCGAAGCCGCCAGAAGGCGTAAACCGGTGATCGCGAGTTCGCGGGCGACGATCACCACCACCATCCAGGCGGGTAGATAGCCGCTACCCACAAACGCAATGAAGGCCGAACAGGTAAGAATTTTGTCGGCTAACGGGTCCATGAGGATGCCAAAATTCGTGATGAGCTGGTACTTTCGGGCCAGCGCGCCATCCAGCCAATCGGTGATGCTTGCCATCACGAAGAAAACCAAAGCGACGGTCTTGTTGTACGGAAAGGTAATAAACATCGCTGCCAGAAAGGCGCCGGTCAGGACGAACCTTGAAACCGTAAGCTGGTTGGGAAGATTCATGACCCGTTCCCGCGCTGCACGGCTTGGCCGATCAGATCATAGTCCGTGTGGCCGATGATCTTGATCTGGGCGAACCGTCCGGGGTTGACATTACCCCGGATGTAGATGCGTCCATCGATGTCGGGTGCGTCGGCTTCACCGCGGCCGATCCAGTAATCACCTTTGAGCTGTTTGAGGTCGGCATCCTGTTCGCGAATGAGCCCATGTTCCCAGGAACTGACATTCGCTTTCTTGAGATCGCGGGCGCTGGCCTGGCCTTCGATCAAGACTTTTAGGGTGCGACCGACAAAACTCTCGCTGACCGAACGGGCCACCAGGTGCTGCTCTGCCATCGCCGCCTCCCGGCGTTTCGCCTTCACGCGCTCGGTGACCTGCTGCTCCATCTTGCCGGCGCGCGTGCCTTCCTCCTTCGAATAGGTGAAAACTCCCAGGCGCTCGAATCGGGTGTCGCGGATGAAGCCCAGCAGGGACTTGAAATAGGCATCGGTCTCGCCGGGGAATCCCACGATGAACGTTGTGCGCAGGGTAACGCCCGGGATGCCCGCTCGAATGCGGGTGATCAGCTCCTCAATATAGGCGCGCGAGGTTTCGCGCCGCATCCGCTCGAGCATCACGTCGTGGATGTGCTGCAGCGGCATGTCGATGTAGCGGGCCACCTTAGCACACTCCGCGATGGTTTGGATCAGCTCATCCGTCCAGTGGGCCGGATGGGTATAGAGCAGGCGGATCCAAAAATCGCCCGGGAGGGCGTTGAGTTCGCGCAGGAGGCTGCCGAGGGTCGTGGAGTCTGTCCTGAGGGAGCGAGTCGCGGCGGTGAACTTCTCGGGAGAGGAGATGGCCCGACTGTGGCCGGGGCGCAGGTCCAACCCGTAATACGTGGAATCCTGCGAGATGAGGTTCAGCTCTTTGACTCCTTCTGCCAGGAGTTGCTTCGCTTCCTTGACGATGTCCGACTGGACACGGCTGCGGTGCGATCCCCGCATGCGTGGGATAATGCAGAAGCTGCAGGGATGGTTGCATCCCTCGGCGATTTTGACATACGCGAAATGCTTGGGAGTCAGCCGAAATCGCGGCGTGGCGTAGTCGGGAATGTAGGTCGGTCGGACGTGGACATCCATGATCGCCGCGCCGGGCGCGGCGGCCGGTGCTGGCTCGAGCACTGTGCGGGTCCTGCCGGCCGAGCCGGGGGGCGCGTGATCTTCGGTGTGGCCGTGATGATGATCGGGGCCGGCTTTGCGATCCAGCTCTTCCAAGCGGGCGCTGATCTGTTTTTTGCGGGAGCCGGCGCGAGATTTGGCGCCGGCTGCTTGGTTGTCCAGTTTCTCGCGTCGTTGTTCAACCGCCTGGCGGACGAGCTCCGACACATTTTCCACCTGGTCGATCCCCATGAAGGCATCGACTTCGGGCAATAGTTTGGGCAGCTCTTCCCGAAACCGCTGGGGCATGCAGCCGGAGACGATCAGGCCTTGTTGCGGCCGATCACGGTCGCGTTCGGCGGCGGATTCGAGGATGGCATCGACGCTCTCCTCCTGGGCTGAATCGATGAACGAGCAGGTGTTCACGATCAAGGCATCGGCCTTCCCAGGATCATTGGTGATTTCCACCCCGCTCTTGAGCAAGGCGCCCAACATGATCTCAGCGTCCACCAGGTTTTTGGCGCAACCCAGTGAGATCAGGCCCACGCGGACCGGTGCTTGATTCTTTGATTTCATCGAGAGCGGCGACATTAGGACACTCTGCCGGTACTGTGCAACCGTGGATGCGAGGGGGGGGGAGGAAGATTCAGGTTTGACGAGTTAGGGAGAGACTTGATCGAAGATCGATCCGATTGAGTTTACAGTTCTGGTCTCGTCGAGCCCATGACTGCCCCAGGATGACGAAAACGAAGGGGCAACTCCCTGAGGGCCGGTCGGCGATCGTTTCCCCTCCCGCTCTCCACGACGCAGCACTTACTTCGTTCGGTGTCAGGGGCCTATCTGGGCTCGAATGGAATCTCGCCCTACCTCACCCGTCCTCCCTCCGCCCTTGACAGGCTGGCTTGGGGGTAGTCTACTTTTTATGTTCTCGCCCGGAACAAACGATCCAAATATGAAAACTCTGTACATTTCAGGGCGTGTCGTCTTCCGCTTCTTCACGGCCTTACTGCTTTGCCTGGTCTCGTGCATGGTTCTCCCCGCCGCTGAGATGCCATCGATTTCCGCGTTGCGCCAATCCGGGTCGAACGTGGTGGTGGAGGTGCAGGTGCCGGCAGGTTTGCGGATGGTCCGACTCGAATCCCGAACCCGGTTGGCCGGCGGCGCGTGGACGCCCCGGGCCATCGCTCGGCTGGACGGCAACGGAGGGCTGGCGCGCTTTACATTGCCCAACCGGCAGGACATCGAGTTAATGCGAGTGACCGCTCTCGATGCCGAGGATCTTCCCGAGAGCTTCTTCCAGGGAACCAATGATTTCCCGGGGGCATTAACCGGCTCGGGTAGCTCCACGCTGTATCCCGGTAATACGACGGGGATGGTCGAGGATACCACCGCTCCCAATGCTGGAGCGGGAGGTGGTGGAAGCGCCCCTCGCACCGTCGCTGAATCCGACATCTGGCGCGTGGACGGCAATCGGATTTATTTTTTCAACGCGTTACGCGGGCTGCAGGTAATCGACATTGAGAATCCGGACGAGCCGAGCTTGCGAGGCACTTTGGCTTTGCCTGCTGCCGGAGAGCAGATGTATCTCATCGATGATCAAGTGGTTGTCCTGTTGGTGCAGGCCAACTGTTACTTTGGCAGCCAGCAAAGCCAGATCCTTTTGGTATCCACCAAGGAACCCCAGCCCAAGGTCATCGCTCGCCTGGCCTTGGATGGTTATCTTGGGGAGAGCCGGATCGTCGGTACGGCGCTCTATGTGGCTGCCCAAACGTATCAGACCTCCCAGGATCGCGGGCAGACTGTGTATACCTATGGAACTCGGCTGCATTCCTTCGACCTCTCCAAGCCATCGGCTCCACGTGCGGTCGGGACCCTTTGGTATCCGGGTTACAACAGCGTGGTGGCGGCTACGGATCGTTTGTTCTTCGTGGTGAATCAAGAGCCGGGCGATTGGAGTCGCTCGGTAATTCACAGCGTGGACATCACCTCACCCTCAGGCGAGCTGGCCGAATACGTCACCGTCCGCCCCGCCGGCATCATCCGCGACAAATTCAAACTCGACTATCAGGGCACCCGCTTTACCTGCATCTCCGAGGAGGTCTCGGACCAGCGTCGCACGCGCCTCGAAACATTCTACCTCGCGGATCCCCGATCTGACGGCCCGATCAGCCTGCGCAAAGAAGGCGACCTTAAGCTGGCGGAGCGCGAGTCTCTGTTCGCCACGCGTTTCGACGGCGACAAGGCTTACATCGTTACTTTCCTGCGCATTGATCCGCTCTTCATTGTGGATCTTTCCAATCCGGCCAGCCCGAGGATTGTGTCCGAGCTGCTGGTGCCGGGGTTCTCCACCTTTATCCAGCCGCTGGGCGATCGTCTGGTGACGGTGGGCACGGAGACCAATCGAGTTGCGGTGTCCCTGTTCGATGTCGCGAATCCGGCCAAGCCCAGCCTATTGAGCCGCGTGCTGCTCGGTGAAAGTTACTCCTGGAGCGAGAGTCTCTGGAATGAGAAGGCCGTCTCCATCCTCCCGGACGAGGGTTTGATTCTAGTTCCTTACAGCGGGGACACCTCCGGGGGATATTCCTCTCGCGTTCAGCTGATCGATTTGTCCCCGGAGAGTTTGAAAGCTCGCGGACAGATTGTTCGATCGATGGAGCCGCGGCGAGCGACGTTGCATCGGGACCGGATCTACTCCATCTCCTCGCGTGAGCTTCTGGTGGTCGAGGCTTCCAATCGAGACCAGCCCGAAGTGAAGCAGGCATTGGATCTCGGCTGGTCGGTCGATCGTTTGATTGTGAAGGGCGAATACCTGCTGGAGCTCAGCGATCAAGCGCGCTGGTGGGGTTCCCAGACCCTCACTCAGTTGAGGACCGCGCGAGCCAGTGAAGCCGATCGAGCCTTGGCCACCCTGACGCTCACCAACCTGCCGATTGTGGGAGCCACACTGCGCGGCGATGTCTTGCACCTTGCCCAGGCTCCGTTCGCCAGTTGGGGGTGGGGTATCTACCCGCTTGCCGCCGTGGCGGATGGCGCGGCGTCGGCGGACGATACTCGTTCTCGAGCGGTTTTCACCACCATTGATGTGCGCGATCCGCTGCATCCCCGGGTGTTGGGACAGACTGCCGCTGTGCTGCCTGAGTCCTCAGGTTCAGACTGGCAGCCGCTATGGCTCAGCGAGGAGCTGCTGGTTTGGTATACCCGGGGGGTGAGCGGACGAGGGTATTGGAATCCCATCGGGGTGTTTCCTGGTGCCATCGCAGCCGATGTGGCTCTGCCTTATTGGGGCTGGGGGTCGGTGGCCAAACCCTCCTTAGTGGCACTCGACGTAACTCGTCCCGTCTCTCCCACGGTTCGCTCCGTGACGCATCCAGCTCGGGACAACTGGTGGTCAGCGACTGCCGCTCATGCGGCGGGTTCGTTGGTCTACTTTGGCCATCAGGAATCCGACGTTGTGGAAGATCCTTTGGTTCCGACCAAGCCGGGCGGACTTGAGCCGGGTGCCGCGGTGATCCGCGATCCGGGCTTCCCTTATCCGGTGGTCCGCTGGCGGCAGAAGCATTTCATGGACGTAGTCGACTTCGCGGACGCGCGGCAACCGGTCGTGCGCGACCCTGTAAGCCTGCCCGGGGCCCTGCAGGGCATCTCCCGACAAGGGCAGCTACTCTACACTCGCGATGAGCTGCTCGACCCAGCGTCCGTTCCGACGGGAGCCAACCAACTGACAGCTCTGGCTTACGATGGCGTGTCGGCTCATCGGGTCGATTCGATCCCGCTGGATCTCCACTGGAATCTTCCGATCTTGGTGTCGGGAGAGGCGGTTTTCGTGGCTCGGGCGGAAGTGCAGGCGAACAATGCAGCGGTCGGCCGATTGGAGACCTGGCAGCTTGCCATGACCGGCCGATGGGAGCGTGTTGGATCACTTGAGCTTCCGGCCGTCGTTCAGAGCCTGACCCAGCGAGATCGGCTGCTCGTGTCGTTGGATCAAACCGTTCGGCTGATCGATGCGTCCAACCCTCTGGCTCTGAAGGTGGTGGGACAGAACTCGGAGCCACTATGCTGGTGGGGGGATATCTCTCGGGGAGACGGTGATCTGGAACGAGGTTTTTGGATCCCGATGGGAGATTATGGCGCGAAGTTGGTTCCGCGGAATCCCTAGAGGGTTCAGGTTCCGAAGCTTTGGACGAGTGAGCGGACGATCAGGCTCCAGCCGTCGACCAGTACGAAGAGCAGGATCTTCAACGGCAGCGAAAGCGTGTTGGGCGGCATCATCATCATGCCCATGCTCATCAGCACGGTGGCCACCACCAGGTCGATGAGGATGAACGGAATGAAGAGCAGGAATCCCATTTGGAAGGCCGTGCGCAGCTCGCTGATGATGAAGCTGGGGATGACCACTCGCAGCGGCAGGTTCTCGGCGGCGGTGGGGCCGAGCCGGGCCAGTGCGATAAACAGGTCCACATCCTTGGGGCGTGTCTGGCGCAGCATGAAGGTACGCAGATGCTTCGATGCTGTCTCGAGCGCCTGCTCGCCGGTGATAGCCTGAGCTTGGTAAGGTTTCAGGGCTTCTCGATCAATGCGTTCCCAGACCGGAGCCATGACAAAGAAGGTGATGAAGAGGGAAAGGCCGACGATGATCTGGTTGGCTGGAGCGGTCGGTAGCGTGAGCGCGGTGCGGACGAAGGCGAGCACGATCACGATCCGCGTGAAGCAGGTCATGAGCAGCAGGATGGACGGCGCCAACGACAGCATCGTGATGAGGAACAGGATCTGAACAGCGGTGTCTCCTCGGGGGAGTTCCTGGCCTGGGCTTCCGATGTTGATGTTGATGGGGGGCAGGCCCCCGGCGGTGCTCTGCGCCGCCGCGTAACCACCCGCCAAAAGGAGCAGGAAGAAAGTCAGGAGCACCGGCATCGCGACGCTGATCCGTCTCAACATCGTTCGAGGCCGCGGCTGGCTGAGACCCTTGATGTGCGGCGATCCAATCATGAGGCTTTGCGGTGGATCACCTGTTGAAACGCCGTTGCGAAGCTCACGCTCGGAGGTGGAGCAGCCGCCTCCGAATCTCCTTCGGGAAGATGCGTGATGAGGGACAATCCGGAGGTTGAGGAGCCTATCAAAAAGCGCTGACGCTCATAGCCGATGACGTAGAGCGTCTGCCGAGGACCGAGGGATTGCACATCGATGACCGCGAGCCGGGGGCCGGGAGCCCGGGTGAGTTGGGCCTGTTGCCAACGCCGCAGTCCCCAGGCGCCGCAGAGGAACAGTGCGACTACGAAGAGCAGCGCCCCAGCGAGCCGGATCACCGACGAGCCGAGATCGGGCAGGGGCGGGGGGGGAGGCGGGGAAGAAAGATCGGCGGCCTGCCCGAGGAGCGGACAGCCACAGAGCAGAGCCACCGCCGTTAAGGCGGGGTGGGAGAGGCTGGTAAGGGGGGCTCCACAAAAGGGCCAAAACAACAGCACCCTGGATCGGAGCACCCGGAGGGTGCTGCAGGGGTTCATTTGGAGAATATCTCAGTGATTTTGATTCCGAATCGGTCTTCGACGACCACCACTTCGCCTTTGGCAATGAGCTTTCGGTTCACGAAGATGTCCACCGGTTCATCGGCGACCTTGTCGAGTTGGATGACGGAGCCGGCGGCGATTTGCAGCACTTCGCGCATCGGCATGCGACATGAACCCAGTTCCACGGAGATCTCCACTGGAACGTCCATGACCACCTCGATGTTGGGCGGGATATCGCTCATGACTTGCTTTCGGTTATCGCTAGCTCGGTAAGACTTGTTTCACTTGAATGGCCCACTGACGATCCATGGTGCCCAGGGATCCCTCAAATTTTCGAATGTTGGCCAGCCGCACCGTTACATGCTGCTCGCATTCCGGCGACAGAGGGATGGTGTCGCCGGGTTTGAGATTGGACAGCTCGCGAATGCTCATTCGGTTGCCCAGCCATTCGGCGGTGACGGGTATGACCACCTCGTCCAAACGGCTGTGCCAGCGCATCTCCGGGGATTTTCCGCTCTCGGCGTCCTGCGCGTTGAGGTCGAGCAGCTTGTTCATGCGGAGAACCAGCGGCTCGAGGGTGTAGTAGGGGAAGCCCAGCTGAATCGGCTCCACACAGTCGCCGATGTGCGCCTCGATGCTCAGGTGGAGCATCACGGTGTCGCTCGCGGCCGTTTGCAGAAACCTTCCGTTGGTCTCATGACCGAGCAACACAGGCCGGATCTCCTGCTCGTAGTTCCAGTGGTTGCACCATTCGGCCAGCATGATCTGGAGAGCCTGATCAAGCAATGCGACCTCAATTTCGGTCATGTCCCGCTGTCCGGAGACATTCATGGCGGAGCCCCCGAGCAGGCGATCCACGATGGTGAGCCCCAGCTTCAGCGGGAGCTCGAGCACGCAGACCCCGCGCATCGGGTCGGCTTTGAACAGAGTGATGTAGGTCGGGTTGGGAAGTATCTCCAGGAACTTCTGGTAGGTGATGGTCTGGAGCTTGGCCATTTGAACCCCGACCTCGAGGCGCAGGTAGGTTGAGAGTCGCGAGGCGAGGGAGCGGATAAACTCCTCGTGCCACAGCCGAAGCTTCCTAAGCTCGCGCGCCGAGAGGAACGCTGGCTGTCGGAAGTCGTAGGGTTGGATGGAGTCCTGAGAGCGCTGCTGACGCCGGCCGTCGCTCGTCAAGACATCGGCTTTCCCCTGTTCCTCCTGAACCTGGGATAGCAGACGCTCGACGTCTGACTGGGATAGAACTGACGCTTCGCCGCTCACAAGGTGACTATCGGCTGGTCCGGGTTTGACATGATGATGGTTTCGTTGTCGTCATTGCTGCATCGAGGATGAGTTCGCGCTCGTTCTATTGGATGGCGAATTCAGTGAAATAGATCTCCTTGATGGAGCCCGGCCCGAGCACGCCGTTGAATACCGAGATCAGCTCGGTTCGGATAAGGTTGGCCGCGCCTGGCTTTTCCAGATCTTGGATGGTTTTGGTTCTCAGGGTGCTGATGGTCATGTCCATCAGCTGGTCCTTGTTCGACTCGACCTTGCTGACCACGCCCGCATTGGCGCCGACCAGAGTGAAGTTGGTGAGCAGATATCGAGCGCCGAGCGACCCGGCTACATTGACCAGCACTTTGCCGAACTGGACAGTGGGCTTGCCGCTGCCGCTGCTTTTGCCATGGCCGTCGTCCTTTTTGGCCCCATGCCCATCATCCTTCTTCTCCCCATGCCCATCGTCCTTTTTGGCACCGTGCCCATCATCCTTTTTCTCGCCATGGCCATCGTCCTTGGCTGCTTCTTCCCCATGCTCGCCCTCCGCATTTTCACCTTCCCCATGCTCGCCATGTTCTCCGCCGGCGCGGGCCTGAACCGTGGCTTGTTGGAGTTTGGGGACCAGCACAAAGGCGGTCATGACGTAGGCCAGGACCGGCATCAGGACAACAGTAAGAATCAAGGGCAGCAGGGCCTTGATGCCACCGCCACCCCCACTGGGGGCGGCCGGTACCGGGGCGGGAGCTTTTGCTTCGGACATAGGTCAGTTCAGTTCGGGTTGGGATCGAGATTACCGTTTCAGATTCACCAGCTCCTGAAGCATCTCATCGCTGGTCGTGATGATTCGCGCGTTGGCCTGAAACGCGCGCTGGGCGACAATCATTCCGGAGAATTCGTTGGCCAGGTCGACGTTGGAGAGCTCGAGCGCTCCCGATTCGATGACCCCGAGGCCATTGGTTCCCGGGGAGCTGGCACCGCTGGGTGCGGTGCCGCTGGTCAGCGGCCCTGCGGCCAGCAGACTCGAGTAAAGGTTGTTGCCCTGTTTGGTGAGCGCGTTGGGGTCGCTGAAGCGCTGCATGAGAATCTGTCCGCGGACGAATTCGCTTCCGTCGGAGAGTCGCACGGACACTTTCCCATCTCGTCCGATCGAGTAGGACGAGACGGTGGCCAGCGGGTCGGCCGTAGAGGGACGGCCCGTGCCATCGATGACGATATCGCCCTCGGTGCTCAGCGCGGAGTCACTGAACCCTTGCACGCGGAAGCCGCCGTTGGTGACGAGCCGATAATTTTGGTCGAGCCGGAAGTCGCCCGCCCGGGTGGCAAAGGCCGAGCCTGAGACCGGATCCTCGACCATGAAGAAGCCATCCCCGGAGATGGCCAGGTCGGTTTGCGGACCGGTTCGCGTGATGGCCCCCTGGGTGAACTGGTTCTTGATGGCGGTGGAGGTTACGCCCGTGCCGACCTGGATGGGATCGGTGTTACTGGCTGTGCCGGTGCCGACCACCGCACCGCGGTAGGTCTGGCTGAACGCATCGGCGAAGTCCATGCGAGCGGACTTGAAGCCGGTGGTGTTGACATTGGCGATGTTGTTTCCAATGACGTCCATGCGCTGCTGAAACAAAATCATCCCGCTGACGCCTGAATTGAGTGAACGAAGCATACGAACTTAGTTTAGGGACTTATTGAGCTGCGGTGGGCCGGATGCTGAGAACGGTGCTCAGATCATACGGCGTGTTGTTGACTACGATTTGCGGCGTCCCTGCGGTGATCGTCACGGCACTGACGGTGCCGATCAGACGGATATCCTGATTCGAGGGGTCGGGTTGAAGCTCGACGGTTCTGCCGATGAGAGAGTTGCTTTGAGTGAGCTGGCTGTCCGCTCGCAGCTTGGCGATCTCGGAGCTCATCGCTTTGGTTTGTTCCAGGGAGGTGAACTGAGCCATCTGCGCGATGTACTCCGTGTCCTTCATGGGACTCATCGGATCCTGGTTGGTAAACTGGGTGACCAAAAGTTTTAGAAAGTCATCCTGCCCCATCGTTTTTTCCGGCACGCGCGGATTGGACTCCGTAGGGGTGTAAATGCTGTTGGTGGCGGTGATGGGGCTGGTGGCCATAAAGTGTGTGACTCGCGGTGGTGCCTGGATCGGTTATGCCCAGGATTCCCAGGGAGCGGAGGTGGTGGTGTCGGCTCCGGCTGGAACCAGAGTGGAAGGATTGGCTCCCTCGGCCGTCAACAGTGGTCCGCGTCGGGAAGGGTTGATCCAAATGGGCGGTTGGGTGCCGGGCCGTCCTTCGTCTCCCAAGTTTCGATCCTCGAAGGAAAACGTCTGCTCCCTTCCTCTTGAGCCCTCGCCGGATTCCCAGCCGGCATCGCTGGTCGGCGTGCGTGAGTCTCGGGAAGCGGATTCCCGTTGATCGGATCCCGATGGTAAATTTGATGAGCCGGCAGCCGCGACGGTGGCTTCGATGGCTCGCAGGTTCGCTCCCAAGCCTCCGGCATCGTTGCGCAGGTCGATCGCAGTGGTCGCTCGGGTCAGGGTAGGAGTGGCGGCTGATTCCAACCCTGCGAGGCTGACTCCACGCTGAGAAAGAGACTGTTGGAGGGAGTCCCAAGACGAGCGATAGGCTCGGTCATCACCCTTCTCGACCCGCACTTGGACTTCGATTCGGCCGTCGTTGCTCTTCAGATGGACTGTAAGTTCCGTCCCCTGGTCCGGTCGGAGCACCACGGTCATGGAAGTGGGATTCTCGTCTCCAAACTCGACCACCCGGGTCAGGATCTCGTTGCGCAGCACCTCGATGGACTGAAGATCGGTGGGGCGCGCTAGTTCCTCGACGCCTTCTGTAGGGATGCCGGCTGTCGATCGGGTGGCGGCCGAGGTGCGATCCATTGAGGCTCTCCAATGATCCTCCCGATCGGCGTCCGCCTCGGAGTCTTGCGACTGGTTCAGGTCCGTCTCAAGTTGGGGCGCTTGAGCCACCATCGAGGAAATGCTCATCTCTCCGCCCGGTGTTAAGCCGGCCGGTCTCTCGAGACTGATCCTCGTCTCCGACCGAGGGGCGGTCGTGACGGCAGAGTGGTACGTCTTCATGACTTCCCCCTCGTTAGCAACGGATGTGCCACGAGCCGTGATCTGGAGTCGGGTGAGCAGTTCCTCTCCGGTTCCGGCGTTGCCCGCACCGGCTGCAGGGGGCGGAGTTGAGCTAGGCTGAGAGCGGTGGGGGACGGCCCCACTGGAGTCTCCCGGCGTAGCCTGGGGGTCGGTTTGGCGGAGAGATTGAGTCACTTCCGCCTTCGTTGGAGTCAGGCTTTTGCCTTCCATCTCAACGGGTTCTGAAAGTGTTGCCACCAGCTGTTGCTCGGGGACGGGAAGGGCTTCAGCCGGAGTTCCGGGATGGTTTGGGGCACTAGGTAAGATCGGCCGATTCGGGGCGGCGCTGGCTTCATTTTGCCTGGTCGCGTTGGTAGGCGCGGAAGAGTTTGCCCACCCGACCTGGTCGGTTGTTGATGTCGGACCATCGAGTCGTGTTCCCGCTGGGGAGGTGGCAGAGCTGACGCTGAGATCAGATTCGGCCGAGCCCGTGGAGCCCGACGGGATGGGGACCGGAGCTGGGGCGGCGGAGGTGAGCGAGCTGGCGGCTAGGTAGAGAGTCAGGTCGGAGGTGGGGCCTGGGTTGGTCTCCGCCTTGGTTTGGGTTGGGGCAGGCTCCGATCCTTGGCTTTCCTCCTCGAACTCACCGCCCGCTGCAGTAGCCGAGCTGGTTGCAATCAAGCCGACCAGTGGTGTCGGTGGCTGCAGCCCGGGTTCAGGTGTCTCGTCTTCTCCAGGCTCAGCCGCAGCGGCGGAGGCAAGCGGTTTGTTTGAGGACGATGCACCTCCCTCGGCCTTGGGACTTCCGTGGTCGCTTGCTCGATTCTGCTGGGACGGCTCGGCGGTCCCCTTGGCGGTGGTTGCGATGCCGGAGGGAACTTTGTCGCCGGGCCTCGAGGACGCTTTGTTGACGGCCTCGGAGATCGTCTGTTCGAAGTTCACTGATGACGCACTGGGATCGGGCTTCGCCTGGGAGCGGTTTGGGCCCGAGGCGGCTGTGGCTGGAATCGAGGTCTCGGCCACCGTGGCGAACAGATGGTTCGCGGATGCGGGGGGAGTGGTAGATTTGGAGACGTGAGCCATGGATATCTCGAAAGTGATTGAGTTGCGACCCGTTTCGGCAGGTGGGTGGTCTGCTCTCTATCTTCCACCGGCGGCCGGACGATACAGCACCAGCCTTAACCGTTCAGAGAGAGACGCCACTCGTTTGGCGAGCTCTGGGCTTCGTTTAGACAAGAGTTCCAGAATGGGAGCCGTTTCGGTTTCCTTCATGTTGACCAGAATCTTGATCAGCTGCTCGTCGTCGAGGTACTCGAAAACGGCGGCAGCACCCTCCGGTGTCATGGTGGCGTACAGCTTGGCCAGCCGCTTCAGGTTGGCGGTTTCCTCCTCGCGAACCCGCGTGACGGTGCGGTCGAACTCCATCTGAAGGCGATGCACCGCTTGGGTCGCGATCATCAGCTCCTTCTGCTCCGCTTTCAGTCGGTTGGACATCTCGTTCAGCATCTTCGCCTTGTCGGCGAGGCTCATCTTTTCCGCCCGTAGTTCGGCGATGATCTGATCCACTTCCGGATTGTTGAACTCCCAGGACGGCCCGGTCAGTACCGGTACCGGCTTGTGTTCGTCGGGGTCGGCGTGCTCCTTGGCCTGGGCCGGGACAATCTTCTTGGGGTTGATGAAGGCAAGCGTGCACCCTAGGTAGGTGGCACACCCAATCAAGCAGATCATCCATCCGGACTGCAAAAACTTCATACTCGATCCTCCTTCAGCAGGCCTTGGGCCAGCGTTTCCCGGTTCGCAAGATCGTCGAGGATTTTTTGCTCTGCCTTGAGCCCTTCCTGCTCGTGACGCGACATGCGCTGGCTGCGTATTTTCTCGACGGCTTCATGGCGCTGGCGTGCGAGCATCAGGTCCTGGTTGGCCTGTTGCACCGCTTTGGCCAGTGGTTTGAGTTCCTCCGTCTGCCGTTCAACTCGTTGCTGGAGGGTGTTTTGCCACTCCTGCAACTGCCGGTGGTCGGTGGCGCTTCGGGCCGTAGACGCTCGGCGTTCCTCCATGGTCGCGGCGAGTTCCTGCTGGGTTTTCTCCAATCTATCCACCCCTGCGCGGTGGGCTCGGGTGGCTTCGGCAAACCTCTGCCGGGCCTGATCTTCCTCGTGGTGTCGTATGGTGGCGACGGCTTCCAGGCTGAATCGGAATCGCTTCATGGGTTGGCGGGGTGTGTCAGGCTGTCGAATCTGCCCGAGCATCCGGGCAATGGCCTCAGCTCAGCAGTTTCTGCAGCCGGCTCCAGCTCTCGGAATTGGGCACCCCTTCCTGGGTGCCTTGGCGCAGGAACTCCTGCAGGGACTCACGAATTCGAATCGCCTTATCGAGAACAGAATTGGTTCCGGCGGTATAGGCGCCGATCTGAATGAGATCCTGATTGCGACGGTAGAGCGCCATGTAGTCACGTACTTTGGCGGTGAGTTGCCGCTCCTCGGGGGTGAGCAGGTCCGTGTTGAGACGACTGACGCTTTCGAGCACATCGATCGCGGGGTAGTGGTTAGCGGTGGCCAGCTCTCGACTCAGAACGAGATGTCCATCAAGAATCGAGCGGGCAGCATCGGCGATGGGATCGTTCAGGTCGTCCGCTTCCACCAGCACCGTGAAGAATCCGGTGATGGCCCCGTGCTCGTTGGTGCCGGCGCGCTCGAGTAGCTGAGGGAGTAGGGAAAAGACTGAGGGAGGATATCCTCGTGTGGCTGGGGGTTCGCCGACCGACAGACCGATCTCGCGTTGCGCCATGGCGAAGCGAGTCACGGAGTCCATCATCAACATGACATTCTTGCCCTCGTCGCGGAATGACTCGGCGATCGCCATGGCGAGAAAGGCTCCTTTCAGGCGCGCGAGCGCGGGTTCGTTGGATGTCGCTACGATGATCACCGACTTCTTGCGGCCCTCCTCGCTCAGATCCCGCTCCAGGAACTCGCGTACCTCGCGTCCCCGCTCGCCGATCAGCGCGATGACATTGACATCCGCCTCCCCCTGTCCGGCAAGCATTCCGAGGAGAGTTGATTTACCCACTCCGCTGCCGGCGAAGATTCCAAGCCGCTGGCCGCGTCCGCACGGGATGAGCGTGTCGATCGCTTTGATGCGGGTTTCGAACCGCTTCACGATGCGCTGTCGGCGCAGGGGATGGGGGGGATTGATTTGCAGGCCGACTTGATGATCCCCATGAATGGTTCCCAGTCCGTCGAGCGGGCGTCCGAGACTGTCCATGACCCTGCCGAGCAGCCCGGGTCCGACTGGAAAACGGAGCGCTTCGCCGGTGGCGATGACTTCGCTGCCGGGGTGGATCCCATGGATTTCGCCCAGCGGCATCAGGAGCAGGCGATGGTTGCGAAATCCGACCACTTCGGCCAGCGTCGTGCGATCATGTCGGGAGGATTCAATGCGGCAGATATCACCGACGGCCGCCACCGGTCCCTCGCTTTCGATGACGAGCCCGATCAGTTGCACCACGTACCCCCGGCGTTCGATCAGGCGGCTCTGCCTGGTTTTGGAGAGGAGTTGGCTGATCCGGTTTGTTGGGCGTGCGGAGGAGGTGTCAGCCATGGTTGAGTGGAGGAAAGCGGGCGGTTGTGAAGGGATCAGCTACTTAGAGTCTCACGAAGGTTTCGGAGTTTTGTTTCCCGTTGGTTGTCAATGACTCCAAACCGGGTTTGAACCAGGCAGCCTCCTCGGGAGACGTGCGGAGCAGCCACCAGTCGGACCGCGTCGACCCCTGGCAAGCCGGGCCGTTCGGCCTCGCCCACTTGTTCCAGCAAGGCCAAGTCATCAGGGTGGAGCTGAACCGTTATCTCCGTGGTGCCCTCGACCTGTGCCAGGGCCTCGCGCACGGTGGACGCGACGCTTCCGGGGCTGAGGGGGATGTCGGCAACCAGTTTGCCAGCCACTTCGATCGATAATTCAACCAGCAGCGACTCACTTTGCTGGACGACCTCCGTGACCGCCTTTCGCAGGGACTCGAACAGGCCTCGTTGGATAGCGGAGAGCTCGGAGCGCTGGGTCAGGAGTTGCTCGCGCATGGATTTCTCCGCATCCTGGCGGCCGCGTTCGTAGGCTGCGCGCTCGACAGCTTCGGAGGCAGGGTCGCCTGGGGCTGTGGGCCGCTTCATGCGTGCGTCGCGGAAGGGAGTGGAAATGCTGAGTTGGTGTTGGCTCATCCGGGGTAGACCGCTTAGGCCGTTTCTTCGCGTCCGATGCTGATCTCGCCTTCCGACTCGAGGCGTCGAACCACCTCGATAATTTTGTTCTGTGCGGTTTCGATGTCCCGCAGTTTGAGGGGGCCCATGAGACCCATTTCCTCGCCCACAGTCTCGGCGGCCCGTTTGGAGATGGCGCCCAGCAGGGCGCCCTTGAGCTCCTCGCTGGCCGATTTGAGAGCGATGGCGAGTTCGCGGAGGTCGACTTCGCGAAGGACTCGCTGCAGGCCCGCGGGTTCGATGCCGGCCAGATCCTCGAAGGTGAACATCTTCTGCTGAATGGACTGGACCAGCTCCGGGTTTCGCTCCTCCATGGCTACCAGCAGCGCTTTGCTGTTGTTCTTGTCGAGCGCGTTCAGCAGGGCAGCAGCGGCCTTGAGTCCGCCGGTTTGATTCAGAGCGCGAGTTTGGCGGGTGCCGGTTTTGGCACCCAGGATGGCCACCACTCGTTCAACGGCCTCGATCGGGGTGGGCACCAGGGTGGCCAGCCGCTCGACGACTTGGTCGCGGATTTCATTGCGGGTCAGGGTCAGTACCTGGCCGGCCTTGTCGGGAGGGAGATAGCTCAGGATGAGGGCGATGGTCTGGGGCTGTTCGGCTTTGATGATGGTGGCAATTTGGCGCGGCTCCATCTCCACGATCTCCTGCATGGCGGCGACAGGAGTGCGGCTGGGCGCCACGCGCGTGACGATATTGTTTGCTTTGAAGATCCCCATGGCTTTCTCGAGCGCCTGGGTCGTGAATTCAACGCCTCCGCGCACCGAGGTGCTGGCCTCGACCGCCACGTTGGAGAACTCCTTAAGAATCGCCTCCTGGAGCGGTCGGTCCATGAGCCCAATCTTCGCCATCTCCACTGAAATGGCATCGACCTCCGCCGGGGCCAGGCCTTTGAGAACCACTGAGGCCCCCTCCGGACCCAGCATGACCAGCAACGCCGCGATCTTCTGAAACGACGTCATGTGACTCACCGGGCTTTCGGCCTCGGCGGCTGGGTCTTTGGCTGCGGCTTCTGAGGACATGCGGGGTTAGTCTCTATTCTGGAGGCTTGTTTCGGTTGATCCAGTTGCGTAACGCCAGCGTCATGTTCTCCGGACTTTCTTTCATGAGTTGGTTGAGAACGCCCACGGTGACCACTTCGGGCTTACGGTTGGGGTTTTGCCAGTTGGGCGAGCCGTCACCCTCGGCGGCGTGCTCTTCCGGAGGAGGTGATCCAACCGGGATGTTTTCGGCGGAGGTTTTCTTCAGCAGACGGAAGAACGTCATGAGCGCTCCGAGGGCGAGCAGGGGGTATCCCAGGTTACGAAGCACGGCCAAGATGGTTTGCTTGGTTTCCTCCTTTTGAATCTGTTGGGTCAGGTCGGCCGCGTATTGTTCGTTGAACGGCATCTCTTCGAGCGTGAGCTCATCCTTTCGAAGGCTATCCGGGGTAATTTGGATTCCGAGGCTGCTCTGGAGAATGCGTTTGAGCTTGTCGAGTTCCTCCGGGGTGCGGGGCACGACCTTGCGGTTGGCTCCTTCGCCTTCATAGCGGACGTTGATGAATACGGCGGCCGACAGTCGGCGGAGACTGCCAGGCGGCAGGACGGTCGTGCTGGTGATCTTGGTAACGCCGTAGGTTTTCGTGGTTGTTTTCTCGCTGAGCTTTGAGGAGTTATTCGCTCCGGCAGCCCCGTTGGTGCTCGTGCTGGTATTGGTGGCCACTCCGGGCGACCCCCCGGCTCCTTGGAGATTCTCGGTGTCGTTTTTCTTGTCCTTGGTTTCCTCCTTCAGAGTGACCTGGCCTTCGGGATCATATTTCTCATCCTCTTTGCGGCCGCTTTCGAAATTCACTTCGGCCGCCACCCGCACCACCACCTGGCCGGGGCCGAGCACTTTCTCGAGCATGGTTTCCGCACTCTTGGACAGGTGCTGCTCGTATTGGCGACGGACATTCAGTTGGGTGGCGGTCAGTCCGCCGATCGCATCGCCCTCGTCCTCGGCTGCGAGCGTGTTGCCGCGGCTGTCCATGACGGCCACCTGATTGGCTTGGAGGCCTTCGACCGCGTTGGCGACTAGAAATCGGATGGCATTCACGCTGGCGGTGCTGAGCGCCCCGGTGGCTCGGGTTTTGATCAACACGGATGCGGTGGGCTTCTTCTGAGCTTCGAGCAGCAGTCGGTTTTCGGGGACGACCACGAACACCCGCGCGCTTTCAACTCCCTCCATGAGCACGATGCTGCGAGCCAGTTCCGTCTGGATCGCCCGGACGTAGTTGGCGCGCTGAAGAAAATCAGAAATGCCGAAGCTGGATTTATCGAAGAGTTCGTAGCCGACACCTTCGCCTCGGGGGAGGCCGCGTTCGATCAGCTTCATGCGCAGGAAGTGAACTCGATCTGCCGGAACCCGGATTTGGCCGCCGCTGAGTTGGTAGGGAACCTTCAGCTCGTCCAGCACGGCCACGACTTTGCCGGCCTCGCTGTCGTCCATGCGCCCGTAGAGCATCTGGTAGTCGACTTTCGAGGACCACCAGGCCACCGAGAACAGGCCGACGGCAACAACCATCGCTCCCAGCACGAGGCTGATGCGCTGATTGATGCCGATTTGCTTCCAGATTCCACCCAATTGCTGGGCCAAACGATCCAATTGCTCTTTCATCAGTCAGTTTAAACCTGCATCCGCATCAGCTCTTGATAGGACTCCAAAAGCTTGTTTCGCACCTCGACCATGAGTTGAAAGGCAACGGATGCTTCCTCGGAGGCCAACACGGCTTCATGAAGCGGGACCCCGTCGCCCGCCAGCACTCCCGTCATGGCGGCGCTGGCCTGTGCCTGTTTGGCTTGGACCTCTTGAACCATTTGGCCGAGGACATTGCCGAAGTCTCCCGAGCCCTTGGCGGCGGGAGGCTGGATGGAAAGTGAATCCGCTGCGGAGCCCAGCTTCTCCAGTTCGTTGGCGGAGATGCCACCCGGCCGGCCGGAGGATAGGCTTGCCGCTGCGTCGCGCAGGGAAGCTAGGTCCGGGGGGCTGAAAGCCCGAACAGCGTTGATGAGGTTCATCGCGATAGCAGGTTAGAGATCAACCCCGTTTTCCAAGGGTGAGGGTTTGAAGCGCCATCGAGCGGCAGCTCTTTGCGACGGCCAGATTGGCCTCGTAGGTACGCTGGGAGATGATGAGATCAATCATTTCGCTGTGCACGTTGATGTCGGGCACCTCGATCATTTTTCCCGGATTTGAGGGGTCGGGAACCAAACGAGGGGGGCGATTGTCATCCTGCACCTTGACGTTGACCTGGTGAGTCGGGATCGACTGGCCACTCTGGTTGGCCGTCTGCTGCTGGAGTGCGGTTTCGAAAACTACAGTCTGGCGCTGGTAGATTTTCCCGTCGGCACCACGCGTCGTCATCGAATTCGCGATGTTCTGGGCAATGATGTCGGTTCGGATGCGCTCAGCGCTGAGAGCGGACGAGGTGGCTTGGATGCCGGGCAGTAAGTCTACCATAGGGTGTTACGTCTCAGGGGGCTTAGCTGCGACCCGTGATCGCGAGTCGCATCCGGAGCAGGTTTCCACTCAGGAGCTGGGTTTCAAACGCGTGATCCACCGAATTTTGCATGAGGTGGAGCATCTCCTGCTCTAAATTGACCGAATTTCCGTCCAGTCGGCTGGCGACCGCATTCGGGTCCTCGACGAGATTCAGGGGCAGGCTTTCTAGGCCTGACACCTGTTGGCTTCGGACGGCGCTTTGCAGTTGTTCTTTGAAGGCTTGGTCAAGCTGCATCCGGTGGTAGCCGGGGGTCTCGACATTCGCGACGTTGTTGGCAATGGCGACTCTCTCCATCGCGGTGCCGCGTAGGAGTTGCTTTGCTGCCACATAGTTTGGCTGGCTAAAAAGCGAATCGATCATAACTCGTTCTGCTTCTCAAGCAGCGGATATGCCAGGCCTGCTCTCGTCCTAAAACCCAGCAAACTCGTGCTTTGTGACGGGGCAGCTGGGCAAATTTAACAGTCTACCCGCCGAGATCTACGGACCCACCCTGGTGATAAGGCAATTTTGGCCGGTCCGAGGGTGGGTTTGTTCGTGGGCTGTCAACTCTGCCTCGAGAGATCGTTGCCAAACGCAGATCCATAGGGTAATTGAAAGCCATGCATGGCCGTTCGATCATCGCAATTGGAATCTCGCTGCTGCTTTCGGTAACCCTTTGGGCTGCTGTCACTGCGGACGAGGAGTACGTGCGCATCTACCGCCTTGTTGTCGAGGCCGATGGGCTTCGGGAAGGGGGACAGATTGACCCTGCCTTGAAGCTTTACCTCAGCAGTAAGCAGGCGTTGGAGCAGCTGCAGTTGAAGTTTCCCGGTTGGAATGAACGTCTTCTGATCTATCGGCTTAGCTATATTACCGGCCAGATTAAGTCCCTCTCGGCCGCGCCTGCGCCTGCCCCGTTGCGGCCGTCGGCCACGGCACCGGCTGCTCCGGCTGCCCCGCCCAGCTCGGCGCCCGAAGCCAATGCTCCGCCAGCTCTTGATCCTCAGTTCATTCGGCTGCGTGAGGAGAATCAGGCCTTGCGGGCGACTGCGGCCCGGCTGGAGGCGAAGTTGAAAGAGGCGCTCTCGGTGCAGCCGAACACCACCGATCCTAAGGAATTGGCGAAAGCGCAGGATCAGCTGCGGGAATTATTGGTGGAGAACCAGGCGCTCAAGAATACCCTCCAGGAGGAACAAAAGAAGATTAGGTCCATCCTAGTGACCAACACGGTCGTTCAATTGGTAACCAACCAGACTACGGTGACCAATCTGGCTTATGTGACCAACCGCGTGGTCGTGGAGCCTACCGATGTCGTGGAGATGCGCAAGAACCTCACCGATCAGCTGGGGGCTGTGAGCGCGCTGAAAACCGAGAATGAGGTGCTCAAGAAGGAGTTGCAGGTCGCGAAGTCGACGCCTCCGCCTCCTGCTCCGGTTAACCCGAATCCGGAGTTGGAGCGTCAGCTTCAGGAGGCTCTGGCCAGCCTCAAGTCTATGCAAGAGGCCAACCAAGAGTTGAACCGTAAGCAAAAGACGGCTGAGCAGCTGTTGGCTGAGACCAAGAATTCCCAGGCGAGCCAGGAGGAGAAGCTGAAACGCTTCAATGAATTGGAACAGCAGTTGGCGGACTCTCGCACCGAATCCCAGAAGCTCGCGGCGCAGAAGGACGCCCTCGAGAAGCGTTTGTCGACGTCCATTACGGACCGGCCGGGAGATGCCGAATCGACCCGGCGTCTGGTCAAGCTCGAGAGGGATCTCTTGGAGAGTCAGTCGGAAGTTCGGCTCCTCGCGCGCCAAAAAGGTGATTTGGAGCAAAGACTGGCGACCGCCAAGACCGCAGCTAGCGGCGCTCCGGGGGCAGCGACTCCCTTGCAGCTCACCCCGGGCGCTGGAGGCGAAGCGGCCTCCGTTGAAGTGCATCGCCAGCTCAAGCAGGCCGCCTGGGAGGTGTTGAATCTGCAGGCTCAAAACCAGGAGCTTTTGCGCAAGCAGACTGCTTTGGAGCAGCAGCTTTCTCGCGCCGGCGGCACGCGGGCGGGCTTTGACGCGGTGGATGAGGATCGGCTGCGTCGTCTGGAAAAGATGAACCAGGAGTTGAGCGAGACCAAGAAGGTCTCCATGCGGCTCGAGCGGGAGAATCAGGAGATGGCTCGGCAGTTGGCCGAATCCAAGCAGGCGCAGGCCCAACCCTCAGGCGGACGTTCGGCTAGGGAGGATGCGCTCCGTCAGCAAGTTCAGGAAGCTCAGGCCAAACTCCGTCAGGCGGAAGAAGCCAGCCGAGAGCTCGCACGCAAATCCGACCAGTTGGAGAAGCAGTTGGCCATGGCCAAGACGAGCGTGGCACCTGCAGCTGCGACTCCGACTGCGCCGCCAGCCGCGACACCCGCTCCGGTGCGCACGGATCGCGTGGAGCGTGAGTTGGCCGAGGCCCGTGAGCAGGCTCGCAAGCTTGAGCAGGAGAACCGAAACCTCGAAAAGAAGCTCGCCCTCGCTGAACAGGTTCCTCCGACCTCTCGAAGGTCTTCCGCCTCCAAGAACGCCAACGCCTCCCGAAGTCTGGAACGCGAGTTGGCGTTGCTGAAAAGTCGTTTGGATGTGTTGGAATCCAAGGCGGTGCCCTACACCGAGCAGGAATTGGCGTTGTTCGGTCGGCTGGAAGCCAATATCGCTTCGCCCTCCGACTTGGCGTCGAATCGGGCCGCCAGTCCAGCCTCCGGTGCCGCGTCGGGGTCGGGATCGGTGCCGACTGGCTTGATGAACGAGGCGCGAGCGGATTACGAGGCGGGCCGATACGCCCAAGCCGAGCAGAAATTTCAGCGTCTGGCGCAGCAGGATCAGGGGAACGTCAGCGTTCTCACGCACTTGGCGGCTGCGCAGTTCGCCTTGCAGCGGTTGGACCTGGCCGAGAAGACCATCCAACAGGCCTTGGCGGTAGGTGCTGAGGATCCGGCGGCTCTCTACATCCTCGGTTTGATCCGCCTGCGTCAGGACAAAACCGACGAGGCTCTCGATGCTCTAAGCCGTTCGGCCAACGCGAATCCTCAAAACGCGATGACTCAGAACTCGCTCGGAGTGGCCCTCAGCCAAAAAGGCTTGCGCGAGCCGGCCGAGACGGCGTTCCGCAAAGCCCTGCAGATTCAGCCAGACTATCCCGACGCCCATTACAATCTCGCGGTTGAATACATCCTGCAGCAGCCGCCCTCCCATAAGCTTGCCCAGTGGCACTATCAGAAGGCCACCAGCAATGGTCATCCTCAAAACGCGGAACTTGAGAAGCGACTGGACGCCGCATTCAAAGCGGCGGCGTCGGCCAAATGAAACAGGCTTTTTTCGAGATCACCCTCCGGACTCAAGGCCGGGGGTTCACCGAGATCACCCCGCAGGTCCAGGGTCACCTGGACGACTGCAGCCTCACTACCGGGCTGGCGACCTTGTTTATTCAGCACACCTCGGCCTCTCTCCTTATCCAAGAGAATGCCGATCCTGATGTGCGCGGGGACCTGGAACGGTTTTTTGAACGGCTGGTTCCGGACGGGGATCCGCTTTTCGTTCATACCGCAGAAGGCGATGACGACATGGCAGCCCATCTTCGGACGGCCTTAACTACTGTTCAGCTCTCCATCCCGATTCGATCGGGAAGGATGTGTCTTGGCACCTGGCAGGGGATTTATGTGTGGGAGCACCGGACCGCTCCGCACTCCCGCCGAGTGGCCATCCATTTCCTGGGAGAGTAGGCTGGTGCCATCGCCCCAGCATATCGTTTTGTCTCAACTCATCTAAGCAACTGAATGCCTGACTGGATTGCTGTTATCATTCTGGGGATCATCGAGGGTTTGACCGAGTTCCTTCCGGTCTCCTCGACCGGCCACCTGCTGATCGCGGAACGTTGGATCCATGCCGGGGTCACCAAAACCGAGCTGTTCAAAGTGGTGATCCAATGCGGCGCGGTGATGGCGGTGCTGGTCGTCTTTTCCAAGCGAGCGCGGGAGCTGCTGCTCTCCAGCCGGGAGCCGGCCACGCGGTTGTACCTGCTGAAGCTGGGTTGGGCTTTCGGGATCACCGCCGCTGGAGGCTTCATTCTCAAGAAAGTTCTTCACTGGAAGCTGCCGGAGACAGTTTTTCCGGTGGCGATGGCTACGTTGATTGGTGGGATCGTGATTCTGGTGATCGAGCGTTGGTTGCGTGGGCGTCCCACTGTCGCCGAGGTAAGTTGGGCGGCGGCCACGGCTGTCGGTTGTGCTCAGTTGCTGGCGGCGACTTGTCCGGGAACTTCGCGCTCCGGAGCTTGCATCCTGTTCGCCTTGGCGCTGGGCATCAGTCGTCCGGCCGCTACCGAGTTCTCCTTTCTGGTCGGGATTCCCACCATGTTCGCCGCCAGCGGACTTGAGGTCCTGAGTGAGCTCAAGAGCGGCAGCTCCTTGACGAGCTCGGACTGGTGGCTCGTGGGACTTGGGACTTTGATCTCAGCCATTTCCGCCTTCCTGGTTGTGCGCTGGCTGTTGCGCTTCGTGCAGTCACACACGTTCGTTGGATTCGGATGGTATCGGATCATCCTCGGCACCATCCTTATCGTGTGGCTGGGGCGTTCCGCCTGAGTGGTTTCAGGGATCTCGCCTGGTAGGCGCTGTATAGCGGGCCTTTACCCAAACGGTCTGCTTGGGATTGGTAGAGCGTGCGTTCCGCACTTTGAGAGTGAGATAGCCTGCTTGCGAGGGGCTGACCTCCACTCGAACAACTCCCTGACCTGTGGATTGCCCCACCACCGAGTTCGCGTTCTCAACCTGGAGGGTAATGGGTGTGTTGGTGCGGCTGGGGTGCAACTCGACGAGGGTTTTCCGATTCGGCGCGGCATAGAGGCGCCCGACTGTCCGCCACTCAACCGATCGTGAAGGGAGAGCGCCACCTTGCCCTAACGACTGGGGATGCGAATCCCCCAGGTCATCCGCCATCTCCCATTCCTGCAGGGTGCTGATCTCTGCTTGGGGCGGAATTGGGCTGATACCGGCGGGGCCCCAGACGGCATAGCCCCGTCGTCGGTTAGACCCATCGCATGGAGGCACATGGATGGTGACCTGTCCTGTCCCTCCCACGACCAGATCCTCGGTGTTCGCCCCGGAATAGTCGTGGAGACGGGTGCCGGGAGCGAACGAGGTGGGGATCGTTGCCTCTTGCCAAGCTGTCCAATGGTCGTTCACGCCGATGATGGCCCGCGACTGACGCTCCATCACCAGCAAGTCGGCGGCCTGCCAGCGGACCAGATAAGCTCCCTCCTTGAACCTCAGGCTCTCATGACACCAGATCAGGTTCTTGAGATAATCGCGCGCTGGAAGTGTGGATTCGTTGGTGGGAAAATGGGTCCAGCGCGCACTGGTGGAGTGAAGGTCGAAAAGGTCTTCGAAGAAGATGCAAGGGGATCCATCCATGGCGAAGGCCACCGCGTAAGCGGCTTGGATACGAGGATCGTTGGGGTCGACGTGGCCGCCCAATTCGTTGGCGGAGTCCCACCCGACGTAATCACCTGTCGCGCCTAGTCTCGGACGAAACGAGTCATGGCTGTTAACGAAGCTGACGGCTCGAGTGCGACGCTGCTGTTGTGTGCTGGGAAGGGAGCCTAAGTCGAAGAAACCACTGCCATCGATCATGCTCTTGAGCGACGAACGCAGGCTGAAATCAAAACTGCCCACCACGTCAGCGAAGCCGTCGCTGTGGTTCACGCTGTCGACCCACTGGTCAAGTTGGTCTCGGTTTCCGATGTATTCGCCCACGGCGAACATATCCGGTCCACCACTGGCGTCGTTGGCATTGTGGGCGAGGTTCCACAGGAAATCTTTGCAGGCCCACGGTTCGAAGTGTTTGACGGCATCAATGCGAAACCCGTCCACGCCGGTTTGCTTTTTGAGCCAGACTGACCAAGCCCTGACCTGGTCCCGGACGTAGTTGGCGGGCTGGGTCGGGTTGAATTTCGCGTTGCTACTCCGGCCATACGCATCGCGGAAATAACACAGATCCGGTCCAAACCAGCCTGCGGCGATATCGCCGTTCTCTGTGTCGTGCGCGGGAGACGGATGAAAGTTCTGCCAGTTTTTCGGGAAACGTCCTTTGCGGGCCAGGTAGTTGGCGGCTGTCTCCGACTTCGCTGGTGTTTGAAAGCAGGAGTAGCGGAAATTCTTGTATCGGTTTCCGTGAGCTTGGGGGTCTTCGCCACCGCTGCCGTCGCCTGATCCGGCCCCATTCAGATGGTTCCAGACTACATCCTGGATGACCTCAATGCCATTGGCATGCAGGATGGCCACGCAGCGCAGATAGTCGTCCTTGGTGCCGAAACGCGTTCCGGTGTTGCCGCCCTGCCATTTGTCGCCGAGGTCATAGTGATCGAAGGGAGCGTAGCCGACTGCGCCCGTAGCATCCTTGTTCTTGCAGGTCGGCGGAATCCAGACGGCATCGATTCCCATCTCTCGCAGGCGCGGAGCCAGGTCGGCGAGGTAGGTGGACCAATCGGCAGGATAATTGTTGTTCCAATAGTCCCACCAGAAAGCCTGAAGCACCACGCGACCGTTGGCCGAACTCGCGGCTGAACGAACGGTTCCCAGGCTCCAGACGAGGCCGATGAGTAGCAGGAAGGCGAAAAGATGTTTGAGTGGGTTAGGGGGAGCGGGATGCGACCGATGAAGGATGTGGGGGCTGTCCATAGCTTCCAGGTTCCTGGGGGGTGGTTAATCGAGTGTGTTCACAAAGGAATGTGTTCGACCTTGTAAATCTGCAGCCCGCGCGCCTGGTAATTGACGAGGGCGGCAGGATGATCCTTGCTGCAGGTGTGAACCCAGACTCGATCGGGGTGGGTTTCCCAAGCCGTCAGAAGCGCGCAGCTCAGCAGGTAACCGCCCATCCCTTGGCCGATGAATTTAGGCGCTAGGCCGAAGTAGGAGATTTCCACCTGACGTTCGATCTGGAAATTCAGCTCGAAGTAACCGGCTGGTGAGCCGTCGTAGTAAAGGACGAACGTGCGCAGTGATTCCGCCTCGGCGTATGCTTTCCATTCGGCATCGTCCCAGACAAGTTTATCCACCCATCCCCAGTCGCCGCCCACCAACATGTAGAGAAAGCGATTGAACTGCCATTGCTTGACTGTTGTTTCGCGAATCTCCAGGTGGGGGTCCGGGCAGGGACGGGGCCTGATCGCCTCGCGCGACAGCATTTGGAGATAGGTCACGGTGACGATGGCCATGTCCGGGTCATTGGAGGTGGGTCGCGAGGACTGCTGCCGTGGAAGCACCTGGGGGCATTCGCCGATCCGTCAGCGCAGGGAACTTTGCTCGCCAACTCGCCGACAGGTGTGGATCCAGCTGAGCCTTCATGACTCCTTCGGGCTCTCCCGCCTCCGCCAGGATTTCCCCTAACGGGTCGACAATCAGGCTCTGGCCGGTGTAGTGAAGCGTGGGATCGCTACCGGTTCGGTTAACGCCTACGACATAGGCTTGGTTCTCTATTGCTCGCGCTTGCAGCAACGTTCGCCAATGGCCCACTCGAACGACCGGCCAATTGGCGATCACGACAAGGAGGTCCGCACCTTGGTCAATCGCGGCGCGGAACAGTTCAGGGAAGCGAAGGTCGTAGCAAACGAATGGAGCGATTCGGAATCCGCCATAGGAAAAGACTTCGACCTGTGTTCCGGCCGCAAAGTTTTGAGCCTCCCCGGCCAAGGTAAACGGCTGCATTTTCGCGTAGCGGCACTCCATGACACCCGCAGGGGAAAGGAACACCGATTCGTTTCTGGGACGACCCTGGGCATCCTTAAGGACCATTCCAGCCAGGATTCCAACCTGGTGCTTCTGAGCCAACTGAGAGAGGAAACGTACGGTCGGGGAGGGAAGTGATTCCTGGTTTTTAGCGGCATCCATGCTGAATCCGGTCGCGAACATCTCCGGCAGCACAATGAGGGATCCTGGCTCGGGGGAGGCTGCGGCCATCAGGCGATCGACGCGGGAGAAATTCTCCGGCTTGTTTTCCCAAACGATGTCTAATTGGATGCCAATGACGTTCATGGTGGCGCGCTTTCGAAAACTAGGCCTGGGGCCTGTTAACGCTCAGGCCTGCTGTAAAGCGAGCCTAGGCGGTTCCTGAACCGGGTCAAGAGTGCCGACAAGTGGGGTGGTGGCCCAGGTGTGACTATTTCCGGGTGAGGGCGCGTCCGCATCAGCAGAGATTCCCGACTCCGTCGGGACCTGAAACGCTGGGCAACGCCAGCGTTTCTCGCATTGCCGGCAGAGTCCGAATCCCGCGGGTTCTCGGCTTCGGCCTCAGAAACTCCTTCGAACAGAGGGCTACCCTGAACACATTCTGTGACCTCTGAATCTTGCATCTCCGTCGATGGGTCCGCTACCCTGCCTGGCATGATTTCGAAGCGAACCTTCCTTCGTCGGACTGCGGCAGCTCTCGCGCTGCCCGCGGTGGTTCCCCTGGCGGGCTGTCAGTCGAGCGGGTCCCATGAGCCGCTTTGGACCGCGAGACCGCTTACGCAGCCGGGTGAGTTCACACTCGGCATTGAAGGGCCGGCCTGCGATCGCGATGGGAATGTCTACGCCGTCAACTATCGCAAAGAGGGAACCATCGGACGCACTCGACCCGACGGCACTTCCGAGGTTTTCGTTGAGCTTCCCGGCAAGAGCGTTGGGAACGGGATCGTGTTCGATCGCGCTGGCCAGATGTTTGTCGCCGATTACACCCAGCACAATGTGCTGCAGATCGACCCGCGTACGCGCAAGATTTCGGTGTTCGCGCACAACCCGAAGATGAACCAGCCTAACGATCTGGCGATAGCCCCGGATGGCACTCTGTTTGCGAGCGACCCGGGATGGAAGACTGGTGATGGTCAGCTGTGGCGTATCGACAAGGATGGCTCGACGCATCTGCTCGCTCAGGGAATGGGTACCACCAACGGCATCGAGGTCAGTCCTGATGGGAGCACGCTCTATGTGAACGAGAGCGTTCAGCGCAATGTTTGGGCATTTACCCTGACTCCACAGCGTACCTTGACCAATAAACGCCTGCTCAGGAAATTCGAGGATTTCGGCTTCGATGGCATGCGCGCGGATGTCGATGGGAATCTCTATATCACCAGGCATGGTGCTGGTTTGGTGGCTGTGGTCTCCCCGCAGGGGGAAGTCCTACGCACCATTCCGGTCCTGGGCAGCAAGCCGAGCAATTTGTGCTTTGGGGGGCCGGATGGCCGAACGATTTACGTCACGGAAGTGGAGCATACTCGGCTGGTCACATTCCGCACGGAGCGTCCTGGGCTGGCCTGGAAGCGACTCCGCTCCTGACTCTATCAAGGGACCTCGACCACCGGTTCAACGTCTCCAAACCGCAGTGTTGCCGCTAAGAATGCGGACGAAGCTCATCTGATTCGTGAACCTGCACGTGAGTCGCCAGCCAAATACTTAGCGCGCCAGCCGCAACGGCGATCCATCCCAGCCAGTGAAAATTCACTAGTTCCCCGGAAGGGGCGGTGGTTACCACCCGGCCGGCGATACCGGAAGCCAGTCCGGTGGCGAGGTCGCGAGCGCAGCCGCTCAAGCTCATAAAGGCCCCGCGTCGCGACGCCGGCACGGCGAGCGTCATGATTGCCTGGCCGGGCACGAAGCGTCCGCTGGCGAAGACAAAGAACGCTCCGCCCGAAACCAGCACCGCCCAGACTGGCAGGCGGCCTGAGTTCGCGATGAACACCGTGACCAGGCTCGCGATGATGACCAGCACGGAGAACACGCGGCGCCGCCCGAAACGGTCGGCCAGCCTGCCGATCCGTGGCGCGGTGAACACGGTCAGCACCCCGCCGGTCAGATACACGAGGAACAGATCGTTTTCCGGCAAACCGACGTTATGAACGAGATAAGGGGAGAGCAGCGGAATGATGGTGAAATGGCCCAGCACGGTTGCCACCATGAACAGCAAAGCCCGGCCGGCATTGGCGTCGCGTATCAGTTCGGAGAACGCGCGCCGGGAGCGGCCGCCCTCGAGATGTCCGCGAAGAGACGGCATTTTCAACAGCGCCACCGCCCACGTCACACTCGCCATTCCTGCGAGGACGAAGAACGGAGTTTCCCAACGGAACATCTGCGCCAGTTGCAGCCCGAAAGGGACGCCGAGCGCCGCCGCTACCGAGAAAGCGGTCATCACGATGCCCATGGCCGCCGCGCGGCGTTGCGGCGGGATGACGTCCCCGACGATGGCCAATACGGTTGCCGTGGAAAGTCCTCCGAACGCGCCGCTGACCGCCCGCGCGACGAGAAGAGGCGTGGCATTTTGCACCAAGGCACACGTCAAGGTACCCAGAGCGAATCCCGCATAAGTGAACAGCAGCAGCTTCTTGCGATCGAACCGGTCAACGAACGGCGCAGCCAGCAGGCTGACGATGCCGGAGCTGATCGCATAGGCTGCCACAAAGGCCGCGAATTGTCCCGGCCCGATCTCCATCACCCGCATGAGCTGCGGTCCAAGCGGCATCATGATCATGAAGTCCATGATATGCGTGAACTGCACCGCCGCGAGCAGCAGCAACAATGAACGTTCGGAAAGTGGTTTCATGGCGCCGGACCCCGACGGCTGGCTTCGAGGAGCCGCTTAAACCGAGGCGGACTCGACGCGGATGGCCTCAAGCTCCTCCCAACGGGCGTAGAGGCTGACGATTCGTTGCTTTTCCTTCTCCATCTGCTCGGTGAGTTGGGTTGTTTTCGTTCCGTAGTCGCGGTGGAAATCCGGAGAAATGAAGAGGGCCTCGATTCGGGCCACTTCCGCCTCGGCCGCCTGGATGACCGCCTCGATCCCCTCCAGCTCGCGCTGTTCCTTGAAGCTGAGCTTGCGCTTTTTGCCGCTGCCTCCGCCGCTGGCGACCGTCGCTCCCGCTTTTTCTCTCGCCCCCGGGTTCTCCCCAGAACGGCCTCCGGCTCGTGCCTGGGAGGCGCGCTTCTTCTTCTCCAAATAATAGTCGTAGTTTCCGATGCTGTATTCGACCCGGCCTTCGCCTTCGAAGGCGAGGATGCCGGTGCAGATCCGGTTCAGAAAGTAGCGGTCATGGCTAACCACCAGGACGCAGCCGGTGAATGCCAGCAGCGCTTCCTCCAACACCCGTAGTGAGGGCAGGTCCAGATCGTTGGTGGGCTCATCCAGGATCAGGAAGTTTCCTCCCTGCTTGAGGATGCGTGCGAGCAGGAGCCGGCTGCGTTCACCTCCGCTCAGGTACTTCACCGGAGTGACGATGCGGTCGTCCGTGAACAAGAAGCGTTTGAGGTAAGCGCGCAACGAAAGCTTGGAGTCGCCCCACTTCACCCACTCACTGCCATCGCTGATCTCCTCGAGCACGGTCCGATCTTCATTCAGCTGTAGTCTCCCCTGGTCAATGTAATTGAACTGAGTCAACTGCCCGGTCCGGACCTCTCCGAGCGTGGGGGCGAGCTGCCCGATCAAAATGCGCAGCAGCGTGGTTTTGCCCAGTCCGTTTCGTCCAGTGATCCCGATACGTGTTCCGCCGGCGAAGGTCAGGTCGATGTTCTGGAACAGCCACCGGCCGCCGAGTTCCATTCCGACGCCACACAGATCCACCACGCGATTTCCCAGCTGGGGCGCCGGTGGGATCACCAGATCCATGTCGGACTCCTCCGGGGGAGGGCCTTGCTCGGCCACTTCGAAGAATTGGTCGAGGCGGCTCTTGGACTTCGTGGTCCGCGCCTTGGGCTGACGGCGGACCCAGTCCATTTCCCGCCGCAGGAACATCTGGCGTTTATGCTCGACGAGTTCCTCGGACAGCAGCTTCTCCGCCCGCGCCCCGAGGTAATCGGTGTAGTTGCCATCGTAGCGTTCGAACACGCCGTTGCGGAGTTCGATGATCCCGGTGGCGATTTGATCGAGAAAGTGTCGATCGTGAGTCACTACGAGCAAGGCGCCGGGGTATTGGGAGAGATACTCCACGATCCATTCAATGCTCTCGGTGTCGAGATGGTTGGTGGGTTCATCCAGGATGAGGAGATCCGGTTGGGCGACGATCGCGCGCGCCAGGGCTACACGTCGTTTTTCCCCGCCGGACAGCGACTGGATGTCCCGATCTGCCGCCGGGCAGTTCAGGTGCGCCAGGGCCAGCGTGATACGGTGGTCCAGATTCCATCCATCGAAGTGGGCGATTTGTTCCTCCAGGACGGCGTGTCGGGGTGAGTCTCCCGCGAGGTTTTCGAACTCTTCGATGAGATCCAAGATGTGCTTGGCTCCCGATCGAATATTCTCCTGCACGTTCAAGGCGGGATCGAGGGTGAACTCCTGGGGGAGATAGCCGACCACCAGGCCGCGCTGCCGGGTGACATTGCCCGAATCGGGAACGATCTCGCCGGTGAGAATACGCAAGAACGTTGTCTTGCCGCTGCCGTTGCGGCCCACCAGACCGAGGCGGTCGTGCTCGGCGACCGACAGCGAGGCGCGGTTCAGGATCTCTCGATCGTTGTGTCGGAGTTCGATGTCCTGAGTGGACAAGATTGAAATTCCAGGTTCCATGGTTCTAATGCTCTAAAGTGAGTTCGGTCGACGGCGTCGGTCTGTAGCGGCGTTCCTGAGGCGACCCTGCCGGTGACCGGTCAGGCGCTCCAAGAGACAGCTCGATGCTTCCGTCCTCGGACGGATCGGAGGGGAGGGGAGCGGTGGAGCGGTCTGGGCGGGGTTACTTACGTCGAGCGCTCCACTCAACGTCCTGCTCCTCCCCGTTGAGGAGGGTTTTGACGCGTCCGTTGATTTTGCCGTCCGTCAGCGTCCCCGACATGCGGTAGGTTAGCTCGCCTCCGGTTGGGCGGTCGCGCTTCACGGTCCAGCTCATTCGGTTTCCTTCCAGCTTACCATCGGCGATCTCCAGCCAGCGGTCGGTGTTGCCCCGGGCGAACTTGCCTGTGATTTGGCTGCCTTGAACCGTGAGGATCAGCGGGGCTTCCACCGGATTGCCGTCCGGACCTTGAATCTTCCAGATCCATTCTCCAGCGAGAGTTTGAGCATTGGGATTGACTGCATCGCCTGCCGTTTGGCCACCCATCAGTGAACTGAGTTTCTCCTCGATAGAGTCGGCCCACAGCGAGTAGCCCTTCGGCGACAAGTGCAGATAATCGGGCATAAGGTCACGCGGGATCAAACCCTGCTCGGTAACGAAGAGATGTCCGATGTCCAGCCAGTGCACCCACTGACTGTCGGCCAGACGCCGAAGGATCTGGTTCACCTGGAGCAGCTTTCCGCGCTGGTTGGAGGGGTTTTCACCCCGAGGAAAGATGGCCAACAGCAGAATCTTGGTCTGGGGAAGCTTCGCTCGCAGCTTGGTGACGATCGCGGCGACGCCGTCGGCTATCTGAGCGATCGAGTTGTCTTCTCCGTTGGAGTTGTTGGTGCCGATCATGACCACCGCAGCGCGCGGCGCGAGTCCGTCGACGTTCCCATTGTCCAGGCGCCAAAGCACATGCTGAGTTCGGTCGCCTCCAATGCCCAGGTTGATCGCCTTGCGCGGGGCATAATAGCGTTCCCACACCGCTTTGCCTTCTCCTTCCCAGCCTTGGGTGATGGAATCGCCGATGAAGATGACCTCGGCGGAGCGGCCGCCATCAGCCGCCCGCTGATTGAGGAGCTTTTGGCGGGTCTTCCAGCTTTCGTCGGCTCGAGGGACGGGGTCGGTCGCCGAGTGCACACTGGCGCCCTGGCCGACTCCTGGAAAGAGGCAGAACGCGACACTCGTCAACAAGGCGAAGAGCGCTGGTCGGTTGGTAAGTCGATGGGTTAATTGCGGCGATGACATGGGATAATGATCTAGCAACGATTTGATATCCTAAGGGCGGTCGAACTACAACCCGCAAACGCATTTTTCGTTCGGATACTCCAGATGAACAATCTTGCTTCCGGAACAGTCAATCTTTGACTGCCGGCCCTTGGGCTCCTAACTATTAACGAATGCAGCCGATGTCCCTTAGTCTATTTTGGTTGAACCGGAGACCGCACCTGTGGGTGCTGTTGGTGTCGGCTGCGTTGGTGGGGTGCAAACAGGAGTCGATCCAGGTTTATGAGGTGCCTAAGGAAAAGGCGCCGGTGCGCGCGGACACGGCCGGCGTGGCCCCGCCGATGCCGGAGTTGCGGTGGAGCAAGCTGCCGGAGGGATGGGAATCTCGGGAGGTGCCGAATCGGATGCGGGCGGCCAACTTTGTAATCGCCGGTTCTGGTGGTCGGTCAGCTGAACTCTCGGTGATCCCGCTTGCGGGCATGGGCGGCAATGATCTGGAGTTTGTCAACATGTGGCGCAAGCAGATCGGGTTGGGGCCGGTGGAGGCCGATGCGCTGGCCAAGTATGTGGCCCCTCTCCAGATCGCTGGATTGGAGGGCAAGCTTTTCGACATGCGTGGATCTGAGGCGGCTCAGGCGACCGATCCCAATGGCGTTCTGGTGGCGGTGGTGGTTCGCGAGGGGGTTACCTGGTTTTTCAAGCTGGCGGGCGATGAGGGGTTGGTTCAGGCGCAGCGGCCGGTGTTGACAGAGTTCTTGAAGGGCGTCTCGTTCGCGGAGCCCTCGGCGGATCGGCCGGTGGCCAGCGCTTCCGCCCCTTCCGCGCCAGTTCCACCCGCGTCCGAACCAGGTCTGCCGGCGTGGACGGTTCCCGCCGGCTGGCAGGCAGCCAGCCCTGGTCCGATGGTCTTGAGCAAATTTGTGGTGACCGGCGAAGCCTCCGCCAAGGCGGATGTGACCATCAGTCGTTTCCCGGGTGATGTGGGAGGGCTGCTAGCGAACGTGAATCGTTGGCGGGGGCAGGTCGGTTTGTCTCCCTTGGCCGCTGACTCTCTTGCCCAGGAAACGCAGCCTTTGGTCTGGGAAGGCGGGAAGGGGACGGTCGTTGATTTTCTAGGAACCGATGCCAAGACCGGCCAGCCGGCGCGGCTGGTGGGAGTGGTTGTCCCTGTGAACGGGGACACCTGGTTTTACAAGATGATGGGAACTCCGTCCGTCTCCGAGCGGGAGAAGGGTCCTCTTCTCAAGTTTGTTCAAAGTGCGAAATATGGCCAAGCCCCTTAAACGATTTCTGAACCTGCTCTGTTCCTTGCGGCTGACGATTGTGCTGCTGGTGCTGGGGTTGATCCTGGTCTTTCTGGGAACGATGGCGCAGGAGCCTCTCGGGCTTTACATCGCCCAGACTCATTTTTTCCACAGCATGTTTGTCGATGCGGCCGCCATGCTGGCCGCGCTGAAGAAGTCCGCCCAGCTGGTGAACATCTACCTCACCCCCATGCTTGCCGCCGATGTGTTGGCGGCTCCCTGGATTCCGGTTTTTCCCGGAGGGTATCTGATCGGCACGCTGCTGCTCATCAATCTGGTCGCCGCTCACATCCAACGGTTTCGGATGTCCTGGAAAAAGTCGGGAATCTTTTTGGTCCACTTGGGGCTCATCCTTTTGCTGTTGGGGCAGTTGATGACCGACCAGTTGGCGACCGAGAGCGGCATTCGGATTCGCGAGGGTGAAACCCGCAACTATTCCGAGGCCGACCGCCGTTCCGAATTCGCGCTCATCGATACCACGGAAAAGGAGAAGGACAAGGTGTTCGCCGTGCCCGAGTCGCTGCTGAAGCAACGCGGGGCCATCCAGCCTCCCGGCTTGCCGTTCCATCTTAACATCAAGGAGTATTTCGAGCATTCCACGGTGACCAACCGCAGTGGTGCGATCCTGAACCAGCCGGCTCAGGCGACCCAGGGCATCGGCGTCAGGGCGCACGCGATCGAGCTTCCGCGGGTTACCTCGATGGAGTATCGCGATGTGCCGTCGATGGTGGTGGAAGTCGCGGGTCCGGAGGGCTCTTTGGGAACCTGGATGGTGTCTGGCTACTTCGATGAGCCTCAGAAGTTCACCTACAAGGATCGGACTTATGCGATGACTCTGCGGCTGGCTCGTCATTACTATCCGTTTAGTCTGAGCCTGCTCGATTTCCGTCACGATAAGTACAAAGGAACCGAGCTGCCGCGGAATTTCTCCAGCCAAATCCGGCTGCAGAATCCCTCCACCGGTGAGGATCGCGAGGTCTTGATCTACATGAACAACCCGTTGCGATACGCCGGGCTGACGTTTTATCAGGCCAGCTTCGACAAGGTGGACGACAAAGTGACGGTGTTGCAGGTGGTGCGCAATCCGGGATGGCTGACCCCCTACATTGCGTGTATCATGGCGGGACTGGGTCTCGTGATTCAATTCATGATACATTTGGTTGGATTCATCAAAAAGCGAACCTCATGAAAAAGCAGCTTCCTCTGATTCTAACGGTTCTGGTGTTGTTGTGGCTGGGAGCCGGGTTGCGTCCGCCGCGGGTGCCCGAGGGGATCAACACCAAGGGCTTTGGCCAGTTGCCGGTTCTGTTGAACGGCCGAACCCAGCCGATGGACAGCGTGGCCCGCAACTCACTCCTGGTGTTGCGGGGCAAGCAGACGGTGCCCGTGGAGGGGGGCAAGACGTTGCAGGCGATCGACTGGTTTCTTGAGGTGGTTTTCAAACCGGATCAGGCCGACACCCGCCAGGTCTTTCGGATCGATCATCCCGATCTGCGCGGCATGCTGAAGTTGTCACCGGAGGAGAAATTCTTCTCGTTCACGCAGTTCCAGACCAACATCATGGACTTGGGACGGGAGGCGGAACGCATCGATACCGAAAAGGTGAAGAGCGAGAGCCAAAACCCGTTCGAGAAGGCCGTGATGCGACTGCATCAGAATGTGATTCTTTACCGCCGAATCAAGAACACACTCAAGCACGAGTCAACGCTGGATTTTGCGGCTGAGCTGAAGACTTATCAGGCCGCTGTGGAACCGGGTGTGAAAGCGGTGCGGGATCGCGAGGCGGGCAAGGAGTTTGATCAGAAGGCCTTTGACACGATTGTGGATCACCTCCAACGCTACGATCAAATGGCGCGTTTCGGCTACGCCTTGGTGGTTCCTTCTGGATCTCCGAATCATACTCGAGACGATTGGATGAACGTGGGTACGAGCCTGATGGAAGCAGCCCGAGGTGGCAAAGTCCTCGAACCCGTTTTGTCCTATGCGGAAATGGCCTCGGCCTATCATGCGGGCGAGCCCGCTCGCTTCAACAGTTCGTTGAGCAAGTATCAGCAATGGCTCTTGGATCATCAATACCAGCCTGAGGTGGCCAAGGGAGGCAATGAGCACTACTTCAATCACTTCGAGCCATTCTACAAATCCTCGGCGATCTACGTGCTGGCTTTCATCCTGGCATGTGCCTCCTGGTTCAACCAATCGGAGCCGTTCCGTCGTTCGGCGCTCTACCTGTTGATTCTCACCGCCCTGGTTCATACGTCCGGCCTGATCTATCGGATGGTCTTGGAAGGCCGTCCTCCGGTCACCAACCTCTATTCTTCGGCGGTGTTCATTGGTTGGGGCATCTGCATTCTGGGGATTACGATTGAGTTTTTCTATCGGAATGCCATTGGGTCGGTAGTGGCTTCGATGGGTGGCTTCACCACCTTGATTGTGGCGCACAATCTTTCATTGGGCGGAGACACCATGGAGATGATGCGCGCGGTCCTCGATACCAATTTCTGGTTGGCCACTCATGTGGTCGTGGTGACGCTCGGCTACTCGGCCTCCTTCCTAGCTGGGTTTCTGGCGATGCTCTATGTGCTGCGGGGAGTGCTGACGACCTCCCTGACGGAGCAGATGGCCACGGCGCTCTCCCGAATGGTTTACGGCATCATCTGTTTCGCGACCTTGTTCAGCCTGGTAGGCACTGTCCTCGGGGGCATTTGGGCAGACCAATCCTGGGGACGGTTTTGGGGCTGGGATCCCAAGGAGAATGGGGCCTTGATGATTGTGATTTGGAACGCTGTCTATCTGCATGCTCGGTGGGGGAAGATCTGCACGGAGAAGAGCCTGATGGCCATCGCCCTGTTCGGAAACGTCATTACGGCTTTCTCCTGGTTCGGCGTGAACATGCTGGGGATCGGATTGCACTCCTACGGATTCATGGACGCCGCGTTCAAGTGGCTGCTGATCTTCGACATCTCCCAGCTGATTTTCATCGGGATGGCGCTGCTGCCTTTGAGCTACTGGCGCAGTTTCTCCAAACGGCCGCCGGCTGCGGGTGCGGGGACCGCGGCGAAGCCGGCGACGGTGTCTTGATACAGCCAGCGTCGGGATAGCCCTCCGGGCGCGCCGAAAAGCGGTAGAGGGCTACAGCAGTCCAGGACGCTTCGCGACCGAGTTGGGTCAGATGGAGTGCGGTAGACCTCTCACAGCTTTAGCCCCAAAAGTGCCCACTAGACAGGTGGGGTGATACCGGCGTTTCCCAACTTGTCGGCAGAGCCCGAACCCGCAGGGTTCGAAGAGAATAGCCGGGGGTGCCAGCACCCCCGGAACCGTTAAAAATGCGGAGCATCGCGCAGCGATGCCACCGGATTCCGAGGCTTGCATCTCCATTGCTCAAGGATACTGATCGTGGGTCGATCCACTCGCCGACGGGTGGCACGCCTTTCAGGGTGCTGTAGACAGGGGCCGAAAGACCGGGCGTGTCGCTGCGCTTCACGCCCCGGCCAATCTCTTTGAACCCTGCGGGTTCTCAGCTGCGGATCTCCTCCAACTTGTCTAGCCCCGCGCTTGAGCCTAGGTAAACAACTTCGTCAGCGCTTTGGCTTTCACCAACTCACGAGGCTGGTTGAGATGGTTGTAGACGATGGTTTCGGGGTCGATTCCCACCGCGTGGTAAATGGTAGCGAGGACTTCGCTGGGATGCACGGGATCTTCGGCCGGACTGGATGCGGTCTTGTCCGACTGCCCATGCACATATCCGCGCTTGATCCCAGCTCCCCCGATCACCGAGGTGTAGCAATAGGGCCAGTGATCCCGACCATCCGCACTGTTGCTGTTGCCCGAGGTGCTTAAGCCCTTCTCTGGACTACGTCCGAACTCGCCGATGGCCACCACCAGGGTGTCGCTCAACATGCCTCGCTGGTCGAGGTCCTCGAATAACGCGGACAACCCCTGATCCAGCATCGGCCCGGACTGGTTCTTCATTCGGTCGGTCAACCCCACATGCACATCCCAGCTGTGGTTGTCCGAGTTGGCGATCTTGGGCCACACTACCTCGACCACCCGAGTGCCGGCTTCGACCAACCGGCGCGCCAGGAGACAGCTCTGTCCAAAGGTGTTGCGACCGTACCGATCCCGCATCGCTGCGGTTTCCTGCCCCAAATCAAATGCTTTGCGTGCTCGGCCAGAGATAATGAGGTTCAGAGCCCGCTCGTAGTACTCGTTGAGGTTATAGCTTTCTACGGCCTTTTCGATCTCCGGCATGGCGTCGTTGAGTGATTCTCGAAGCCGGGCGCGTCGTTGCAAACGCAGGGAGAACACCTCGGAGGGTAACTTGAGATCGTCGGTCTTGATGTTGTCCATCTTGGACATGTTCATGTCATCGCCCTCTGGAAAGAGCGTGTAGGGATCGAATCCTTTGCCGAGGAACCCGGCGGCCCCGCCTTTGCCAACCACATTGCTCTCCTGAAGGGGGCGGGGGAGCATCACGAAGGGCAGCATCGGTTCGGTGGGAGGCTTTAGTCGGATGATATTTGATCCGAAGTTGGGGAAATCTTTGGCGTTCGGAGGTTCGAGCTGGCCGGAGGGACTCACCTTGTCGGTGGTGTATCCGGTCATGATTTGGTAGATCGCCGCGGTGTGGTTGAATAACCCATTGGGCGTGTAGCTCATGGATCTAATCATTGTGAACTTGTCGTTCACTTTGGCCAGCTGCGGGAGCACCTCAGTGAATTGCACTCCCGGGATCTTGGTTGAGATGTTCCCAAACGGGCTTTTGATCTTGTCTGGCACATTCTCCTTGGGATCCCACAGGTCGAGATGGCTTGGGCCACCCTGGAGATAAACCATGATGACGCTTTTCGCTTTTCCCCACCCGGCCCCACCTTTCGCTCCCAACTCGTTGGCCCTCGCTCCCAGCTGCAGCAGGGAGCCAAGGGACATGCCCAGAATGCTGGAGCCGCCCACGCGCAGCAGGTCGCGACGGCTGAGCTTCAGATTTTGATCGCAGAGGTCCGTGCAGAATTCGCCAGGGATGCGCAGCATAGGTTGATGTGATGTTGAAAGGTTCGGTCGGCGTTCGAGGCAGTTCAGCGGTTAAACAAAAAGGATGGGGTATTCAGCAGCGCCCAGGTCAAGTCCTGGGCTCCGGTGAGACGCTTGTTGGCAATCTGTTTCGAGCTCACTTCGACATCCTGACGGAGCTGGACCAAGGCCGGGTCGGTTTGGATGGGGCGGGAAGCCTTGGTCAGGGCCGACTTGAGCTCTTTGATCTTCTCGTCCTCGGGCACGGGCTTGCTGGCTGTGACGAGAGCCTGCTCGCGCTTCTTCAGCTCGGTGTCCAGTCCTCGATAGAAGTCCAGCATCCGAGCGGCTTGTGGTGGTGTTCGCAAGATGTTGGATACTTGCGCGATGTCGGAGACGTCCGCAGGTAGCCCCTCGGCGGCAGCTGCAGCGCTCGTCGTCACCCAGAGTCGGAAGCGACCGATGTCGTTTCCAGGCTGATAGCGGTGCTGGAGGGTGATCTTGAGTGTAGTGCCTTCCGCAGTTCCCACGGGCTGCTCCAGCGCGAAGGTCGCCCAATGGCGCTGGCCTGTCTCCGATTCCCCGATTGCCCAGCCTTCCTTGCGTCCTTGCTCCACTTTGCCATCGAACGTGTGCTTTAGGTCCAGTTCCTTCTGAACCAGGTCGGCTTTCCCGTCCGTGATCTTCTGGCGCATCAACTTGGCGGCATTAGTTTTCGAAGCCGACTCGATCACCAGCTCGCTCAGGAGGAAGTTGCCATTCTTATACCCCGGTCCGAAGTTCGGGAGTCCATCATCCGGCAAGACCTCGAGTTTCACTCCGGTAATGCCGGCCAGGGCGACATCCGCCGTGATAGCATAGTCGGGCATCTCCCCATTGGCGCTGGAAGCCCGGATACTGCCGTCGGGCAGTTTCTCGAGCCTCACTGATCCGCTGCCTTTCAGCTCGCGGGCATCGATGGGATACCACCGGGTTTTAAGGTGGTCATCGGTGAGGCGGTTCTCCCAGTCTGCGAGCCGTGCCGGGAGCAGCGGTTGGAAGTCGCCCAGGATCCGCTGCGCCTCCGCGATGCGCTCCTCGCGTTCCCGTGTCAGCTGCGCGATCTTCGGGGCCTGAGCCAGGAGGTGAGCGGTGATGGCGCCTTCGGCTTTGGCGATCTCGGCTGCGCGTTCTTTTTCCCTGAGCGTGCGGGTCTGTGCCCATTCATACTCCGCCTTGGCCAGCTCGTTGGTGAGCTGGGCGTGCTCTGAGTCCATGGATTCCATGGCTTGGAGGGAGGAGTCGATTTCCTTTTCGGTCGCCGGCCGGTTAAGCACGCGCAGGAACACCTCCCGGACGACGGCGCGATCGTCTTTTTCCTTGGCGACGAGTTTGGCGAGTTCGTTTCGTGGATCGTTCACCGCGCCCGATACCGCCGGACCGCTCAACAGGGACATTACCGATCCGAGACGAATGTCGTTGCTGCGTTCGCATTCGCAAGCGCTTTCGCGGGCCGGCCGGCCCAGGTTGGCGAGGAAGCCGCTAGGAACATCTACTCCGGAATCCACGAGTTGGGCCGCTCGGGTTCCGAGCTTGACGCCTGGAAAATTCAAGGTGGACCCGGTGACGCGATACACCGTGTCCATAAGCACCTCGGCGGGAAGGCGGCGTGGCGTGGCATGGCTGAAGTTGATTTTGTCGTCCGCGTTCCAGCGGTGGCTGGCCACCGTAAGTTGGTAGGTGCGGGATTGGCAAATCAGTCGGAGGATCCGGCGAGTGTTGAAGCCGCTACTCACAAATTCCTGGGTCAGGTACTCCAAAAGCTCAGGGTTGGAGGGCGGGTTCCCCGCGCGAATATCATCGAGCGGATCAATCAGGCCGACCCCCAACAGGTATCCCCACAGCCGATTCACATAGCTGAGGGCGAAGTAACGGTTGTCGGAGGAGGTCATCCAGGCCGCGAGGTGCTGTCGCCGCGTTTCGTTGGTCGAGCTACTGAACTTGGCGGTAAACGGAAAATCCGGCGGCGCTACCCGACCGGTGCGCTCGTGGATCATCTCGCCCTCCGCCTTATCCATGATTTTTTCGAACAGGGGTTTCGAGCCTTCGACCGCCGATCCCCCGATCCTCCGGTCTCCGCTGGCTGGATCCTTTTGCAAATCCACTTGAGAGAAGAAGGCGGACATCTGGTAATACTGATCCTGCGTCCAACGCTCGAACGGATGATCGTGGCACTTGTTGCAGTTGAATCGAGTGGCCAGGAAGAGGTGCGTGGTGTTCTCCATCGTCTCAGCTGGGGTGCGGAGCACCTTGTAGTAGGAGGCCGGCGGGTTTTCGCGATTGGAGCCGGAGGCAGTCAGGATTTTTCGCGCGAACTCATCATAGGGTGTGTTGGCTTGGATCTCCCCCCGGATCCACTCCCGAAACAGAACCGCTCCTTCCTCTCCCAAGAACTTCCGGTTGACCTGCAGCAGATCCGCCCATTTGTTGGCCCAGTGGTCCACGTAGTCAGGACTGCCGAGCAGTTGGTCAATTATCTCATCCCGTTTGGTACGGCTGTCTCCCCGGTCGTTCAAGAACCGTCGCACCTGATCCGAGGTGGGAGGCAGGCCGGTCAAATCCAGGTAGACCCGCCGGATAAATTCAGCATCGGTGGCCAATTCGCTGGGCAGAATCTTCATCCGTTTCCATTTGGCCGCGACGAACTCATCGATGCGGTTGTTGGCGGGCTGATCCTTCCAGACAAATCCGCTTCGGTCTCCCATGACCGTCACGGTCGTCGCGGCGTACGCACCCTCATAGCGAGCCAGGACGGGCGCTTCTCCACGGCGGAGCGTGGTGACGATGCCATCGGAGCTTGTTGCGACCACATCCACGTTGCCGCTTTCCACGAAGGCTTCGGAACTGACATCCCGAGTCCGGCCGTCGGTATAAGTGGCCAGGATGCGCATTTGCTGACGACCACCGATCTCCTGCACGACCGGGTTTTTGGGGAAGAGTTCGATCTTGGCCACCCGGGGTGACGATGGGTTTAGCGCAGCGCCGGACGCGATCCATTTGCGCAGGACCGCATAGTATTCCGTGTCAGTGGTGGTGCGTTGTCCACCTTCATGGGGCACCGCACCCGTCGATTTGAGCAAGAGGAGGCTGTCGTCGGGAGAGGCGACTGCTACCCGTCGTCCCGCATGGTCGTCGGCGAAGGAGCGGACATCGTAAAGCGGGTCGTAGCCGCGCAGCGATAACTTGAAGCCATTCTTGCCGTCCTTGGCACCGTGGCAGGTTCCGGCGTTGCATCCGAGCTTGGACAGGATGGGATTGACGTCCTGAATAAAGTCAGCCTCGAAGTCGGGTTTGAACTGGTTCAGATCCAGCTTGGCGGTGGTGCTCTTTCCCTGCAGCGAGACTTTGACCGTGCCGCTGCCTGGCTTGAGACCCGTCAAGCGACCGGAGTGGCTGATGGTTGCCAAACCTTCGTCCACCTCAAACTGGCACTGGCGCGTGACATCCGCCTCGTCGCCCGAGGCCAGCTTGGCGGTCACTAGGAACTGAATATGATCGTTTCGCGTGCGGAGACTTACCTCGGAGGGCTGCAGCATCAATGAAACGACCTGGGCGCCGGGCGACAGCGTTTCCTTCGGGTCTTCTGGCTTTCGGCCCGCTGGCAGCGAAACCTCAATTGCCGCGTCTTTTGTGGCCGTCTCCAGTTGGGCTACCGCCGGAAAGGTCTTGAGGATCTTGGCGGACGACGAGTCCAGAAGTCGAACCTGGCCGTCGCTTCCGGAAACGGCGATCACTTTGCCGTCCGGACTAAACCGTGCCGCGTAGATCGCGACACTGGGAAAGGAAATCTTGGCGAGCACCTTGACATCCGCTGTTACGTATTTCTCGATGGCCGCTCGTTCCTCTGCGGATTGACCCGCGACTTCCTTTTCATGGATCTGAGCCAGGTTTGCCGGCAGGCTGGAGTCGAAGGCGGCGTTGTAGATTTGTACGGCTCCATGGCCATCCAGGCTGGCACCGGCCACCACCCGGTTGCCATCCGGGCTGTAGTCCACGCTGAAGAGACGCCCCTCCATGGCTGGAAAGCGACGGATCAGGTTGGCGTTGTCCCCGATACGCCGGCTGGTTTTGCGGAAGACCCGATAGATCTGAGGCACTCCGTCCGCCCCTCCGATGAGGATCTCGTCGCGATGCGGGTGTCGGGCGACGCTTTGGACGCCTCCTCGGAGGGCGCCCGGAGTAATGGACGTAATGTTGTCGACGAAGCGCTGGGTTGCGACCTCGGTCAGCTTGGCCGACATATCGCGACCCACTGAAATCACATGACTGCCATTGGTGGAGAATACGGTATCCAGGACCCAATCATTGTGCGATCCCTGTTGCAGCACCTGTTTGCCAGTCGCGGCCTCGATGGCGCGGACCGTTTTGTCCGGGCAGCCGAATGAGACCAGTTTGCCGTCGGGGGACCAGTTCACCCCATAGAGTGTGTCGTAGCCCACCGGGGCCGATACCAGAAGCCGACGTTTCTCGATGTCCCAGATTTGAACTTCCCCCAGGCGTCCCGGTTGGCCGCCACCGACCGCCAGTTGTTTGCCGTCTGGAGAGAAACGGAGCGATTGGATGCGATCCGAGAGACCGACCAGGCGAGCTGTGACGCCGGATCCATCGGCGCGGTGCAGCAGCACTTCATGGAATCCGGCGACCGCGAGGAGCGTGCCGTCCGGGGAGTAGTCCAGGGCGGTAACCAAAGGGCTTCGGGTATAGAGCGGGGGATGCTCCCCATCGTATTTTTGACGCGCATTGGCCGGGGTATCGTCCGTGGCTCCCTGGGCGATCCAGGAGCGGATCATCTCGATCTCCAACGCATGGAGAGGGGGCTTTCCCTTGGGCATCTCGGCCTCGCCCTTGGCGGGGGTGATTTGTTTGACGAAGAGGCTGGCCTCCGGCTGACCCGAGACGATGGGCTTGTCCTTGCTGTCACCCGGCTGGATCAGGCGGTCGTAGTCGGTGAGGACGTAACCGCCCTTTGGTTTCGCGGGCTGGTGACACCCCTGGCAGTTGGCCTGCAGGATTGGCCGGATATCCTTGTAATAGCTAACGGGCTTGTTGGTGGTGGCTGACTCCGCCGCGGTTCCATGGACCAATGGCAGTAACGTGGCGAGCAGCCAGCCTGCAAACGTGAGGACTCGAAGTGTCATTCTGGTTAGAGCCAAAATTGGTAATGGTGGTATCTGGTTTTGTTTAGGCGAAATGGGGGCGGTTGCCAAGCTTTCTCCTGGGGTGGTCGTTGAATACACTCCGCGAAAACCCCTCGCACCGAACGTTCAGACCCGATAGGGTGGTGGCTGGTTGGTAACTTATGGACGACAAATTGCTGAAATGGTTGGGACGGAAGGACTACACACCGAGCAGTGCTGCGGAACTGCTCAAACCCTTGGGGTTAAATCGAAAGCAGCTCGAAGCGCTCGAGGAAACGCTCCATCGATTGGAGCAATCAGGAGTGATCGTCCGCACCCGTGCGCAACGATATATCATGTCGCGCGAGGCGGATCTGATCCCGGGGACCATTCAGATAAACCGTCAGGGCAAAGGCTTTCTGCAACCTGACGAAGCGGGTGCGGAAGAGATTGTTATCCCCGAAAGTCAGACCTCGACGGCCATGCACGGGGATCGGGTGCTGGTGCGCCGCGAGGTGGTGGCTCAGGCACGTGCTGGTGGAGCCAAAGAACCTCAAACGGGGAGCGTCATTCGGATTCTGGAGCGTCGCAAGAAGCAGATCGTGGGAACGCTGCAGCGCACCAAGGAATTCCTCTACGTCATTCCGGATGACCCGCGTCTGCCGCACGATGTCTATGTTCCACCGCCGCGCGATGTCGGACGTCCGGCCTACCCGGGCGACAAAGTAGTGGTGGAGTTGCTGCGCTGGGAATCTCGACATAGCAATCCGGAGGGGGAGATTATCGAGGTGCTGGGAGCGCCTGACGAGGAGGGGGTGGACATGTTGTCGATTCTACGCAACTACGAGTTGCCACTCCATTTTCCACGTCCTGTTCTTCAGGATGCGGACGCGATTTTGAGCCAGCGGTCTTTGGCTGATGCGAGCCCGCAGGATCTCGAGGGACGGGTGGATTGCCGATCGCATAGTGTCATCACCATTGATCCCGATGACGCCAAGGATTTCGACGATGCCATCGCCCTGCAGGAGGGACCGGACGGCCAATGGCGGCTGTGGGTCCACATTGCAGACGTTAGCCATTACGTGACCCCCGGCAGCCTGCTCGACCGAGAGGCTCGCCTGCGCGGGAACTCGACCTACCTGGTCGATCGAGTGATCCCGATGTTGCCCGAGGTGTTGAGCAATGAGCTGTGCTCCCTCAAGCCCCATGTGGACCGGCTCACGAAGTGTGCGGAGTTTTTGCTGGAACCGGATGGACGAGTCATTCGAACGAAGTTCTATCCGGCGGTGATTAGGTCGGTGCGCCGATACACCTATCAGGAGGTGTTCGCCCGACTGCAGGTTCCGCCTGTCGATCCATTGGATCGCTTGCTTCATCAGGCAAATCAGCTGGCGCAGTCAATCCGGCGTTCCCGCTTCAAGGCGGGTTCATTGGACTTGGACTTTCCGGAGATGAAGATCCGACTCGACGAGCGGGGCAAGGTGTCCCGGATTGAGCGTGTCGAGAATGATGTGTCACATCAGCTGATTGAAGAATTCATGCTCTTGGCGAATGAGGCGGTGGCAGCTCGACTGCGCACCCTCCACCGGCCGGCTGTCTACCGGGTGCACGAGGCGCCCAAGGAGCGGCGGCTGGAGGATTATCGCCAGGACGTCATCTCGCATCGGGTTCCATGCGGCCCGCTCGCGAAGCGCACCGAGGTCCAGAAGTTGCTGGCGAAGCTCAAGACGATTCCAGTGGGTCCAGCGCTGAAGATCGGCTTCCTGCGTTCGCTGATGAGAGCTCGCTATGACGTTCAGCCTCTTGGCCACTACGGGCTTCACAAGACCGACTATACCCACTTTACCTCGCCGATCCGGCGCTACGCCGATCTTCTGGTTCACCGGGCTCTGTTCGATACCAAGCTCCTGTCCATGGCCGAGATGAAATCCGCCGCCGAGCACATCTCCTTGAAGGAGCGAAACTCGGCGGATGCGGAGCGGGACAGCAAAGAAGTGAAGCTCTACGCTTATCTGCGTGAGCAATTGAAGACCGGCAAGCGGGTCGCCTACGCAGGCCTGGTGACGGATGTTCGGAATTTCGGGTTCTTCGTAGATGTTCCGGAACTCGGGCTCAGCGGATTGGTGCATTTGTCCACCTTGGGTACGGACTTCTTTGTGTTCGATGCTTCCCGAGGTCATCTCGTAGGTCGTCGAACCCGGCAGATCATCCAGTTGGGCGATCGAATCCCGGTGCAGATTCACAAGGTGGATGTTTTCAAGAAGCAGGTGGATTTCGAGTGTGTGCCTCCGGCGAAGGCGGGTGGTCTCACCCCGTCCAAAGCAAGACCGCCTCAAGTGCAAAGGCATCAAGGTAGCCAGCGCCGGCCTCAGCGGCCTGGGAATTGGCCTCAGGAGCCCGGGAACCGTCCGCAACGTTCCACTAACCGGTCCTCAGAGACCCATCCGCGTCCGAGTTCGCCTCCCAACCGTTTACAGGTGTCCAGCCATCGCGCACCAGGGACCGGGGGGCGGCTTCAAACGTCGGGAACCCGACCACCGGACGTTGGCAATCGGCCGTCCGGAAGCGGAAACCGTAACCAGTCCGCCCCCCCCCGGCTTCAGGCGTCGGGCAGTCGCCCTCCCGGCGGAGGCGCTCGTCTTCAGGTATCGAGCAGCCGTCCGCCGAGTTCGGGTGGCCGTCCGCAGTCTTCCGGCAACCGCCCGCCGGGATCCAAGCGACGTCCGGGAGGTCCGAACGATCGCCCGTCGGGCTCTGGAGGCCAATCGCGGTCGCGACGCCGTCGGCGCTGACCGTCCTCAGCGGAAACCCTCGGAGAGGAACGAAAAAACCCGCAGCGCGAGCTGCGGGTTTTCAATTGTTGAATTGAACCGGGCGGTCGTGCAGACCGCGGGAGGTCCTTACTTAACTTCGTCGATCTTGGACACCTCGATCCACTTCTTGCCGTCCTTCTCGGAGACCTTGCCTTTGGCCACCACCTTGGTGGTAGAGCTGCAGACCTTCTTGTGGAAGGCCTTGCTGATGTCGTTGTCCTCGAGGTAATAGACAACCTTTTTCCCATCCTCTTCGACGCGAACGGCGTTCTGGCACTTGGCGGTTTCCTTCAGTTCGCATTTCGCGCACAGGCCCTCGCCCTTGAGCGTCTTTTCTGCGGCACTGGCGGAGGTGCTGATAAGAGATCCCACGGCAACCGCCGCGATCATAGTAATAATTTTCTTCATGTTCTGTCCTTTTGCTGCCTGGTTTCGGTGGTTTACAAGGCCTGACACATCCTGGACCAGTTCGGTGAAAAGCTCGGCCTGGTGCGCTGGCCAGGAATGGAGTGTCAGTTCTGAGCCTCGATGTCAACTGTTTCGAGCGTTAGTCGTCGGTGACGGGTGGCTAGGTTCAGTGGCCCAACTCGGCTTGGAGCAGGGGAGTTGCCACCTCGTTCCCTTCGCGGGCGCGGAAGTAGCGCCGAGGGGAAGAGCCTCCGGGGAGCCGGTTTACGATCCCGCCGGTGGTGAACCGGTTGGTGACCGTGGGTTGCCAGTCCTGGAGATCGGTGGACGTTTCGATGATCAAGGAGGATTGTGAACGGCCGTGCACGCGTAGCTCCACCTCGCCCTCAGTGTAGCTCAGAATACTCACGAAGGGCAGGACCCGATCCGACAATAGGTAGTTCTCAACCACGTGTTCGGCCACTTTCTGCCCGGTTTCCTTTCCCGCCACGTTGTCAAACGGGAAGTGAATGCCGCCGTAGATCCGGCTCATCCCCACCTCATCGGCACACGCGGACAAGCTGGTAAAATGCCTGAGCTTGCCCGGCAGGGAGTCCGACGTGGCGGTGAAGGAAATCTCATCGGTTCCGTAGAACCAGGCGAGCACCGCGGCGCTGGCCTTACTGAAGGTGCTATGACCGCTCGTGTAGGCGGGAAACGGTGGCGACGCCAAATAGTGATCCCAGCCCGGCTCGGGAACGGTTTCGGGGTTGTTGTCCTCATCGGCTCGCTGAATCGCGGTGACAGGACGCCATAGGTTGTAGCGATACTTGGCCTCCCAGCACACGATCGCAGCGTCGGCTTGAGCCAGGCTGAGTAGCGCCATCAGGCGCGCGGTGGACGCGAGGTCAGTGCCTCGGGAGCGCGCGATGCTGGCCGCGATCTCGTGCCAGTGGCCCGGGGGCATGGCCGTGTAGGAGAAATCTGACCAGAACACTGCGATTTCTGATTGTTCGGCGGTGCGCTTCGTGCTGGTTTTGCTTCCGAGGGACCGCACTTCGTTCAGTGCTCGGGCGTATTCGACACTGTCCATCGCAGGAGGCGGAGGCGGAACAAAGGAGCTGAGATCGGAGAGGGTAAACGGGCGGACGTAGCGCCATTGAGGGGTAAGCGGGGGACGGAAGAAGGGGGGCGTCCGACGCCATTGGCCGGGCGCATCGCTTGGGATGTAGGGTACGTCTGTCGAGGCTCCGTCGTCTGACCGCTCGGCCAGCATACGTTGGGCGATGAGGGTACCCAATTGCAGCCCGTTGGTCAGAGAGCTATCGAGGGCTACCGACGCGAGCCATGTATCGAAGGTATCATCCGCCTCCGCCTGAACGCTTGGGTAGAGCGATTGAATCACCTGGTAACCGGCAGCGGCCACGGCGGCTTCGAGGGAGATCAGGGTGGGGGCAGTCGGTTGGAATCGGTAAGGTTGGTGATCCCGCGTGATCGAGTTCACGGCATCATAAATGGCCAGATGAAGGATGGCCAGGTTCCGTGTCGACAGAGTGGGTCCGGTGTTGTCGATTCGGATGGCCGCCATCATGACGGCATTCCAGTCCAACACCGCATTGCCGGATGCCCTGGGCACCAGCAGACCTAGCAACAACGCCCCTAGCACTCTGGCGGCACGGATCCGATGGGACATAAGGACTAGTCTATCACACCTCCCGCGTTCTTGCAAAACCCCTACCCGTATCAAACCATCAAACCAGACCAGGCAAGGGTAAGCCGCTACCGCACTAGCTCGCGAGGGCGATCAAGTAACGCTTCACTCGGGCGGCTTCCTCGGTTTGCTCCGCCTGGAGGTAGGTCTGCTGTAGGTTGGCACACATGCGCATCAGGATTCTGCGGGTACTGACAGGTGCCAGATAGCCTTCGTGAAGTCCGTGGTTGGTGGCGTGCAGGTGTTGAATGCAGTCTGCCTTCATCAGGAAGCGGCCGTGATGAAAACAATCGATGTAGAGCTCCAGAATAGGAGATTGAAACCGGCAGATGAAGTGACCGGGCAGTCCGATGCCTGTAACTGGAAGTCCTAGGCGTCGGCAGACAAACAGGTACAGTGCGCACAGCCCGATCGGGTTGCCAGTTTTCCGCTCCATGATCCGGTTGAAATAGCAGTTTTCAACGTTGGTTTCATATTGGGGATTTCCATGGAAACCCTGATCGATGAAGAGAAAGTGATTGATGGCCAGGAGTTTTTGTTGCGGGGATACCGCCGCTTGGAGGCGCGCTCTGAGCTCTGCTCCGAACTGGTCCAGTTGTGCGTTGAGTGCACCCAGATGCACCTCAGGATCCTTGGTGCGAGCCAGCAATCCCACGCCCATCTCCAGATCCAAGTCCTCGCCTTGGTTGGAACAAAAATCCAAAAACTGCACGTCCGCCTGCAACCGCTTGAAATGCGTCACGATCTCCCGCGTGCGACGTCGTAGGGCAGGGTCGTTGTCCAGTGAGTAAGGCTTCAGCCAGTCGACCACCACGGGTCCGTAGCTCATCAGCTTGCGGCGTACCTCTTGGTGAACTCGAGCGTCGTCATCGGCCAGCAGACTGATCAAAGCCGTACGTTGGGCATCGGACAGGGTGGAGTCTGCTTCAGTCGATGTGTTCGCGTTCATAGGCTTCCTTCCGACTGAAACGTCTTATCGCACAGAAATGGCGGAGAGGCAAACCGGAAACGAGGGGAGTGACGAGTGACGAGTGACAAGTTGCGGACACCAGTCCCCGGACCCGGCAACTCATCACTCACTACCACTCGTCACTCAGATCGTGCCACCCGCGTGTGTTTTAGCGGGCCGTTCATTCTCCTGTTTAGGTTGAAGGGCCGGTGGCATCGCTGCGCGATGCTCTGTATTTTTAACGATTCCGGGGGTGCCAGCACCCCCGGCTGATCTCTGCGAACCGTGCGGTTCGGAGTTCCATCATGCCTTTTGGACACAATAAAAGGCGTGCCGCCGTGCGGCACGCCTTGGGGGGGATCGAAACTCTAGAACTAGGCCTTGTCGGCTAATTCCTTCTCGCGGTCAGCCATGGCGGCTTTGCGCGATAACCGGACACGGCCTTTCTCGTCGACTCCCAGGCACTTGACCCAGATTTCATCGCCCATCTTGACGATGTCTTCGGTCTGCTTAACCCGGAAGTTGGCGAGTTCGCTAATATGGCACAGGCCGTCCTTGCCCGGCAGGAACTCGACGAAGCAACCGAATTCCTTGATGGTGACGACCTTGCCTCGGTAGATCTTGTTGATTTCTGCCTCCGCGGTCATCCCCATGATGGCGTCCCGGGCAATCTTCATGCCTTCGGCCGAGGTGGAGTAGACGTTCACCGTTCCATCGTCCTCGATGTTAATTTCGCAACCCGACTCATCGACGATGCGCTTGATATTCTTTCCACCGGGTCCGATCAAAGCTCCGATCTTCTCGGGGTTGATCTTCATGGTTTCGATCCGCGGCGCGTATTTGCTGAGCTCAGCGCGCGGGGCGGCGATGATCAGGCTCATCTTCTGCAGGATGTCGATCCGCGCGACCCGCGCCTGCTCGAGGGCTTCGGCCATGATCTTATGCGGCAGACCGCGCAGCTTGAGATCCAGCTGGAACCCGGTGATACCCTTTTCGGTTCCGGCGATCTTGCAATCCATGTCGCAGAATGCGTCCTCCCAGCCGATGATGTCGGTGAGCAGTTCGTAGCGTTGGATGCGGTAGTTTTCATCCGACTCTGTGCAGATGCCTACGCTGATGCCCGCCACGGGGCGAATCATCGGGACGCCTGCATCCATCAACGCCAAGGTTCCGCCGCAAACGCTCGCCATGGAGGTGGAGCCGTTCGACTCCATGATCTCGCTGGTGATACGGATGGCGTACGGATAGGTGGACAGCGGGAGCATGGGCTCGATGGAACGTTCGGCGAGCGCACCGTGCCCGATTTCGCGTCGGCCCGGGCCGCTGATGCGGCCGGTTTCACCTACGGAGAAGTTGGGGAAGTTGTAGTGAAGGATGAACTTCTTCTGATTGCCTCCGCCCGTGTAGGAATCGAACTCCTGAGCGTCTTCGGTGGTGCCGAGTGTGGCCAACGTGACTGCCTGGGTCTCTCCACGATAGAATAGGGCCGAACCATGAGCGCGGGGAAGAAGTCCCACTTCACCACCGATGGGTCGCACCTGAGTGAAGCTGCGGCCATCGAGCCGCTTCTTCTGCTCGAGAATCAGTCCGCGGACCGCTTCCTTCTGCAGATGGTAGAAAGTCTCTTTGATCACCATGTCGGTGACCTTTTCGGCAGTGTATTTCTCGACCAATTTGACGCCGACCGAGTCCGCGACAGCTTTGCACGCCGCTTCGCGAGCCAGCTTTCCAGGGGTGAGGAGTGCCGCCACCATGCGATCTCCCGCCAGCGCTTTCGCGTCGTTCAGAATCTCGTCGGGCACCACCGTGATCTCGATCTTCCGCTTGGGCTTGCCAGCCTTGGCCGCCATATCCTTCTGTGCCGCGATCATCGGGGCGCAGGCCTCTTGGGCGAATTGAAGAGCGGCACTGAAATCGGCTTCGCTGATTTCCTTGGCCGCCCCTTCGAACATGACGATGTCCGTGCTGTTTCCAACGTAGACCAGGTCGAGGTCGCTTTGAGCGAGTTCCGCGTGAGTGGGATTGGCCACGAACTTACCATCGACGCGCCCGATGCGGACGGCACCCAAAGGTCCGTCCCAGGGAATGTCGCTGACCGTGAGTGCAGCGGAAGCTCCGATCACACTCAGGATATCAGGGTCGTTTTCTCCGTCAGCGCTCAGGAGGATGCTCTGGACCTGGACTTCATTGAACCAACCCTTTGGGAAAAGCGGGCGGATGGGGCGATCGGTCAAACGGCAGGTCAAGATTTCCTTCTCCGTCGGACGACCTTCGCGTTTAAAATAGCCTCCAGGGAACTTTCCGGCAGCGGCGGCCTTCTCGCGGTAATCGACCGTGAGGGGGAAGAATTCCTGACCGGGCTTGGCCTTGGTCGCGGCCACCGCAGCGACCACCACAATGGTCTCGCCGAGTTGCACAGTGACCGAGCCGTCGGCCTGTTTGGCGAGTTTCCCGGTTTCGATCTTAATGGTTTTGTCTCCTACAGGGGCAGTAATAGTGTAGCTCATTTGTATTGGCGCCCACCGGCTTAGAGGAACTTCACTGAATGCCCTGGATGGGGGCCCTCAGTGAAATTACCCTCGCCGATAAGCAAGACGCGTTGGGATTTTAGAAACATCCCTGCGGGTAGGCCGGCGCGCCTCCGGTTTCCCGCCGGGTGAGGCTAATACCGATTAGCCTCCATTCAATTCATCTGACTTACGGAAAGAAGGATACAAGGACTTCGAAACGTGACCTGACCGACCCTCGCTCTGGGTTGAACGTTCGAGCTGCTCGCCACGTTTCAACCACCTGCTTTCAGATCTCAAAGGAGATCCAACAGTGGAGGTCACGCCTCCTCTCGAAATCACTTACGTAGCTTGAGCTTCTTCGTAATGGCTTGATAGCGTCCGGTATCCGTTTGATGGAGATAATCCAACAAGCGCCGACGTTGACCGACCATCATGAGCAAACCGCGGCGGGAACCATGATCCTTCTTGTTCTTCTGAAGGTGCTCCGTGAGGCTGTTGATCCGCTCGGTCAGGATGGCAATCTGGACATCGGCCGATCCGGTATCTTTATCGTGCAATTGGAAATTCGAGATCAATTTAGTCTTTTCCATAAATCCGCTGATAACTCTTAAAGTAATAAAGCGGAAACTGTAGGGGGAGCAACCTTGTGCTGTAAAGCACATTTAGGCCGGGTCTTTAGCCGAGGGGTGTGGGACCAATTTCGGCAAGTGACCCACGACCGCCGATCCCGCCTCGGACCGGACCTCCTGGAGTGCACCCTGACAGCTGCTCCCACAACCGGCAGTGCAGGCGACGCAATGATCCCCGGTCCGAATCGAACCTCCATCCAATTCCTCGGGGGTAACATCCCACAAATAGCGATCCGGTTTGGCCCCGAGGGAGATGCCGAGCATCTGATTGAAATCACAATCGTAGAGACGCCCCTGAAAGTCCACGCTCAGGGTGTTCCGGCACATCAATCTGGGCAGGGTGTCCGGATTAAAGTGAGTGGCCAGCAGGTCCAGATAGCACCCCAGCTGTTCTTGTTGACGAAGGTCCTCAGCAAACCGGGCGATCGGTTGGTTAGTCAGCGCAATGAGCTGGGTGAACCGAATGGCGTAGTTGTCCCACAGCGCCTGCCGATAGTCCTCCTCCAGTTCGGCCTGGGGCGGAGGCAGCGTGGGTCCCAGGGGGTTGAACACTAACGTGAGCGAGTGGGTCATCCCGTAGCCTACCTGGTTCAGTTTTCGAAGCCCCGCGATGCTTTTGGCGAACGCTCCATTGCCGCGCTGCTGGTTCACATTCTTCTCCAGGTAGCAAGGGAGTGACGCCACCACCTCGACGTGACAGGACGCCAGGAACTCCGGAAGCCATTCAAACCCGGGCTCCTCTAGAATCGTCAGGTTGTTCCGATCCAAGACCCGGCAGCCCGCATCTCGGCTGACCTCGACCAAACTACGAAAGTGCTCACTCAGCTCCGGAGCGCCGCCGGTGATGTCCACTATGGCGGGGCGATTCTGGCGGATCCAGTCCTCAATCCGGCGGGCGGTGGCTGCCTCCATCATTTCGGTCCGCCAAGGGGCAGCGTCCACATGGCAGTGTCGGCAGGCCTGATTGCATTTCTTTCCGACATTGATCTGCAGCGTTTCCACCCGCCCCCGTTGGAGCGAAAGTTGATGGTGGGCTAGCAGAGTCGCAAATCGGTTCATCCTCCTCAGCCTAGCTGCGCGTGGCATTGGAGGCAATGCCATGATCTCCGGAGCGTGGTGGAAGGGTCTGAGCGTCCCCCGCAGGGTCCCTCAGCCTCGCCATCCGCCGTTCACTTCCAGGGTCTGTCCGGTGACATAGCTAGCCCAGGGAGAGCACAGAAACACAGCCACCTGTGCCACCTCTTCCGTTGTTCCCAGGCGACCGAGCGGAATCTGTTTGAGCATCTCGAGACGGATCGGCTCGGGAATCGTGGCGGTCATGGCGGTGTCGATGACTCCTGGGGCGATCGCATTGGCCCGAATGGATCGGCGCGCCGCTTCGCGGCTGATGACGCGCATCAGGGCCTGGACTCCTGACTTGGCAGCCGCGTAGTTGGCTTGCCCGAAAGAGCCCAGGATTCCGGCGATGCTGGCCAAACCAACGATCGAGCCCCCGTTGTGCATGATCTCCAGTCCGAACTTGCAGCAGTGGAATACTCCCGAGAGGTTGACATCGATGACGCAGCGCCAGTCCTCCAGCGACATTTTGGCAATCGTTCGGTCGCGCAGGATGCCGGCGTTGTTGATGAGCGCGTGGATCCCCCCAAAGCGGTCTTTCGCCTGTTGCATCATCTGCGCCACCTCCTCCGGCTGGGAGACATCGGCCGTCAGAACGAAGGCGCTTTCGGCCCTCACTTGATTGAGCTCTGCCGCCAGGCTGGCCGCCTGGGCGCTTGTTTGGAGATTCGGATGGTTGATCAGGACGGTCGCGCCCGCAAGATGGAAGGTCCTAGCCAGTTGGGCGCCAATGCCCTGGGATGCGCCGGTGATCAGAACCACCTGGTCGGAAAGGTCGATGCAAAGGCTCATGCTGCCGCTTTATGCATGAGGCCCTCGCGGTGTGCCAGGTTTTTAACGAAGGTCCGGTGCCTAGTGCTTCAAGGCTCGGTTGATCTGCCGTTTGGAGTTGGAGTAGAGCTCCTCGATCTCCGATTGCGTGAGCCGGTGCGGAATTCGAGTGCCATTCGCCTGACGTAGCTCCAGTTCGAAATGGGGAATCGACGCCGCTGCCTCCGTCGCGACATCCACCGCTGGAATGAAGTTTTCCCCCAGAGTGACTTGAAGGCGATCGGTTTCCGCGGTCATGAGCTTCTGGCAGAAGTCGATCGTTCCCCCACGCTGGAGGAATCGGATGCTCCAGTCGGAGGGTGCCAAGGTGCCCAACGCGGCTAACAGGTGGTCCAGGGTAGGGCTTTCCGCCGCGGTTTCCAGGGAGGCGTTGGCTTCAGCATCTGGTTCCTCCAGGCACAGTTCCAGGGTGACTGCCTCGTCTACCAGGTAGGGGCGGCATCGGTCATGCACCACTTGGAAAACCCGTCGGGCAGGAACCCCGCTCAGGACGGCCTGTTCCAACCCCCGAGGCTCCAGCCTTTGAAGGCGAAGCCAATACTCTTCCCGAATCAGATCGACGGTGCCCCAAGGTTGCTCAGAGTCGTATCGTTCTCTGACAAGGCTCACCTTCCACAGGGTCTCATGATGTCTGAAAAGGGCTGAAAGGTTGGACTCCAGAAAGCGCTCTCCTTGGTCATCGGAGCGCGAGTGCACATGGCAAACCCATTCTTCTGGAGCGACTTCATTCAAACGCACCAGGAGCTCCTGCAGAGTCCACTCTACGGTTGATTTACCGTCTGGCTTCATAGCGATTCAGCATCGGCCGCACACTCTAATCATAGCTGCTTTTAGGCCACCTGGCTAGACCCGCTAACGGGTGAATGTCACCGTAAATCGAGGCCGCCCCAGAAAAGTGTAGAAACAAGCCCTTGCGTTCAAAATGTTTAGATGTAGTGTCCGAATTATGTCATTAAATGTCCAAAAAGTGACTGTGTAGCCATTTTGGCGAGTTTTCCTGGTGACTCCTATGAACCTATCCCGACTACCGGCACTCCGGGTGCCGTTGCTTCTATTTTTTGCCTCCGGGGCGGCCGCGTTGATCTATGAAACCGTCTGGGTGCGCGAGTTCGGACGATCTCTGGGGAACACCTCGATGTCGGTCGCATTGGTGACCGGCTTGTTCGTTGGAGGGTTAGGGTTGGGCAGTTTTTTTGCCGGGAGGGCTGGGGTCCTTCGTCGGGCGGCCGATGCCGGCCGATTGTGGAGACTTTATGCGGCCTGCGAGGGGCTGATTGGGCTCGTTGCCTTGGCAACCTGGGTGGCACAGAAATCCTTGCTGGCGGCCTTGCCTGCTCGCACCGCGTCCTACGAGCTTGATGACTCGGGGCTGTGGGTGCTGACCCAAGGATCGGTTCTCGCACAGCTCGGCGTGCTAGCGGTTCTGATCTTGCCCGCCACGTTGCTGATGGGGGCAACGTTTCCCCTGCTGCTCCGGATCACCCGGGAGAGCTATGTTTCCAACGGTTGGGGGTTTGGGCTTCTATATGGCAGCAACACCGCGGGCGCCATGGCGGGCTGTTTATTGGTCGACCTGTGGCTCGTTCCACAGCTGGGAAGCCGCGGCACGCAGTTGTGCGCGATTGCTGTGAATATTCTCGTTGGGTTGGTTGCTTGGGGGTTCGCGCGGTACGCCACCGTGCCTTTGTCTGGGGCGGAGGCGGACGGCTCAGGCACCCCGTTGCGGGTGCTGGCTCGCCGGCATCAGCCTGAATTCCTGTTTGTGTGCGTCGTGGTGGCCATTTCAGGATTTGTGGCGATGGGCCTTCAGGTGGTCTGGGCACGGTTCCTGACCACGGCCTTGGGCGGAACTCGTGGGGTGTTTTCGATCCTGTTGGGGGTCATCCTGGGAGGAATGTGGCTGGGATCGATAGCGGGTGGGTGGTCGGTGCGTCGGTGGCGGATGCCCTGGGTGTTCTGTGGGCTCGGCTCGGTCCTCCTCGTCGCCAGCTCCATGATGGGACTGATTTGGTTCGATCGCGCCCTGTTGGCTACGGGCTCTTTCGCCGGTTTGCACCAGACTCTCGAGCGGTATCACTTGAGCTGGTTGACCGATGTTCTCTTCGTTCTCAGGACGGTTTTGCCCGTGGCTGGCGTCGCCTCGTTTTGGGCCGGATTTACGGTGCCGCCTGCTATCGAGATTTTGAACTTCGATCGAGCCCATGAAAACCGCCTGACGAGCATCGCCTACATGGTCAATTGTTTGGGCGCCCTGCTCGGAGCGGTGGGCGTGGGGTTCTTCCTCCTTCCAGAGTTCGGAATGCAGGCAACCGTGCTCTTGCTTGCATTCCCGCTCTTGGGAGTTGCCTTGAGTCTGATCGTCATGGGTAGGCGAGGTTGGGCGGGTTCCCGTCCCGCCGGTCTGGCGGCAGCGGCGGCCCTGGTGTTGTTGCTTGGCTATTGGAACAGCCTTTCGCCTCAATACTTGCTTCTCAAAGTGTTCGATCCTCCGCGGCGGAAGGAAGGGTTTTTGGCGCTGTCGGAAGACCTGAACGAGTCCATCGCCGTTGATGAGCATCCCATCACCAAGGATCGCTATCTGCTGACCAACGGGCATTCCATGTCGGGCACTGCGCTGGGATCGGTGCGCTACATGAGGATGTTCAGCCATCTGCCGCTGCTTCAGATGGCCGAGCCGAAGGATGCACTGGTGATTTGTTTTGGCGTCGGCAACACACTGCATGCCGCTTCGCTCTACCCGTCGGTGAGTCGGTTGGAGGTGGTGGACCTGTCGCGGCACGTGATCGAACACGCCGGTTACTTCGCCGAGTGGAATCGCCAAGTGCTCAGAGATCCGCGCGTGAGGGTCTTTATCAACGATGGACGTCATCACCTTCAAATGCAGCCGCCGGGCTCGTACGACCTGGTAACCTTGGAGCCTCCCCCTCTGGCACATTCGGGAGTCGCTAGCCTTTACACTCGCGAGTTCTATGACCTGGTGCGCTCCCGGCTCAAGTCGGGCGGTTTTCTCACCACCTGGTTGCCGGCGCTGCAGCTGACGGAGCCCGCGCTCCGCTCCGCCATTGGCGCTTTTGTTGAGGTGTTTCCCAACGCCGTCCTGCTCCATGGGCATGCCGATAACTTCATTTTGATGGGCCGTGCGGCGGAAACGAACACCGTGGAGTTGTCCCAGCTTGAGAATGCCTTGTCGCGGCATCCCGAGGTGCGGGCGGATTTGGATGAGGTGTTTCTGGGGACCATGACTGAGCTGCTTGGCACTTTCGTGGCCTCCCCGGAGCGCCTGTCTGCCTTTAGTCGTGGCGCCGCCCCGCTCACGGACGACCAGCCGAACATGGACTATGGCTACATTGCCTTCCTTCGCTCGAAAATCCCCTCAGGAATGATCGGTGTCAGAGAGATCGGCGATTGGTACAAAGGCCGTGATCTAGATCCTAGCCGAGAGTCCTACCTGGTGCCAGGGCTGCCCACTTACCTGGCCATTATGGAGAACTATTATTCGACCATCCCGCCCATCGACTATTTGAAGCCCCGCGTGCCGCATCGGCTGACCCTGGACCTCATGTCACCAGAGGTGAGCCGGGTGATTGAACGCAGCCCCTATCTTCAAGGAGTGCTCCGCGCGCAGCTGCAGGAGCTGGGTGCCAGGTAGTACTAACAATACCCTAAATAATTCCTGGATCTTCAGCGTCGATCCTGTCGTTCATGACTGGAAACCAAATGCTTTGATGACATGGCATTGCTGACGATTTCACAACTGGTGAAGGACTTTCTGGCCCCCGACGGCTCGACCAATCGGGTGGTGCAGGTCGCCCATTTCCAGCTGGAGGAGCGGGCTCAGTTGGCGTTGAGGGGGGAAAGCGGCTCGGGGAAGACCACCTTCCTAAACCTCATCGCCGGGATTCTCAAGCCGGACCAAGGGCGTATTGTCGTGGCCGATGAAGAGATGTCGGCCCTCAGCGAGCCGGGACGCGACCGTCTCCGCGCACGCTCCATTGGTTATATTTTTCAGACCTTTAACCTGCTCCAGAGCCATACCGCCTTGGAAAACGTCCTGCTCGGGATGTCTTTTGGGGTAGGGGAGGATCCGGTGAAAGCCGAGGGACTTCTGAAACGCGTGGGCCTGGGGGATCGACTCCACTACCGCCCGCGCCAGCTCTCCACGGGACAGCAACAGCGGGTGGCGGTGGCGCGCGCCTTGGCCGGGCAGCCTAAGCTGGTCCTCGCCGATGAGCCCACCGGGAACCTGGACAGCACCCGATCCAGGGAGGCCTTGGTGTTGATTCGTGAAGTCTGTCGCGAGAACGGGGCGGCGTTGCTGCTGGTAAGTCATGATCCCGGCGTGCTGGGGCAGTTTGACCAGGTCCAGGACTTCCATGCCCTGAACGCCGCCATGAAAGGGGCTGGACAATGACCATTCTTCGAATTGTTCTCAAGAGCCTCCGGCAGCATCTGCTCTCCACGTCCATCACGGCCTGTTCGATCGCCCTGGCGACCGGCCTGTGGATCTCCGTTTGGGTGGTCAAGGATCAGTCTCAATCCACGTTTACCGGAGTCACTGCCGGGTTCCATGGGGTGCTGGGAGCACGAGGATCTTCGCTTCAGCTGGTGCTCAACTCCATCTTCCACCTGGAAGCCTCGCCGGGAAATCTCCCCTGGAGCGACTATGAGGACCTGCGTAAGGATGAGCGGGTGCAACTCGCCATTCCGCTGGCGGTGGGCGACAATTACCACGGCTATCGACTGGTCGGCACCACCTCGGAGCTGTTCGAGAAGGGTGAGTATCGAGAAGGAAAGCCTTATCGGGTTCAACCTGGAGGACGATTCTTCGACAGCCAGCGGCGGGAAGCGGTGGTGGGTAGCTTCGTGGCCCAGCAGCTGAGGCTCAAGGTGGGGGACACGTTTCATCCCTACCACGGCCTCATTTTTAACGAAAACGATCGGCATGCGGAGACCTATGTGGTGGTGGGCTTGCTCGAGCCTTCCAACACACCTGCCGATCGGGTGATCTGGATCCCCTTGGCCGGGATTCAAATGATGAGCGGTCACGATGCCAAGTCGGCCACTGAGATCAGCGCCGTGCTCGTGAGGCTCAAAACACCCATGGCGGGGAAGCAGCTTGAGATGCTCTACAACAAGCAGGGGAACCGGCTGACGTTCGCCTGGCCGATCAGCACCATACTGGTTCAGCTGTTCGACAAGATTGCCTGGTTTGAGCGAGTGCTTGCCCTGGTCTCCTACCTGGTGGCATTGGTCGCGGCCGCCTCCGTTCTGGCCAGCATCTACAACTCGATGAACGAGCGTCGTCGGGAGATCGCGATTTTGCGCGCCTTGGGGGCGCGGCGCTTCACCGTGTTCGCCATCATCATTCTGGAGGCGACGGCGATCGCCGCAATCGGCATCCTGCTAGGGGCGGTGGTCTATGCCGTGCTCATGTCAGGAGTGGCCAACCTCATTCGCGCGCAGACGGGCGTCGTTCTCAACCCATTTGAGCCGGCCGCGGTCATGTTGTGGGCGCCGCTGGCGATGTTGGGACTTGGGGCGTTGGCTGGAGTAGTGCCGGCGTTTAAGGCCTACCGCACCGATGTCGCTCAGAACCTGACGCCTGCCTCATGATCGTCGCCTCTGGACTCACGGCTCCGGTTCCTCTACGTTCCTCGAACTCTCTATGAAAATGCTCGCTCTCTTACTGGTAGGAATCTCAGCTTGGTTTCTGGCTGGTTGCGGTGACTCCCACTCTTCACACGATCACTCGAGTCATGGGGCTGGATCGGAGCATAGCCACGCGGCACCTCATGGCGGAACGTTGGTGGAACTCGGCCAGCACGCCTTTAACGTGGAGTTTGTGCGGGATCTCGAGGCGGGGAAGCTGATCGCTTACATTCTCGATGCGCACGCGGAATCCTACCTCCGGTTGCCGATACCCAGCTTTGAGGTGACCCTGATGAAGCCGGGCCAGCCTGAAACGGTAAAGCTTGCCGCGGTCGAGAATTCCAAGACCGGCGAGAAGGTGGGCGATACCTCGCAGTTCGAGGTGCAGGCGGATTGGCTCAAAGTAGCCTCCCCCTTGGCCGGGGAGATCAAAGAGTTGGATCTTCGCGGTTCCAAGTTCTCAGGGGGCAAGTTCCAGCTTCCGGGCAAATAACCCCTGGCCGGGATGCGTGCCATCCAGCTGCGCTTAACAAACATGGCTTTCGACCTGGACCGTTAGCAATTGCGCGACTCGTGGATGTCCTTACTGCTCCCAGCTTTGCGGCCCGTCATACCCGACCATCGGCTGATCACTCTCATCGGCGGTGGCAGCTACGGCCAAATCTGGCTGGCCCAGAATGTGGCGGGCGCTTATCGGGCGATCAAGGTGGTTTCACGGTCGAACTTCCACTCGGACCGCCCCTACGAGCGGGAGTTTGAGGGCCTTCAACGCTTTGAGCCCATCTCTCGTTCTCACGAGGGCTTTCTTCAAATTCTGCATATCGGTCGCAACGACTCCGAGGGTTACTTCTACTATGTCATGGAGCTGGGGGACAGCCAGGACGAGGCCTGGCAACAGGACCCCTCGAAGTATTCTCCGCGCACTCTGTCGAGTGAGTTGGTTCAGCATCTCCGGTTGCCCCTGGATCGCTGTCTCGAGGTGGGGCTCGAGTTGAGCGCCGCTCTGGCTCGACTTCATCTGCAAGGGCTGGTGCATCGAGACCTCAAACCGGCGAACATTGTCTTCGTGAATCGACGTCCCAAGCTGGCGGACATCGGATTGGTGACGGAGGCGGGCAACTCGGTGACCTTTGTTGGCACGGAAGGATACGTTCCCCGGGAAGGGCCGGGCGCGCCCAACGCCGACATCTATGCGCTAGGCAAGATTCTCTATGAGATGGCAACCGGCTTCGATTGTTCTCGTTTCCCCGATCTGCCGGAGGAACCTCCAACTCCCGTGGGGAGTCTGACTTTTGCCGAATGGAATGAAGTCGTCTGCAAGTGTTGTGACGAAGATCCCTGGCGTCGCTACCAACAGGCGGAGGACCTCCGATTCCACCTGTCTCTGCTTAAGGCGGGAAGCTCGCTTCGACGACTTCTGAGACTGGAACGCACGCTGCAGCGCGTTCGGCGTCTCGCCCTCCCCGGCCTCTTGATGCTTGTCGCGGCGGCGGCGGTGGGCTTTTCCGTCTGGCGTTCGCGCCAGGATGCTGCGGTCATTTCGCGGCGGGAGTTCGAGCTGTCCCAGAGGAAGGTGGGATCGTTCGTCGCTACCGGTGGCCAAGCCATGCAGAGTGGAGACTTTTCTGGCGCGCTGCCGTGGTTCACCGCTGCACTGGCGCTGTTGGACAACGATCCAATGGCGTTAGAAACCCATCGGACCCGCATGGCCGCGGTCTTGGACCGATCTCCTCAGCTGAAGCAGCTTTGGTTCTCCGAGCACGAAGCGCGTTTCGGCCAGTTCACGACCAATGGCGAATCGGCTCTGGTGCAGACGCTGAGCGGTCGGTTTCAGCTCCGCCGGGTGTCGGACGGCGCCAGCCTTTCGCCTGAGTTTGGTAGCCTGAAAGGCGAGGAGCTTGCCTGCCTTTCCGCCGATGCCACGCTGGCGCTGACAAGCTCGCGCCGGGAGATGTTAATTCGTCTCTGGGATCTGCGCGGCGATAAGCCGGTGGGCCAGGTTCAGTTTCACAGCTGGGTCACTGCCGCGAGGCTTAGCCCGAATGCCGATCGGGTCGTGGTGGGGCTCTATGATGGCAGCGTGGTGATTCATCACCTGGCGACTCAGCGGCAGGTGGTGCTGCGCGCCCACAGCAAGCGCGTCTTGCATGTGACGTTCGATCGACACGGAGACCGACTGCTCACCTGCGGTGAGGACGGACAAGCCTGTATCTGGCACGGGGTCACCGGGGAGCGGATTTCGCGCTTTCTGGATCACGCCAACTGGGTTACCTGGGGTGCCTTCAGCCCTGACGGATCCAGAGTGGTTACGGCCGGTTTCGATCGAACCCTTCGAGTTTGGAACCCGGTCGACGGCGCTCCTTTGCTCCCAGCGCCCTTCGACCTCGCCTCGGTGGCTCGGAGTGTGGAGTTCACCGCCGATGGGCGGAACCTGGTGATCTCTGATTTCGAATTCCGAGTGCTCGTCCTGGATGCTCTGGACGGACAGCGTGCCGGTCCGGTGTTTCACCACGGCGAGCATGTGGTTTTTGCTGATGCTAGCCCATCGGGAGATCGGCTCCTGTCGGTCTCACAGGACGGAACCACCCGCATCTGGCAGATTCCGAAGAAGGTTCCGGTGAGCTCTTGGGCCGTGCTGGATTTTCAGCCCATGGCACAGCGGGGTATCGTCCTGACCAATGGCCGCTTCGCCGAACTCGAGCTTCCGCTCGGAGCGATCCGCGCCCAGCGGAACGAAATGGCGGAAGATCGTGCGCCTGTAGCTCGCTTTCTCGCGGATGGACAGTCGTGTGCCACCTTGTCGGAGGTCGTGACTGCGGACGCGGACCCTGAACCCATGCGTGTGCTGAAACGAATCGATTTTGCCGGCGAAGCTAGCGATTCGATCGCGCTGCGTCTGCCCGCCGCTTTCGATCGATTCCTTGGGCTAGGGACCCAGCGCTCCATTGCGGTGTGGTCCACGAATGTGCTGACGCGGTATGAGCTGGGAGCAGCGCGCCAGAGTTGGCAGGTAGAGTTCGGCGGATCGCGGCTGCATCAGGTTTTCCCGGACTCGGCGGGCGAGCGAATCGCTGTGGCGTTGACGGGGCGGGCGGGCCATTCATTGCAGCTGCTGGATTCCTCAGATGGACGATCGATTTGGGGCGGTCCGGTCCAGGTCAAGGGTGAGATCAAGGCCGTCGCATTTTCTCAGGATGGGAAATGGCTGGCGGTGGCTTGCAGCAGCAGTCCGGCACGGAGCGAAGCCGCATTCGTTTTCGAGTGCCGTTCCGGACGCCTCGTCGGCGAACCGTTCTTTCACCGCGATGGGGTCCTCTCGGTGGCATTCAGTCCGAGCGGGAAAGTCTTGGTGACCTGCGGCGAAGACAAGACCACACTGATCCGCAGCTTGGAGACCGGACAGCAGCTGGTGCGCCCTCTGCTGCATCAGGAACAAGTGCTGCGCGCGGTGTTCAGTTGGGATGGCCGCTGGCTGGCGACTTTATGCAAGAATCAAGTCCTCCAGGTCTGGGATGTTGGAACCGGGGACCCAATCACTCCTCCCATCGATCTTCCCGGACGATGCAACCAGGTCGCTTTTCATCCCCAGGCGCAAGGAGTTTGGGCGTGGGCTCCTTCGGACGGCCAGCTCATGGGTGAGGTCTGCTGGGTGCCGCTTCGGCGAGAAACACGGAGCCTGGATGAACTCGCCGCCATTGCTCGGGTCTTGTCCGCCCAGTATTATCACTACAGCGGGGGACTGTTGCCCTCGCCTCGCAAAGTGCTGGATGAAAGCTGGTCCAAGGTGCAAAGCCCTTGAGTTTCGGCTGGCAGCCTGTGGGACTTGTCTCCACCCCGACTCGGAGTCGGGGTTATTTCTAGCAGGCCCACGTCCAGAAAGCCCTGGAACCAAGGATTAGCCGTGGTGAGCACCTTGTAAAACGATATTCTAAGTCCGACGGCCTGCTAGAAAGAGAGCTTGTTCGGAGAGACTGGAGCGGCCGATCTTCGACGCTCCTTGTGAATCGGGTGGGAAGGTTGGCCGCCTTCCGGGCTTGAACCTGTCGCTCCCGGCGTTTCGTCGGCGGGCTGGCTGGCAGAACTGCCCACCAGCTTGTCGAGTTCAGTCATCGCTTGCTTGAGAACCTCCGCTTGCTTGCTCAGACCGCTCGCCGAGGCGGTGGTTTGCTCCGCTCCTTGGGAATTCTGGATCGCGATTTTCTCGATCTGCTGGATGCCCTCCTTGATCTGGTTGATGCCGACATCCTGGTCGGAGGAAGCCTTGGCGATCTGGGCTACCAGATCATCCACTTCTTTCACTTTTTTCACGATCACCTGCAGCCGTTCGGTCATTTCCCGGGTGATCTGGACCCCCTGTCGGCTGCACGTGCAGGAGTGGGCGATTTTTTCACTCGTTTCCGCAGCGGCGGCAGCGGAGCGCTGAGCCAGGTTGCGAACCTCATTGGCCACCACCGCGAAGCCCAGTCCGGCATCACCCGCGCGCGCGGCTTCCACGGCCGCATTCAGCGCCAGGATGTTCGTTTGAAAAGCGATCTCGTCGATGGTCTTTAGGATCTTTCCGACGTCGCTGCTCGAGGTCTGGATGTCGCTCATGGCCGCCTGCATTCGGTCCATGTCCCGACTGCCCAAGTCCACGACCTCGCAGGCCGATGCGGTCACGGCCTTGGCGGTGGCGGCGTTCAGGGAGTTCTGGCGGGAGAGATCCGCGATGGTGGCCGTCGCGCTGGCGGTTTCCTCGACAGCGCTGGCCTGGAGGTGAGCGCCATCACTCAGTCTGCTACTGGAACCCTGCATCGCAGAGGAAGCCTGGTTGACGCGCTGGGTGCCGGCCTTGACGCGCGCGGTCACCAGGCAGATCTGGCGAGTCGTGGCCCGAGCGATCAAAAAGGCAATCAGCGTGCCTGCTATCACGGTGATGATGGAAACGATCAAGCTGATCTGGACCGTTCTCTTGGACTTCTCTGCCAGCAGAATCTGTCCGGCGTCAAATTGGCGTTCGGTGGCCGTCCTCAGTCTTGCCACATTTTGAGTGATCTCCTGGGCGAGGTGCGCGAAGAATTCGTAATCTGCCTTCGCTGCCAGCGCTTGGCTGGCCTTATCGAAAGTTTTTGTGAACTGAGCCTCCATCTCGTCGAGCAAGGGCTTGGTCGCCTCGCTGTCCTTGGACTTGCGCAGTGCTTCGAGCCCTTCGGTGAATTTGGCTCGTCCGACGAAGTTCAGGTCTCGAATGGAGGTGGTATGCAGCACGGCCAGCACGCCCCGGGTCATCACGTTGAATGATTTGGGATCCAGAGGGTAGGCATCCAGAACTTTGCGGAACGTCTTGGCGAGCGCCTCCTTGGAACTCTCCAGTTCGCCGCGATTAACGAGCCGGCTTTCCGCGAGTTGGGCGGACTTCACACCCGCTTGCCGAAAGCGAACGGCATTGGTGCTCAGGAGGCTGATCAGCTGTCCCATGGTGCGGATCTCCGTCGATTTGACGTCCTCCGTCGCGGCCACTGAGGCGGATGCGATGCCCCCGGAATTGGGGCGCGTGTCGACCGAACCGCCCTCGGGAGGTGGGGCGGCGCTAGAGCTAGAACCACTGGTGGACGGCGCGAGAGCCTCCGAGTGAAACCGCTTGAAACGCTCTGAATTCAGTTGGCTGAGAGAGGAGTCGAGTTTGCTCAGTTGAGTATCCAGCTCCCGTTGGGCGGCTTGCACATCGCTCACGCGCAAGGCCAGGAACGACTCCGCCACCAGGTGCCCGATCTCGTCTACCTGAGATTTGATCTCCAGTGCCTCCCGATAAAGCGGGATTCGCTCGCTGCTTTCCAACTCAATGATTGCCACAATGGCACGAAGCTCGAGGTAGACCAGGCCGACAACGACCGCGAAACCGGCTACGAGCACGCCCACGGCGGTGAGGATTCGTTTGAGCATAAACTAACTGTAGAAACTAAGTTCTGGACAGGATGGGGCCCGGGATGAGGCTCCTTTCGCGCCGGGCGTCCCCGTGGAGTGCTCGCTCATGAGCCTCAGCGGAGGGGATATCTCCTTACTTCTTCTCGGCCAACTGCTTTTTGAGCCGATCCATTTGCTCCAACCCTTCCTCCATCTCCTCTTTCACCGCTTTGAGGTCATCCTCTCCTTTGCTCACCGCATAATTTTGGGCGGCTTTCAGCACCAGCAGGGGATGTACAATTGAGTGGATTGGATCGGTAAAGTGTTCGTTGCTCTCTTCCTTGAGATCCACGCCGGGGTCGTTCCCTGGTTTGGAAAAGTAACCCAGATCATGCCATTCGGTCTCCAGAGATTTGAAATCTAGCTTCTCCATGGCGGGGATGCTGGCTACCACGGTCTTGAGTAGCTTGGCTCCTGCGGGAAAGGCTTTGCCATACTCTTCCGCGGCCCATGATGCATCGGCTAGACACTCTCGGACATGTTTCTCCACAACCGTCGCATCGATTTTTTTCGTGATCGCCATTTCGAGGATGGCTTTCGCGTTCTTACTATAGTTCTGGGTGTGTTTTTCGAGAGCCGCCGAGTCGGTCGCCGCCCCCGCCCTCACCAAAGAAAGTCCGAGTAGGACTCCACTTATCAATTTGTTGAATCTCATACTTCTTGATGTGGAGGTGTTTTTTATTTCGTCAGCTTGCATTCCTCCCTCCTCTGTCTTTCATCGGTCAGCTAGCGGATCCCTTAAACGAGAATTGCCTGGGGTTATGGCAGTTCCCGTTCAGTTGGCTGGACTGGCTGTGTCTAGATCACCAGGCTGATTCCATACGCGATCAGCATGCCGACGATTCCGACAATGGTTTCAGTGATCGTCCAGGTGCGCAGTGTCTGACCTACGGTCAGGCCTAAGCTTTCTTTGACGATCCAGAATCCGCCGTCGTTCAGGTGTGAAAGGAAGAGTGACCCGCAGCCGATGGCAATGACAATCAGCTCGCGGTTCACCTCCATGTTGCCCTCCAGGGCAGGGGCCAGCAGGCCGGCCGCTGTCGTGATCGCCACGGTGGCCGAGCCGGTGGCCACTCGGATGAAGGCCGCCATCAGCCACCCATAGATAAGCAGCGGCAAGTGAATCGATCCCGCGAAAGAGGCCAGGGAACCTGCCACTCCGCTCTCTTTCAGCACGCGGGCGAAGCCTCCGCCACCCCCCACGACCAGCAGCGTCATACCGATGGTTCCGATGCTTTGTTCGGTGAACCGGAGGACTTCACTCCTAGAATAGCCGCAGGCGGTTCCCAGGGACCAACTAGCGAAAAGCACCGAGATCATCAGCGCGATCGTGGGGTTGCCGAGGAAGGCCATGGCAGCACGCCAGGGGTTTTCCTTGCTCAAGGTCAGTTCTGTCACCGTGGTCAGGAGCATCAGAAGAATGGGCAACAGGATCGAGATGAGAGTGATGGTGAAGCCCGGCAGGACCAGGTCGCTTCGCAGGTTATCCTGCTTGGAGGGAGACGGTGGGGCTGTCACCGGGATATGTGCGACCACCAGCCGCGCGAAAAGCGGCCCAGCCAGCAAAATGGTGGGAATGCCCACGACCATGCCCCACACCAGCACCATGCCCATGTTGGCCTTGAGCAGGTCAACCGCGACAACCGGTCCGGGGTGAGGCGGCATAAGCCCGTGCATGACCGAGAGGCAGGCGAGCATGGGGATCGCCAGAAGCAGAAACGGTTGTTTGGTCTCCCTGGTAAGCGTCAACAGGATTGGCAGCAGCAGGAGCAGACCGACCGCAAACCAGGTTGCCAGTCCGACCGCCAGCGCCAGGATCATCATGCACCACATGGCGTGGCGGGAGCCGAACCAGCTGTTGATGCGTTGAGCGAGCACTTCCGCACCGCCCGATTCAGCCAGCAGCTTGCCTAGCATGGTGCCCAGGCCGATCACCGCCGCGATCCCGCCCAACGTGGCCCCCACGCCAGCCGCGAACACGCTGACGATTTCCCCCATGCTCAGAGGGTGTGGCTTGCCGGTAGCTGGGATGCCGAACGTTAGAGCGCCAATGCCCACAAGCAGGGAGGCCAGGGCCAGGGCGATAAATGGGTTGAGCTTGAGGCGCGTCACCAGCACCACCAGCCCGGCCACCGCGACCAAGGCCAGCAGGATCAGTTTCCAATCGTCGGGTGTCATATCCAGGACTGCAGCCTTCAGCGCTCCTTAAAGCAGTGGGACCAACTTGGAGAAAACCAGGCAGACTCCAAGCCCCGCGATGCTATTGACTGTGACCGCGACCGACCAGGTCTTAAGCGTTTCCTTCTCGGTGAATCCGCTCAGCTTTCCCACCACCCAGAATCCGCTGTCGTTCATCCACGACCCAATCATGGCTCCGAAACCGATCGCCATAAACAAGTAGACTGGATGGTAGGGCAGGGAGGCTGCCGTGCTCATGATCGGGTAAATCATGGCCGACGTGGTCAACATGGCCACTGTTGCTGAGCCTTGAGCCATGCGAATGACGCCCGAGACCAGCCAGGAGAGCAGCAGCAGGTTCACATCCTTGCCCTCTACCAGTGCTTTCACCGCGTCGCCGACTCCGGCGTTCTTAAGCATCAGCCCAAAGGCGCCTCCTGCGCTCGTGATCAAGATGATCACGCCGGCGGTGGCGAACGGAGGCTCGATGAGCTGGCCGATCTTTTCAAGTGTCAGGTCTTTCTTCTGCCGGACCAGGACGAGAATCGCCAAGGTGGCTCCTAACAGCAAAGCGATGTTCCGGTTTCCCCAGAAAATTCCCCATTGATAGATGCTAGGGTTCATGCCGGTGGTGGCTTTGAGTTCTTGGGAAAAGGCATCCTCCAACAGCGCGCGGTTTAGCCGGACCAGGTTGTCTGCTTGAGGCGCGGAGGCCTTCAGCGCTTGAGTAGTGGGTCGGAGAGTCACGCCCTGCCAGGCGGCGTCCGCGCCGGCGAATTTACCTCGGATGATCGTATTCAGCTCGCCCGCAAGGTTGGCCACGAGTGCTGAGGAAGGGGCGGCGGCGACATCCAACGCGGCGATGGAGTCCTTGGTTTTGGTGCTGAGCTGCCCGTTCAGCCATTGAGCCGCCGGGTCCGCCGAGGCCTTGATCCTCCTCACGAACGCACCTGGGTCTTGAAAATCGGCCGCCAGGAATCCTTTGCCTTGGATGGCAATGAAGGTGGACGACAAAGAAATCAGCACGATGGGCAGAATGACGGGAAGGATCGAGGCCCAGAACCCAGGTAGCTCGGATTCCGGCCGTTCGGCGTTCGCCCGCAGTTCGCTGAGGGACAGGCCGGGCACTTCCCGCAGCGGTATGGTCATGCGTCTGTTGATCCATTTCATGACCGTCCATGAGCACGCCACCGGGATGATGCCAGCCACCAGTCCAACCATGATGGTCAGTCCCACATCCAGCTTCAGGCTCTCCGCCATGGCCAGCGGTCCAGGGTGCGGCGCGATCAAGGAATGCGTGACCACTCCACCGCAGCAAATGGCCATGATGTAGAGCATGTAGTCCTTGCCGGTTCGCAGGTGCATGGCCACGGCAAGCGGCAGCAGCAACATGAAAAACGTGTCGAAGAAAATGGGGATGGAGAGAATGTAGCCGCTCACTAGAATGGCTGCTCCCGCCCGTTTGGTCCCGAAGAGCGCCAGGAAGCGCCGCACGACCTTGTCGGCCGCGCCGCTCTCCATCAGGCACATGCCGATCACCGAGGCCAGAGCGATGACGACGCCAATCTTGCCCGCGGTCACCCCGAACTCGGAGGTCGTCAACTCCACTGCCTGCACCCAATGGCTTTTCTCCGTTTCGCCCGGCAGGGTCTTGGCCAGCAACCCGGCGCATATCGCCGCGAGAATCAGAGCCATGAAGGCGTGAACCCTCAGGACGGTGATCAGCGTCACGATCAGCCCAACGCTGATCGCGAGGACGGCAAATGGCCAATAGTCGGGAGCCCCAAGGGCTTGAGCCAGGAGTGGATTGATTGCGGTCATGATCGGTTGAACCGGCGTAGTTCGACAGAAAAAACCTCCAGGGTCAAGCGATGGGCGGTGGAAACGGGTTGTGGAAGTGCCGGATTTTCTTGGACCTTGCGTCATCCAAGCCGCCACGGAGGCATTATTTCCTGGATGAGGAAAAGCAGCGCGTGAAACGAATGGTTCCGAACTCGCCTGGGCGAAGGAACAGAGGTTATGACCTTAGAGTCATGCCCCTGATTCACGTCCGTTGTTCGGAGGTGCGCCCTCTCCGGAAACACAAGTCTCGCCGGCCTGAGCCTTCGCCAAACGCACGACGAACCAGAATAACGATCCTTCCCCAGGTCGACTCCGCACTCCGATGTCCCCGCCCATGAGCTTCACCAGCCGGCTGCTAATGGCCAATCCCAGGCCGGCTCCTCCAAATCGGCGAGTCGTCGAGAGATCCGCCAAGGCGAAGGGTTGAAACAGGCTGCGCTGCGCGTCCTCGGAGATGCCGATTCCGGTGTCGGTCACGCTGAATCGGAGAGTGGCGTTTTTCACCGATTGCTCGAGAAGCGTCACCTGGACTTCCACCTGGCCCTTGGTGGTGAACTTGAAGGCGTTGTTCACCAGGCGACTCAACACCCGACCCAAGCGCCGAGCGTCTCCCCAGAGCGGGGTTGGAATCGCGGGGTCGACGGATTCGACCAGTTTCAGATTCTTGCTCAGCAGCGCGGGGCTGAGTTCGCTGGTGATGCGGGAAACCAGCGAGCTCACATCCAGCTCGGTCTGGTCGACGCAAACCCCGTTTGTCTCCAGTTGGGAGAACTCGAGAACGTCGTTCAGCATCGCCAGCAGCACCTCTCCGCTAGCGAGCGCGGTCGACGCATAATCATGCTGCTCTGCACTGAGGTTCGTATCGAGGAGCAGCTTGGTCATGCCCAGCACTCCGTTCATCGGAGTTCGGATCTCGTGACTCATCACGCTTAAGAATTGACTCTTCGCGCGGCTAGCTGCCTCGGCGGCGCGAGCCAGTGCGTTAGCGCGGGCAGTTTCAGCCGTGAGGAACCTGTTCGCCGCGCATAGATCGGCGGTTCGCCGGTCAACCAATTGCGCGAGCTGATGGAGGTTTCCGCTGACCGCTCGCCCCAGTCGCCATTTCTCAGACAAGGCGATCGCCATTTGCAGCGCTTCGGTGTCGTCAAAGGGCTTCTTCAGGATCAGCAAATGATCCGACACCCCCAGCTTGACCAGCAGGTCTTCGAAGGAGTAGTCGGAGTAGGCCGTGCAGATCACCACCTGAAGTTCTGGGTCCGCTCGACGGAGGTGCTGAATGGTCTCCACCCCGTTCCAACCCGGTGGCATTCTCACGTCGACGAACGCGACGGCGTAAGGCCTGCCCGCCGCCCGAGCCTCCTGAACTCGTTGCAGACCCTCTTGGCCCTGAAATGCGGTGTCGACCTCAAACGACTCGCCACGGGGCTCCTCTCTCGCCGTGCCCAGAAATGCCGATTCCGAGCGCTCGAGTGCCGTTGGCTCTGCCATGAAGCCGGCAAAAATCTTCCTGAAATCCTCGTGGATGATCGGGTGATCGTCGATAACGAGGATCCGGCGATGGTCAAGGGGCTTGATCATGGGTCGAATTTGCAGGCTTTCGGGGAGTCGCATTCATTGGCAGTTCCAGGGTAAATTTCGCTCCCTGGCCGGGACCGTCGCTATGGACTGTCAGCCTGGCCCCCATTTCCTTGGCGGCATTCGCCCCAGCATGCAGCCCGAAACCGTGCCCCCCTTGACGAGTAGTGAAGCCGTGGCTGAAAATGCGATTGAGGTTTGCCTGGGGTATGCCGATGCCGTTGTCCAGAACCGAGATTTGAACCCATCCGTTAAGCTGCCGGCATCGCACCGTGATCCTGGGCGCGACTCCCTCCGCCGCGATGCAGGCATGCATGGCATTGCGGATAAAATTCACCAGAATCTGTAGCACCCTATGCTTGTCGCCCGAAATCGGAGGGATCTCCTCTTGCAGCTCGCGGACGACTTCGATGGCGTGTTGCGTGAGTTCATGGCTGCTCATCTCGAGTGCGTCCGCGATGAGATCGGCCACCTGGATGGTTTCAGGTACGCAGGCAATCCGCGCGTACGATTGCTGGCGGGCAACAATCTCCTTAATATGGTCGATGTTCTTGGCCAAGCTTCCGACCTCCTCAGCCATCGCGTCCCGCTCCTCGTTCAGCTGATCGGCGAGTTCCTTGAGGTATGACGTGAGCTTTTCGCCATGTGCGTCCCAGGCGAGGAACGTCGGCAGCTCCGCGGATTTCTCACGAAGCAACTTGGCAACTTTGTGAAGGCCGGGTGTCCGGCTCCTGCGGAGTCGCCCGCTGAGCAGTCGGCACGAAACGTTCACGCTGTTCAGAACGTTCCCCACGTTGTGTAACACGCCGGTTGCGACCTCCGCCATCCCTGCCTGTCGCGAGGACGCCACGAGTTGGCGCGTGAGCCGAATCCTTTCCGTAATTTCGATACGGATTGCCAGGTAACCCTTGATCTTCCCGTCTTCGTCGAACATGGGACCGATGGCCGTATCCACCCAATAGGTGTGACCATCCTTGGCCCGATTCCGAATCTCCCCCCGCCAGACGTTCCCCTGGGTGATGGTCTGCCACAGTTGCTGGAAAAACGAGTCCGGATGCTCGCCCGACTTGAGGATCCTATGGTTTTGGCCGATCAGTTCCTCTCGCCTATAGCCCGAGAGCCGACAGAAGTTTTCGTTGGCATGCGTGATCCTGCCCGCGCGATCCGTGATGGCGATGAGGTAGGCGCGATCCAAAACGGCATTGATGGCCGCCAGGGAACTCAGCGAAGCCTTCAGCCGTTCTTCGGCCAATCCCCGCTCGTCGATCTCCTCCTGCAGGCGTCGGGTCCGATCCTCGACGCGCTCACCAATCATCTGGTTCATCTGCTCAAGTCGGGCCTGGCGGTCGGCGATTAGACGGGATTCGCGCAGGCCATGTCGGATCGAAAGCCATAGAAAGCTATCCTCGAAGATCACCCATCCCGTGTGCTCAAGCCAACGCCAGGGGCTGGCTTGGGCTACGCCGAAGATGGACTGTGGCCAGAACGCCCCCCGGACTACGTGATCCAGGATGATGAGACTGGTGGCCGTGCCCAGCACCTTCCAATCCCGGTAGAAGGCTAGGAAAGCCAGCGATCCGAAAATGTGGAAATGGGTCTCGATGCGGCCGCCGGCTAGGTGGACCAGCAGCGCTGAGCTCAGCACTTGACCGACGGCGACGGTTTGCCGGGTGATCTCCGCGCCGGGGTGCGACCAAGCCAACCACACGGGTAGGCTGGCCACCGCTGCCCCCAGGAAAACTGCCGCCCAGACATGTCCGTGCACCTCGCTCTCCATTCCTTCCCACGCCTGGGGAGAGATCCAAAGAGCGGTCACAATCCCCGCGATCCACTGAACAATCATCAGATTCGCGAACATGCGGTCCGTGCGGACGTGGATTTCCTGTTGCCGCTCCCTAAAGATTTCCTCGCCTCGGCAAGCCAGCGGGTCGGATGTGGGGCAGGGGGCGTTCAAAGGCGCCATTCATCCCCCTCTCCGCCGCCATTCGGTTGCCCGCGAAACAAAGGGCAGCCGAAGACTGGCGAGTGACTTAGCTGGCGGGTGCCATGCAGCAAAAGCTGCCTGACTGCCTCCCGTCCCTCGCTATCACCCGAGTGGTTCCGCGCTGGAGTGATGCCTCCGTGGAACACCAGCTGCCCATGCTTGCTGTAGACGATGACGTCCCCGGAGGTGAACGACTGGAAGAGTCTTGCTTCCTGAGCTCCGACGTCCGCATGGAGCGTTGCCCCTGGAATCGTCGCCGCCTGGCTCCACCGATCCGTTGAACCCCATCGCTCACGGCTGGCCGCCGGATACAGCATCACCACGTGAGCCTTGACGCGTCCTTCGCAGCGCGCCAATAAGTGGGCGAGTTCTGCTAGGCTCGATGCAGAGCAGGCACATTGCGGGTGGACCATCATCACAAGCGTGGGCAGCATGGGGGACCGCTCCAGGATGCTTTGCTCCGGCCATCGCTGCGGAGGTTTGCCCGTCTTGCCGGGACTTAGGCTGCGCTGATGGATCAGGGCAAACCCAATGAGCAAGAACGCCAGCCAGAGCCCTATGGCCGCGGAGCGAGGGCGCAATCCGACCAGCGAGGAAGGGCGCGAAGGGACCGGGGATGCCAATGATCCCCGGTCGGACTTCGTCACCCCGCCGTTGCCGCGTGTCAGTATCCCATTCATCAGCTCTTCATCATGACTTCCCTCAAAAAGCAGAAGGCACAACCGTCCCTGGGTTAACCAGGAACGGTTGTGCCTTCAACTTGCGGGACCTGATCCCGCCCGGGAAAGCTCGCTCAGACCCGTCTGAGGTCTCAGCCTGCTAAAGACCTATCGGTTTGCCGAGGACGAGGGTTAAGTCCTCGCGTCGCATTAGCGCCAAAAAGGTGTTTCGAGCAGCAGTTCCAGCTTTTCACGGAGCTGGCCCAGCGCTTTTGATTTAAAAGCTCGTTTGGTGTCGCGTAGAACCTCGATGGCTTCCCGAACGGCATGGATCGCGCGCCTGGCCTCGATCTTCACTTGGCGCTCTTGCAACGCCCGCTGCGCTATCGGGGGGAGCAACTTGAGGTTGTTCTTCGCGACATAGTCGGTGGCGCCCTCACGGAGGAGACATGCGAGCGTTTCCTCGCCGATCGCCCCCGAAACCAAGACAAACGGAACATCCGGATAAGCGTCACGAGCGATGGCTAGGGCCTCCGACCCGCTAAACCCGGGTAACTTAAAATCTGAAAGGATCAGGTCGGGATTGATGCTAGCCAAGGCTCGGACATACGCGGGCTGGTCGGTACAGTGGTGGAAACAGCATTTCCGCTCCAAGGACTTCAGTTGGCGTTGGATGAGTTCCGCATCCCACATCACATCCTCTAGAACGATCACCTGCAACTCGCGGTCCGGAGCGAGGGGCTGTGGACTGGGGTTCATATCGCGGGAGGCGAGGGTGGAGGTGAAGTTAAAGGGGAGCCCGTCTGCGGCAGGCTGAACGTGAAAACGGCTCCCCCATTGGGCTTTCCTTCAGCCGAGATGGTCCCATGGTGTCGTTGGACGATACGCTGGACCAGAGCCAGTCCGATGCCATTTCCCTCAAATTCAGCATCGCTGTGCAGACGTTGGAATACACCGAACAGCTGACTTGCTTGCTCCATATCAAACCCAGCTCCATTGTCCTGGATTCGATAGCTGATCTCCTCAGGCCCAACCCGCCCGGTGACGTGAATCGTGGGGTTCGGTCGCTTGCTGCTATACTTAATCGCATTCGAGATGAGATTGGTCCAAACCTGGCGCATCATCGAGACATCGGCAGAAACTGCCGGCAGATCTTCGATGTGGATTCGCAGATCCGGTGACCTTGCTTGCTGCTCCAGTTGCTCGCAGACACTTCTGCACTGGGCCGACATGTCAACCTCAGTCAGCCGGAGGGCTTGGCGGTCCAGCCGAGACAGAGCCAGTAGGTCGTCTATCAGCTCACCCATCCGATAGGCCTCGCTCTGGATGACGCGGAGCACTCGGTGTCCCTCGGCATCGAGTCGATGCCCATAGTCTTCGGCGAGCACATGGGCGAACCCATGGACGGCTCGGACCGGAGCCCGCAAATCATGGGAGACGGAGTAGGAGAAAGCCTCCAATTCTCGATTCGCCGCCTGAAGCTGGGCAGTTCGTTCGCGAACTCTCATCTCCAATTGGGCGTTCAAGAGATTGATTTCCCTCTGAGCCGCGATGCGTTCGCCAATGTCGCGAGCGATCTTGGAGGCCCCGATGATCGTGCCATCCGCTCGTCGGATGGGTGAGATGGTCAGGGAAATATCCACGCGAGTTCCATCCTTGCGGATCCGCACGGTGTCGAAATGATTCACCAACTCTCCGCGCAGAATTCGTTCCAAAATCCAGTCCTCCTCTTCCATCTGATTAGGAGGGAGCAGTCGCTTGATGGATTGCCCGATCATTTCTGCAGCGGAGTATCCGAAGAGGCGTTCGGCACCACGATTCCAGCTCGTCACGATCCCTTCGATCGACTTGCTCACGATGGCATCGTTGGAGGAGTTCACAATGGCGGCGAGCCGAGCCTCGACGAACCGTTCGGGCTGATCTTGAACGGTCGTAGAGTTCACGCCGCCGTCGCCCTTGGCGGGCATCTCTCCTGGATTGGATTGGTTCATGGGGTCGGTGTCGAACCTTGGCTCTGCCGAAGCAGCGCCCACTGACACGCGAGCTGAGGGGTAATGCTGCAGAAGCGCTGAAAGTTGACTGGTTTGACGATATAGGCATCCGCACCCAAGGACTGGCTGGTGTGGAAGTCTGCATCGCTTTCGGACACCGTCAGCACCACCACCGAAATCATCCTCGTTCGCTCATTTGCTTTGATGCTCCGCAGGACTTCAATGCCGCCGAGCTTCGGCAGATTGAGATCCAGGAGCACAACCAAGGGAAGCGGTTCGTCCTTGCGACTGGCATGCCGGCCGGAGCCGAACAGAAACTCCAACGCCTCGTCACCATCGTGGATCACGTGAACCTGGTTGTTGAGGCCTGATTTCTTGAAGGCTCTCAGCGTCAGATCCACATCCTTGAGATTGTCCTCCACGAGCAGAATATCCACCAAGCGCGCTGATCCATTCGGACGACGAGGATCGTTTAGCAACATGGGGAGCTCGTGGACACTGGTGAAGAGCGCGGGTAGAGAGATATCCAGTGCGATGGCGAGTCGCTCCATGCTCTCTAACGAGAGGTTCCGTGCGCCGCGCTCCACATCGGTGATGTAGGTTCGGTGCAGCTTCGCCCGCTCCGCCAATCTCTCTTGTGAGATCCCTCGACGGAGCCGCCAAGTTTTAACGTTTGCCCCAAACCTTTGTTTGATGTTTGGTTCAACCATAGAGACTACTTCATTCGTCATCACTTCGAGAGTAACCGAGGGATCAACAGACTATACGTGACACCATCACGTCAGAATCGTTTTCCTGTCGGGTTCAGAATTGTTCCGATGAAACAGCCATCCGGCCTGGATCCGTTGGAGGCTTCAAATCACGCCTCCCGATCAAGTGGTTCATCGAGGGGTTGCTCTAGCGCGTGCAGGAAGTGCCGCCGAGACAATTGTGGTGGAATGGACGTAGAACGGGATGACTCAGACCTGATCGCCTGTTTCAGCCTCTGTCTGAGGGAGAACTAAAGGTTTAACCGGGTTTCAGATGCGCGCCGTTTGGGTTCAGACTGGTTGGACTCCGGTTGATACCCACAGCCTTGCGCGGTTTGCGTGACCGTTGGAGGCGCTTACTTCCGACGAATCTCGATACCAGTGCCTCGCCAGATCTCGCGGAAGGCTGCGGGGCGATACTCGCGCAAGCCCTGGTTGGGATCTCCGACGACGACGGCAGAAGGAGTGACGCGGAGCACGGTCACGTAGTGGTCGACCAGAAATCCATATTTGATGACCGCCAGCGTGAACACCCCTGGCTCGCGGCCGAGTTCGTTGAGTTCCGGATAGGGGCGGTGTCGCGAGACGATGCCGTCGGCGCCGTAGCGCGCTGCGATGGCGTCTGACAGGAGATCGGATGGAGTTCCAAGTGAATTGCTGGTGTGGGCGAGAATGGCCAGCTCTCCCTCTTGGGCCGGAATCCCCAATTTGCGCAGTGCGGTGACGGCGGCTGCTGGGCCACAGCTGTAATCGGTTCCTTGGATGCAAATGCCGTTGTCATCGATCTGTGTGACATAGCTCTGCCAGAAGCTGCGATTGAAAGCTGGCGCCAGGAAGGGCCAGATGCACACCACCGAAACGAAAAAGGCAACAAAGCCCATCAGCACGGTCCGTTCGCGAGCGGTGCGCAGGCGAGAGCAGGGAGTGGCGAGCACCCAGGCGGCGCAGATACCGCCGAGGAGAAACTCCCTTCTCCCCGCCAGCAGCCACGAGAACGGCGGGACGAACTCCAGACTGAGGACATTCCGTCCCAGCCCCAGGAGGCCGATGAGGAGCAGGGGAACAATGTAACCCACCAGCCACCACCGTCCCGGAAGCGTCGAGCATCGCCATCCCATCCCCAGCCCGGCCAGGCAGAATAGGGTGGCCCCGAGCGCTTCGATCCAAGGTTCTAAGTCCATTGTTTCTTCATCTTCTCCTGAGGAGGTTATCGGCGGATTTTGGAGATTGCTTCGGCGGCCTGTTCCACAATTTGTGGGTTCGGGTCAGTCGCATCTACTCGCGTTTTATGGCACGTGGTTTGGCCAGGAGCACCAGCGCCATCACCGTCGCCGCCATGACTTCGCGAACGCTTCGAGCAGTGAACATGAATCGGTTCGTGGGTGATCTCCGTGCCCCTATTAGTTGCCGTTCCCGACTCGCGGGGCTCCCCCGACTATAGAGAGCGCCATTTTAAGTGGGTGACTTACTCACGTGTCGCTCCGGATTTCCGACTCCGTCGGTCCTGAAAAGCGGTAGAGGGCTCTAAGCATTACCCACAAGTTCGGAATGCTTCGGTCCCTATCCCAACGGGATTGCGCTTCAAAGCCCAGGGTTGGGAGGAACGAGTTACCCTGGGAAAAACCCATAGAATTCACAACCCCATCGTGGGTTGCGGTTTGTTTGGGGGTGTTGGCCGATCCGGTCGCAACCCGCGATGGGGTTGTGAGAGAACGACGACTAACCCAGGGTAGGCGCTCCCGCTTCGCGCCAACCCTGGGCTTTGAGGCGGAATCCCTGTGGGATTCTAACATCTGGTCGAAGAACTTGTGGGTAATACTCAGAGAGGGCTCCGCACTCCATATGTCCCACATTCCTCGCGAAGCGTTTGGAGTGCTGTAGCCCTCTACAGCTTTCTTGCCCCCCCGGAGGGGGATCCTGACGGTCATCACCCACCTTACATCACGCTCAGCCATCGACGTGACCCGAGACTAGGTTTGGACACAACCCGGATTAATGGCGAAATGGGGTAGTGGTTTCTGCCCCACTTCCCGATGCAGGCGACGCAGGAAGCGGCCGAGCTGGACCTGGACTTCCAGGAAATACTCGCGCCGACTGGATCCCAATCCGCGCAGGCAGGGGCCGTGGTTGATCCAGAGCATCATCGCCGCCGCGTGGCCCAATACCCAGAACTGTGTCATCCACAGGAGGCTGGGTAGGACGCTGCGGGCTTCGTAGTGGGTCCTAAGACGGTCTCGGTGAAAAGCTACATGTCCCGCTTCATCGCGGAGTATCAGTCCGCACATGTCCCGAATGGGCTCGTCGGGAACGTGACGTCGCAGCACCTTGTAGTAGGCTGTGCTGACCAGTTCCGTAAGCAGGAGCACCTGCAGCTCGAATCGAACTCCCAACAGACGTCGGCAGGCGCAGAACGCTGAAAAGCTCCAATGCGACTGCCGGGCGGATCCACCCAGTCGCCGAGCTGCGCATGACAGCAAGCGCGCGTGCTCACGTTCCTCTTGAAACCAGAGGTCCACCACCCTGCGCATTTCATCGGAAGTACCTCGGAATCGTTCGGCGTCGTGAGCGATGAGGCAGGCTGGCCCTCCCCCATCCCCCAAGGCGAACTGCTCAAGTGACGGTAACGTTGTCATTCGTGTTCGGCGATCCATCGAGAGAGGGGCAGTCCAGCTCGGTTCTGGCCGTCGGTGTTGATTGTGTTCGAAGTGGCGGATCCAGCGATTGAGGTTCATGGAATGGAAAAGAATCAGCGTCTTAAACTAAGCCGCTCGGTTTTTCGGATGTAGAGCTCCGAAGCCAGTTCCTCTGAGGATTCGGTCAAGGTCTCAGCTCTTGTGCTTTGATCGCCCCACGTAAGATTGGACACCACCCACAGAATATTGTTCTAAGATTTTCGCGGGCTTGTTCGCTTCTCTTCAGTTCCGACATCGCGCCCTTTGCGTCCATCGCGGTTTAAACCTCGGCGTCCTTTCCGTTCGCGGAACGGCGGGCCTGCAGTTGGCCGCAGGCTGCGTCGATGTCCGGACCGCGGGAGCGACGGAAGTGAGCCACCACTTTCCGCGCTCGTAGCACACTAGTGAATGCTTCGGAAGTCTCGTCGGAGGAGGCTTGGTATTCGATCCCACGCAGGCTCAATCCGGTTGGATTGTAGCGCAGCAGATTCACATGCATGCGTCGCGAGCCCACGATATCGGCGAGCATCTGCGCATGGTCGACAGAATCGTTCACGCCGGCGAGTAAGCAATACTGAAGTGTCACCGGACGACCCCGCCGGGCCTGAAAACGGTCGGCCGCAGCCAGGATGTCTGCGATTGGGAAGCGTTTTCCTACGGGCAACAGGCGAGCGCGGGTGAGGTCGTCAGGAGCATGCAGGGAGATGGCGAGGTTGAGGTTGAGTCCGGTGGAGGTGAGCGCGTCGATACCTGACACGATTCCGACGGTGGAGATCGTAATCTGACGCCATCCCATTGCTCCGAGAGAATTGTCCGCCAAACGCCGCACTGCCTCGAGCACGGATTCCAGGTTCAGCATGGGTTCGCCCATGCCCATGAAGACCAGCGTCTGCAGGTTGCGGCCCATCGATCGGGCCTCGCGACGCAGCGCCAGAAACTGTTCAACGATCTCCCCGGAAGTGAGGTTGCGTTCGAATCCGGATTTGGTGGTGGCGCAGAAGTCGCAGCCCATTGAGCAGCCTACCTGGGACGAGATGCAGCCAGCCGCGCGATCGGCCCGATAGTCCGGCATGAGGACCGACTCAACCGTGCGTCCGTCGTCGAGTCGGAGCAGAAGTTTGGTCGTGCCATCCGACGCCGTCTGGCGGGCGGCGAGCGTCGCGGCCTGGCTAGCGAACTCCGCACGCACCCGCTCCAAGAGCCCCTTGGGCAGGGAGCACGAAGCGGAGTGGGTCACCTCGTTGCCCCCATAGAAAGCCCGCATCACCCGGGCCGCATGCCTAGGTTTGTAGCCCCAGTGCCTCAAGCGCTGCTCGAGATCGGCCAGCTCTAGGTCGACCATCTTGGTGGCTCCCTCGGAGGACGGAGGAAGGTGCGATGAACTCATCGCTTAGACTAGAGCCGGACCAACCGGGCATTGCAAGAGTGCGGTCGCGAGGACCGCCCTATCCTTGGTGACGGTTCCCTTTCAAGCCTCACGTGAGGATCATCACACTCGGGCTCTCCCTCCTTTGTTCATGACTCTTTCGCCACCCATTGGTAATACTTTTCTCCCGAAGTCTCAGAAGTAACGTAACATGATCACTCCAGGAACTCGTATGCCAACCCAGGTTTTCTCCGCTGGTTCCATCCTAAGAATCTGGCTTCTCGTAGTTGGATTCGGGCTTCCTCTCACCACCTTTGCCGCCAGTAAGACTTGGACGGGCTTGGGCGCCACCGGCAATTGGACCAGTCCGGCCAATTGGCAGAACAACGACGCGCCCGATCCGGGCGATATTCTGAATTTCCCCCAGAATGCCTCGCGGAAGACCAGCAACACCAATAACTTCCCTTCCGGAACTGCCTTCTCGACCGTGAACATTTTCGGGGCTGACTATCGGCTTCGGGGCAATGGGATCGTGATCAGTAACTACGTGGGCATCGGAATTCCCGGCGGCACCAATGTCATCGATCTGGACCTTACCGCCGCCGGTCCAGGAGCGGGCCTGACCCTCCGTAGCTTTAGCACTGATCACCGGCTCACGATCAGCGGAGATATTGAGCTGAATTCTCGTAACCTTACCCTGGAGGGTGAAGGCGATTACATTCTCACCGGCTCGATCCGCGGGTCAGGCGGAATTCGGAAGCTCAACACGGGCGAATTGATTCTGTCGGGCCCAGTGGGTAACACTTACTCTGGACCGACTCTCGTGGGCGCGGGCACCCTCCGGTTGAGCAAAGCGCTGCTGCTCGGATTTCCCAACCCCCTGGTGTCTCCGAGAACGGCGATTCCAGGACGCCTGGTTATTGGGTCGGGATCAAGCGGTCCGATCACTGAGTTCGTCATTCACACGTACAGCAACCAGATTGCGGACAGCTCCGTGGTGGAGGTTCTCGGGTCCGGGGAACTGGATCTGGAGGGAAACAACGACCAGATCGGATCGCTGAGCATGCGGGGAGGAAGCATCGTCACCCGTCAGGCGCGAGATCTCGGCCAGTTGACCCTCGGTGGAGATGTCGACGTGGCCTTGGGTAGCCAGCCATCGGTGATTGAGGGGCAGCTTAACCTGGGACCGAATGGCCAACGGCTCTTTGATATTGCTCAGGGGGCCACCTTGCGAGTGGATGCGCGGATCGTGGGCCAGCCGGGCGTATCCCTCGTCAAGTCCAACCGAGGAAATCTGTTCCTGACCGCCTCCAATCTCTTCAGTGGCGATGTCGAGCTTCTGGGTGGGTTCCTGACCCTTGGCCATGGGGCGGCCCTCGGAGATGTTACCGGAGTGACTCGCATTCGAAGCGGAATTCTTGCTATCGACAGCACCTCCCAAGGACTGGGAATCCGAGAGCCGCTCGAGGCCCTCGGACCCTCGGGCGTGTTGCGGACGGACTCCGGTTCGTACAGCTGGCTCGGCTCGGTTCTTTTGGAAGACGACCTCTCGATTGAAGTGCCGACCATTGGCTCCTTGACCATCCTCGGTTTGATATCCGGGCCGGCCGGTTGGGTCAAAACAGGCGATGGAACGCTCACCTTCAAGACTGGCTCGACCAACACCTATAGCGGCACCAGCTGGGTTCAGAGGGGCAATTTCGTCATGGATGGTGTGTTAAATCAGGTGGTAGTCCCGGGACCTCTGGTGGTGGGAAACCACACGGACCCTACCAACACCACTCGCGCCTGGAGCATCAAACAGCATCAAATTGCCGATAATGCTCCGGTGACTGTCAATCGGAGTGGAGTGCTTGAGTTGGTTGTGGGGGATGAGCGCATCGGTTCGCTGACGTTCAACGGAGGGGCGGTAAATTCATTGAACAATACCCTGGTGTTGGGCGGGGACATCCTGGTGAACGCGACCAATGAAATGGCCCGGCTCTACGGACATTTGTCGCTTGGCGGCGTCAGTCGCCAGATCAACACCGTGGGGACTGCCAATACTCCGGACCTGCTCATTGAGGCGGAGATCCTTGATGGTGGAGCTGCTGCAGGGTTAAGCAAGGTGGGGGAAGGTTCACTTCAGCTCGCCAATGCCAATCTCTTTTCGGGTTTGGTGACCGTAACCGACGGTGAACTTCGAGTCTCGCATCCTGAGGCCCTGGGCGGTGCTTCGGCTGGGACGGTCCTTTCGGGTCCCGATGGTCCCAGGCTCGTGCTCCAGTCCGTGGCCAGCCTGACGATCGTCGCTGAGCCCCTCACCCTAGATAGCACGTCCCCTGGCTTGCCCGCAGTGCTGCGAAACTTTACCGGAAGTAATCAATGGAATGGTCCCATCACACTTCTCGCCCCGGAGTCTGTCATCGAAGTGCCAAGCATTCCACGGCCGCTGGCCTTGGGAGGCACCATCGGTGGAGTAGGTGGATTGACGAAAGCAGGTCCTGGTGTGTTGACCTTGAATGGAAATGCCGCCAACACCTTTAGCGGTCTGACCAAGGTCCACGAGGGTGAACTCATTCTGAACAAGCCGCTGGGTGAAGCCATTCCGGGCGATCTCCAGATTGGGGACGGTCTGGGTGGTGCCAACTCGGATCGCGTGATCGTGCGTGGCTCCGGGGGGGCGATCGGAAACTCCTCGCGGATTGCTTTGAGCAACTCCGGCTTCTTGATCCTCGATTCGGTTTCCGAAGCGGTGGGTTCCATCGAAGGACTGGGGAATATTTCAATCCTCGGCAACACCAGCGGGTTGGTGGTTGGGGGTAACCAGCTGTCCACCGTCTATTCGGGTCTGATGACCGGAGACGGCAGCTTGGAGAAGGTGGGGGCGGGAGTGCTTCAGTTCACCGGCGGTAGTTTGCTGACGGGAAAGACAGCGATTTCGGAAGGAGCTCTCATCGTCGACAGTGAAATGACCTCCAGTTCCGGCGTGCTAGTGAACCAGCCTCTGAATCCGGCGAACAACCCGCCGGGCATTCTGGGAGGATCCGGCAATCTGCCCAAGGTAGTAGGATTTCCGGGAGGGACCCTGTCTCCTGGGGCTGGGCCTGGTCAAACCGCCGTGCTTCGAGTGAAGGGAGATCTGGAGCTGTCGTCCAGCGATGTTCGCATCGAGATCAATGGCTTGGCTCCCGGAGTTGGTTACGATGTGATTCGTGTTAACGGTGGAGTGATCTTGGGAAACAGCTCCCTACATTTGACCTCCGCATTTACAGCCACAACCAACGACAGCTTTCTGGTCTTGCAGAAGACGAGCCCGGGCCCGATTCAGGGAATTTTCCTGAATGCGACGGAAGGGTCGATCATCGGGACCGCCCCGGACACATTTCGTATTACCTATCAGGGTGGTGATGGCAATGATGTGGTTCTGCAGCGAGTGGGCGTCGCGGGATCCACCATCAGCGGCATCTCCGCTTTGGCGGGCGGAACGATGGAAATCCTCGGGCAAGGGCAGCCCTTCGCGACCTATATTCTGGAAGCGGCACCCCATCTGGACATCCCGATCCCCTGGACACCGGTTGCCACTAACAGCGCGAACCAAAACGGGCTCTACCAGTTCATCGACGCTTACCTGGAGCAGGGGGCGCAGCTCTTTCCCAAGCGATTCTACCGCGTGATCTCTCCCTAGCAGGCCGCCGGACTTGGAATATCGTTCTGCACGGTGCCCCACCCGGGCTTTGGTGTGATTTCCGGCAGGCTTGGCTTTTTGCTCTCGCCTAAACTTCCAACGTTTCTTAATTCTCGCCCATGAAAAGCCTGATGGCTGCTGTGTTCGCGGCGCTGATGTCCATACGACTGGGCTGGGCGGCTGTGCCGCCTCAACCGGCTGCCACACGAGCCAACATTGTGTGGATCCTGGTCGATGACATGTCCCCGCATTTGTCATGCTACGGAGAGACCAGCATTCGTACACCTCATCTTGATCAGATGGCGACGGAAGGGACCCGTTTTCAGCATGCGTTCGTGACGGCTCCTATTTGCTCGATCAGCCGGTCGGCGTTGATGACCGGATGCTATCAGACCACGATCGGATGCCAGAATCATCGTAGTGGCTCGGAGCGTTTTCCTATCCACTTGCCTCCCGGATTGAAACCAGTTCCCCAACTCCTGCGGGAGGCGGGGTATCACGCCTCTAATCTGTCCTTCCAAGATTTTATGAAGCCAGGTGGCAGCGTGGGGATTGCCAAGACCGACTATAATTTCGTTTGGGATCGTGGTGCGACCTATGACACCAACCACTGGACCGACCGGAAGCCCGCCACGCCGTTTTTCGTTCAGATTCAGCTGGCGGGAGGCAAGTATCGGGGGCAGGTTCCCCGACCGGAATGGCCGGCGAAAGTGAAAGCGACGCTAGGATCGGTCACCCGCGCTGAAGACGTTCGACTGCCCCCCTGGCTGCCCGATGACCCCATCGTGCGCGAGGATTGGGCGCAGTATTTGGATACCGTACGGTGCACGGACTGGGAGGTGGGGCAGATTATGGAGCGGCTGCGGAAGGTCGGGGAGCTGGAGCGCACCGTGGTGTTCTTCTGGACCGACCATGGAATTAGCCATGTGCGCGCGAAGCAGTTCCTTTATGATGCGGGGATTCGAGTGCCCTTACTGGTGCGTGGACCTGGTGTCTTGGCCGGTTCGGTTCGCGGAGAGCTGGTCGAGCACATTGACATCGCTGCCACCACCCTGGCGTTGGCGGGCGTTCCTCGACCGGCTGGCATGCAGGCCCACAATCTTTTCGCGTCCAACCCCGAGGCCAGGCCATTTGTCTTTGCGGCCCGTGACCGGGCTGATGAGACCGTGGACCGCATCCGATCCGTTCGGAGCGTTCACTACAAATACATCCGTAATTTCTATCCCTCACGGCCTTATCTCCAGCCCAACCGCTACAAGGACGAGAAAGCAATTGTCCAGGCGATGCGCCGTCTTCACGCCGAGAACCGACTCAATGCCCAGCAGTCCTTGATCATGGCCGAAACGCGTCTCGAGGAAGAGTTGTATGATCTCCAGACAGACCCCGACGAACTTCGCAATTTGGCCGAGGATCCTCGACATCAGCCGGGGTTGCGACAGCATCGACGCGCTCTGGAGGAATGGATGCTCCGCACCGACGATCGGGGTCGGGAGGTGGAGTCGGAGGCAGTTTACCTCGATGCGATTTACGACCAACGTCCAGAGGGAGGACGTGGAGCAACGAATGCCACGTTCCAACGCAATGTGGAACTCATGCGCCAATGGACTCGGGAGAAGCCCATGCGCCCGGAACTGCGGAAAAGCGAGGTGGCCGGAACTTGGTCATTTCTTACCAACGAGCTGGTGGTGATCGGTGTCGATACGAGCCGCGGATCGGGCATCGGCTATTTTGCGCGACGGGATACGGGCCGGAATGTGCTGAACCACTTCGATACGGGTCGGTTTGTTCAACAGTCCTACTACGGCGATGCCGACGGATCGACCTGGGGCCGTCAGCCTTGGCGCTACAATCCGGTGCAGGGAGGCGGTTACCGACAGGAGTGGCCTGCGGAGACTTTAACCTCGACCCAGGCGAAGGACGAACTCTACGCGCGAGTGAGGCCGCGACATTGGGGTACGGGTAAGCCGTTGCCGGAGGTTCTGATGGAGCAGTGGATTCGATTGGAGGGCGAGGTAGCGCGCATTCGATTTCGCATGAGCTACTCAGGGGAGGATCATGCCGAGGTGCGCGACCAAGAAATGCCCGCGGTGTTTGCGGACTTCGCCTTGGACGAATTGGTAACTTACCAAGGGAGCCAGCCCTGGCAGCGTGGCTCCATGAAGCGCCTCGCCGTGGTGGCGTCGGATCCTCCACGCAATGAATACTTGCGTCGGGATGAGGAATGGGCTGCGTGGGTGGAGAAGGGCTCGCAGTGGGGGCTGGGAGTTTATACTCCCGGTTCCTCGGGCATGACCTACTATCGTTACGGAGGTGGGAAGCAGGACGGCCCCAATGGTTCGAGGTGTTCTTACTTCGCTCCCCTGAGAAAGTTTAGACTCACCAAAGGCCTGGTGGTGGATTATGAGTTGTACCTCACCATTGGGTCGGTGGATCAGATTCGTTCCACCTTCGAACATCGGCATGCCTCACTGCCGAAGGTGCCTTGAACCTGTCCCGTGACGGCCTTTTGGCTATGGAGTAACGTTGGTTCTCTTGGTTTCGGCATTGCCTGCTTTGACATCAAGGCTTCTACTGGGGGCAGTGACTGCCTTACCGATCCTGGAGCGAGAATTGCGCGTCGCGGCCCGACGTCGGAGCAGCTTCATCGCGCGCTGGGTAAGCGCCTTGGCAGCTGTGGTGGTCGGAGGGGCATGGGTTCTGTTGAATGAGGCTGGGCCCATGTTGGCAGCGCTCGGTCCGGTGGGAAGTTCTCTCTTTCAAGTGCTTGGCTGGTTGACGTTTGGTACCTGCCTTTCTGCCGGCGTGTTCCTGACGGCCGATTGCATCAGCGAGGAGAAACGGGAGGGCACGCTGGGCCTTCTGTTCCTGACCGACTTGAAGGGCTTGGACGTCGTTGCGGGCAAGCTCTTGGCGACCTCGTTGCAAGGCACTTATGGATTGATCGCGGTGCTCCCGATACTCGCGGTTCCCATGATTCTCGGGGGAGTTGGCGTTTCGCAGTTCGTCCTAACTTGCGTCGTGCTTCTGACCACTCTGTTGCTCTCCTTGGCGTGTGGCCTTCTGGTGTCGACATTCGTTCGTCAATCTCAGGCAGCCATGGGGGGAACCCTGGCGCTGGTGGTCACACTCAATTTGGGAGGACTTGGCTTCGATGCCGTCACTCAGTGGTTGTGGGGTGCGTCCTCCGCCCCGATCGCCAGCCTCACCAGCCCGGCCTTCCTTTTCAATTTGGCCTCCAACGGGATCACAACCCCGTTCTGGGTCTCCTGGGCGTTCCACTCCGGACTGAGCATCGTGTTCTTTGTTTGGGCCTGCCGAAGAGTTTCAAATCGGTGGGGGCGCGCCTCTGAATCCGAGGCTCTGATTAGCCGTGTCACCAGCACGCCTGCCGGAGCGGCTCCCATCCGGAGTCCGATCCAAGAATTGGATCCTGTGGAATGGCTGACGAGACCCGGATGCAGGGAAATGCGGCTGTTGTGGCTGGCGCTGAGCCTCTATGGAGCGGCCATACTCGCGTTTTTGGTCTGGTGGCTCGCCACCGGTATTTCTTGGGGAAAAACGGCGTTAGATTGGGGCGAGTCATTGTTAGCTTGGGTCGTGTATGGGTGGGTGACATCCGTTGCGACGCGCGTTTTCGTGGAGGCCCGGCGAAGCGGTCTCCTCGAGTTAATGGTGACCACCCCCCTCACGGTACGCGAGATGTGGCAGGGCCCCTGCCGAGTTTGGCTGCGGCGACTCAGCGCACCACTGCTCGCTTGGACATCGCTGAGTCTTCTCCTCGCCTTGAGCACCATCGATTTGCAGTTCATGGTTTCGGGACTTGCCACGACCGCTCCACCCCCCACCGCAACGACCAATCCAGCGGTTGTTCCAACCCCCTCTAAGGTCGTCGTCACGACGTCCACTTCTAACTCCGCGGCTGGACCAACCGTAACAGTGACGCGACCGTCCGCCGACGAGATGGCGCTGTTCCGATGGCTTGTGCCCTTCCAGGCTATGGGCGGCTGGATCGTCTTCTTCACCAATCTGGTGGCGCTTTTCGTGAGTGGCCTTTGGTTCGGACTCACGACGACCAAGCATCCGATGGCGGTTGCCAAGACCTTCGTATTCGTTCTGGTGATTCCTTGGATCGGGATCGGCTTTCTCACCATGCTGTTCACCTTGATGGGGGCTTTCAGTATGGTAAGCAATGGTTCTGTTTCGGTGGCATGGATGCCCTTTGTGATGCTCGCGGTGTGGAATGGCGCTCAGGTCGCGAAAAATGTGGTTTTCTTTCTCTGGTTTCGAGGGAATCTGGCCGCCCAATTTCGAGAGCGAGCCGTGGAAGCCCGGAAGTAGAGAAACTTTGGGGGGATGGTAATCGGCAGGGATCCTTCAAATCCCGCAGGCAGGGGTTGATCGAGAACTACAGCTGCTCCTGTTCATGACCGTCCTTGGTGTTCTAACGTTTTCCCCGGCCGGAATGGGACTGGGCCCGAGTTTTGAAACGCAAAGGACGCAAAGGACGCGATGAGGAACCAGAAGAAAAACAAAACCAGAAATGGGTGACATTTTCGTTGCGAGCCTCGTCCGAAAACGATCACCTCCCGGCTCTAGGAGACCAGAATTCAAGGTTTACTTTACCGCCTGGATCAGGCTACATTTTGCCAATTCTCATTTCAGTCGATGCATCTCGGGGGGGCTTGTGTGGTGAATCGCGAGGGACTGATCCGTTCAGATCAGACGCACCAGCGATCCCTGAACCGGAGTTGAGCGACACCTGGGACAGGTTCGTCCGGTGTTTAGTCTGTATTGAACCTACATTCAACATTGCCTGACCTTGTGAAACCGACGCTTCCTCTAGTTGCTTGCCTGGTGCTCGTCGTCACTGGCTGGCTGGTGCCGCTGGCTCCCGCGAGAGCTGCCACTGTTCCATCGGCCCCTCCCGTCCTTCCCGTGCTCCCAGGCGCGGTCGATCCCTCTACGTTGGCCAACCCGCCGAATCCCAACGATGTGGTGCGCGTGATCCGGACGCTGGAGGATGGCAAGATCATGGTGGTCGGCCAATTCACCGAGATCGGCGGCAATAATTCGTGGCGGCTGGCCCGTCTCAATGCCGATCTGAGCTATGACCTCACTTTCCAAGCCGGTCCCGGCGCCGACGGGGTGATCTACAGCCTGGCCTTGCAAGACGATGGAATGATCCTGATCGGGGGCGAGTTCATGACCTACAACGGCGTGACGCGTCCACGGCTCGCCCGCCTGAACGCCGACGGCTCGCTGGATGAGTCTTTCCGAGCCGATGACACGCTCCCCGCGATGGACGGTGCTATCTGGTCCATTGCAGTCCAGCCTGACGGGCAGATTCTCATCGGTGGTGATTTCAACGCCGTGGATGGATTATCCTATGGCAAGCTGGCACGGCTAGCCTCCACGGGCGAACTCGATACCAGCTTCGGCACCGAAGGGGCAGGGATCAATGGAACGGTGCGATCCATCGTCATCCGCACCCCCGACCTTATCTATGTGGGGGGAAGTTTCTCAGCTTATCAGAATGTGTCCGCCAACAATCTGATCGCACTGGACGGGGCGGGAGGTCTCAATCCTGTTTTCGAAACAGGATTTGGCCCGGTAGGGCAGGTCAACACTTTAGCGCTTCAACCCGATGGTCGGCTCCTGGTGGGCGGTTTCTTCGAGAGATACGTCAGCCGGGACGGCAATAAGGCTGTCTCTCACCTGGTTCGCGTGCTTCCTAACGGAGCGATGGACCCCTTCTTCGATCCGGGCAAGGGCCCCGACCAGGCCATTACGAGCATCGCCATCCAACCCGACGGACGCCTTTTGGTCGGCGGTGGATTTACAAGTTTTGATCAGCAAAATCGCTTGCGACTCGTTCGCCTTCTGCCGGAGGGCGCGATCGATCCGCTCTTCGACCCTGATCTTGCTTTTGACTCCTGGATCGAGACGATCGCGCTCGACGCTGAAGGGCGGATCTTGGTCGGAGGAGACTTCCAGTATGTGAAATCCACCCGCGTGGCACGATTCGCCAGACTTGTAGGTGGGGACCCCGCACCGTTTGCCCCGGTGATAATCGCCGATCCAGCCGGAGTCAGGGTTTTCGAGGGGGATCATGTGCGACTCTCGGTCAGGGTTCTGGGTGCCCCGTTTCCCACTCTCCAGTGGTTCCATGGAGATCAACCCATCGCCGGTGCTGACTCCAGCGAGCTTCAAGTCTTCAACGTCAAGGCTTCGGACGCGGGCTCCTATTGGGTGTCCGCCGTCAATGTGCTCGGATCTGTGCGAAGCGCCTCGGCCCAGTTGACCGTCTATCCTTCTCCGACGGATTTCGGCTCGCCGGACGTCGGATTCTACGGAGGGAGCGGACCTGATCAACCGGTGTTTACCATGCTCCCCGATGGTCCTGGAAAATGTTATGTTGGTGGCAATTTCTTGACCTTTGACGGTACTTCCACCCCGGGCATCGCGCGACTTACCGAGAGTGGTGCTCTGGATTCCACCTTTCTGTCTCCCTTCGGCAATCCAGGAGGTCAGCCCCCACCCCAGGTTTACAGCATCGTTCGGGATCGGGTGGGGAGAGTTCTGATCGGTGGCCTCTTTCCGATTCGAGATTTGGGCTACTTTCAACTGATTCGCGCCAATTCCGATGGAACTTTGGATCCAACGTTCACTCTGACTTCGTCCGGTTTGGGTGGAGTGGTTTCGGCGATTGCCGAGCAGGCCGACGGGAAGCTTCTCGCGGTGATTGGTCAAGCTCCTTCGTCCGTGGGGTTTGTTCAATACACTTCCATTCGACGGTTCTTTGCCAACGGCACCCTCGATGCTAATTACCTGCCCGAGTCGAGAGGCTCGCTTCCGCAGCCGATTCTAGGCTTGGCTCTTCAGGCTGACGGCAAAGCTGTTGCGGTCGGAGGTAGAGCCTCCAGAACCGCGATCCCCAACAACTTAAACATCGTCAGGCTCCTGCCCGACGGTAGTCCCGATCCTTCCTTTAGAGTCGGTTCCGCGGCCAACAGCACCATCAGCGCCGTTGCTCTCCAATCCGACGGTCGAATCCTAATCGCTGGTGCTTTCACGCGTTTCAACGGGCGCCCGCAACCTCGCCTCGCTCGCCTGAACGTGGATGGATCTCTTGACCCATCGTTTCAAGTTGGATTCGGACCGGATAACAACGTTGATAGCCTCCACCTGCTTCGTGATGGGCGGTTTTACGCCGCTGGTCAGTTTACATCTGTCGATGGCATTCCGCGTACGCGTGTCGCTCGATTCAACCCCAACGGGAGTCTTGATCTGAGCTTCGATCCCTTGGCTGGCCCCAATGACCGCGTCCGTGTGGTCGCTCACAATGGGGCTGACTCTGTTTGGATTGGCGGACAGTTCTCGACTGTTAATGACCTTCCTCGTCCACGGCTGGCCCGTTTGCATGACGGCGACCCCTTTCCCCTGAGGCCCTCCATACTCTACCAGCCTTACAGTGATCCTGTTTTTGTAGGCATGGATGTTTCCCTCAGCGTGGTGGCCGAGTCCTGGCCAGTTCCCTCGTACGAATGGCGTAGGGGGCCGAGTCCCCTCGCGGGCGAAACCAACTGGGTGCTCTCGTTCCGCAATATCCAGCAAAACCAACAAGGTGCTTACTCGGTGGGGCTCAGCAGCCCGCTTGGTAAAGTCGACAGCGTGGATGTCGAGTTGATCGTCAACCCGGCCCCGGTTAACGCTGGCGCCACGGACCTTTCCTTCTACACCGGCGCGGGACCTAACGATCAAGTTCGATCCATCGTGGTTCTCCCGAATGGCGGGACTCTCATCGGTGGACGGTTCAGTGAAGTGGATGGCATTCAACGGAATGCCTTAGCCAAGCTCCAACCCGATGGGTCAGTAGACCTGGATTTTGACACGAGCCAGGGACCTCAGGGACACATCAATGTGCTCCTACCTGCCGCGGATGGCAAATGGATCGCCGGGGGCGATCTGCGCAGCACCAATTCGGTGCGTTACACTCCTTTGGTACGCTTTCTAGCCAATGGCCTCCGTGACACAACCTTCAACCCTCCGGTCTTCAATCAGGATGCCTCGGCTCAGGTGTTTGGAATCATTCCCCAGAACGATCGCAAACTGCTGGTCTTTGGTAGCTTCTATCTCGTTGACGGCGTCAACCGATTCAGCCTGATGCGGATGAGCGTCGATGGCACTCTCGACACGCTTTACCGTCCCTTACTCCCGGGACCCTCTGGGTCCATCCACGCCGTCGCGGTTCTTCCGGACGATCGATCGCTCATCGGTGGTAATTTTACGGGCTTCGATGGGCGTCCCAAACCTTTTCTCGTCCGACTTGACTCCGAAGGAAACCTCGATGCGTCATTTAACCCCACCTTGAATGGGGAGGTTCGTTGTATCCACGTGCAGCCTGACGGTCGCATCCTGATTGTCGGCGCGTTCCAAATCGTCGATGGCCAATCGCGTGTGCGTCTTGCACGCCTTCTGCCTGATGGCCGCCTGGATCGGTCATTCGATCCGTCGACCGGCCCCAATAACCTCGTCTATTCGCTGCTCGTTCAATCGGATCAGAAGGTCATCATTGGGGGAGCCTTCACGGCCGTGAACGATACCCCTCGATACCGGATCGCTCGGTTGCTTGCGAATGGGTCATTGGATCGGCAGTTCGATCCAGGGGAAGGGATTCAGAACGGATCCGCCTACCTGGATGAATACGGCGCGCCTGTTGACTTGACGGCTGTCCACGCCGTGGGGCAGCAAGTCGACGGGCAGATCCTCGCGGGGGGCGAGTTCACCCGAGCGGGCAAGCTGCCCCGCAACTTCGTCGTTCGCCTGAATGACCGGGAACGTCTCCCGCTTCTTCAATGGAACATAGCCGGGGACTTGCTGAACAGTTTGGAGCTGCGTTGGGACAACGGTATTCTTCAGGCGGCGCCGGAAGTTGAGGGGCCATGGTCCGATCTCCGGAACGCCACCAGTCCGCAGATCATTAATGCCAGCGATGGTAATCGCTATTTCCGACTCCGCCTACGCTAAACGGCCGCCACCCTCCTGCTGCGGCCTTACCCTACAATTCGCATGCTCCCGCTAACGCGCTCGGATGGAAGCCTAAAGATCTCATTCCTCCTTGTCGTTGCGGGGGCTGGACTTTCCCTGGTCCGCCCGCAGGCAATCTACGCCGTATCCGATTCTTGGATCGGCCTCAACAGAGGTCTCTCCTCCAGCAATAGGTTGGTCAACCCGGGCAAGGTGGACGTTCTGTATAAGCATGTTCAAGACGAAGAACGCTACAATGTCTTCGGCTGGACACCTCTTTTCAAGGGCGGTTATGGCCGACTAGATCCAGATCAAGGCTCGAGCACCGACTATGGAGGAGGATACCTGCGCCCGCTGGCCACGCAACCCACGTACGGAGATCTCATCATGGGGGGGCTGTGGGCGAACTCGACTCAACGCACCGACTGGGAGTTTCAGGGTGAATATCGGCTGCCCGCCGGACTTGGATTCGGCGGCGGCCTGGTCGATGTCCAGCCCGGCAACAACATCACTTTCGGCAAGATGTCCTATCGCGGCAAGCTGGGGCGCTGGAGCTATATCGGCGAGGCTCAGTGGCAGGATGTGGAAGGGGAAGGCTCACCCGGCGGCTATGCTGCCGTTTACGACTCCAACTGGATGTTCGTGGGCGGCTCTGACGGGGAACAGTGGCGCACCACCGTCGGTTATGTGGCGCCTGACACCTTCGAGCGCATCCGCCCGTCGGCTGAGCTGTTGTATGTTGACAACACGATGGGTAGGTTGGCCGGACCGCGCAGCTTCTTCGCCAATGTGACCTTGCGGTATGAAGGCGGTTTCTTGAGCCACCCGGCTCGATTGGGCCGGGCGATGGGGCCCCAGGGCCTCGAATATGGAAATCCCCTCGGATTCCTCATCCCTACATGGAACAGGCGTCTCGAGGTTTGGGAGCTGGGCGGCCTTGCTGACTTTCGTGCGGAACGCATCCGTTCACCCCGTGGTTTGATTACCGAACGCTACGAAGGGCTGCTCTTTCCTGGGCAGATCCACACTGCTCCTGGCTGGATTGGATCCCTTTTTATCGGGGTCTCCTATTCCCGGAGTTCGGCTCGCGAAACGGCGGGCATCCTGGGAGGCTGGGCGGGGCGTCTGGGATTTTTGAGAACTTCACTCGGAGTCGATCATGAGTTGGACCCGGCGCGGACTTCCGTCACCGTTGGCATTGTTGATGTGTTTTGAAATATGCGGCATCTCCTAGCCAAGAACCTTCTCCGGCAGACTTTCACAGTCGGCGTTCTCATGGTGTTCACCCAAGGCTGCGCTTACCTCAAGCCTCGTGGCGCCGATACCAGCGGAGGTTCGCCTGCTGCCGCTTCTCCTGCCTGGTTGGGTTCACTCCGGGGCTCTGCCCTTGATGGCTTTCAGCTCAGTGAACAGCTCGAACGCCGTGGAACCTCGTTGATCACTGCCACCAATCTTGCAGGCGATATCCTCAAGTTGGAGCGAATTCCCGGCCTGGATGCGGATTCGGCCAGCCGGCTTATTGGCGATGGCGTCATGAGTCTGGAGGCTCTGTATGCGAACGCGCTTTCTCCCTATCCGGGCGACCTTTCCAATCGAGTCATCACCGACGATGGCTTTCACCCCCGGCGTGCCGCCGGCCCTCGGGAACCCTGGTTCGTCTTGTTCGCCAACGATCGATTCGGATTCGGGGTGAGCACTCCAGAACAAGTGAAATACAAAGCACTGTTGGGGTGGGTTCACAGCGATTCCAGCGAGGAGCTTTTTAAGATCCGACTGTACGTCCCTGCGAATCGCAAGGACGCCGAGCTGCGCCGGTGGGTGAAAGGCATTGGCGCCGGTAGCCGAGGCGCGATCGGTCAGCGTGAGGGCTTGATTCAGTGAGCTAGGCAACGTGAGAACATCCGCCCGGCTTGTCTTTTTCTTGATCGCTCTTAGATTTAGGTGTTCATCCAACTGCCAAACCAATTGATCGCTCCCATGTCGACACGACTCGAATCACCACCGCGGGTAGACAGTGCACGGCCTCGGGGGCAGCTCTCCTACCCCAGCCAGCCTAGGGCCTTGGCTCTGCTGCAGCCATCGATCTTGTGGCTAGGGGTTCTAACTCTCTGCGCTGCCGACTCGATTCCGACAGCGGCACCCGGTCCGAAGTTTAACATCGTCTTGATTTCAGCGACCAACACGCGAGCGGATCACCTGGGTGTCTACGGATACGCACGCCCCACATCCCCCCACTTGGATGCCTTCGCGCGCCAGGGGATCGTCATGCGGCAGGCCTTCACTCACGCCAGTTGGACTCTACCCGTCGCCGTTTCGCTGTTCACTTCCCAGTACCCTTTCACCCACGGGCTGATGAATCGTGATGAAAACCCGGTGCTACCGCCTTCCGTCCCGACCTTCGTGGATGTCTTGAAGGCGGCCGGTTACACAACCGCCGCATTCGTCGGGGATCGAGACTACAGCATTCGATACGGACATACCGCGCGTTTTGATACGGTCTTTGATGCGGTTACCGATCATGAACAACAGGACTGGAAAACCTACGGGGTCTTCGGCCAAACGCTCCCTCCTGCGCGCAAATGGCTGGAAGCGAATCATCAGTCCCCCTTTTGCTTGCTCATCCAGGGTTACGATACCCATTGTCCGTTTGCCAGCCCAGCGGAACACAAACAGTTCGATTCCAGTTACCGAGGCGATATCGACTTCACCCAGTGCTATTGGACTTTCGAACCTACGAAGCCGATCCGCAAACGCAGCCCGTCGGGACTCTATCAGGACGTCTATGTTCTCAAATCCAAACCTGGGAAGGCGGCCGGAGAGGATTATGAGGTCATGTTTTACCCTGAGGACGTCCGACACATGATCGCCCTGTACGATGGCGAGATCGCCAATGTAGATCGCATGCTGGGTGGCCTCTTTGACGATCTTGAGCGTCTCGGCCTCGCTAAAAATACTATCGTGGTGTTCTACTCTGATCATGGCGATATGTTTGGGAAGCATGGCCGCTTTATGCGGGGTGGCCCTCTCCGTGGAACCTTCTACGACGATGTTCTCCACATCCCCCTTCTGATTCGCCATCCTTCCTTGCCGTCTCGATCGGTCGATGTTCCGGTTGAGGTGGTCGACATCGCTCCGACGCTGCTTGAGTTGCTGAAGCTCCCATCCCCAGCCACGTTCGTTGGACGCTCATTCGCCGCCGCACTGGAAGGGAGGACTTCGCCGCAGGAGAATTCCACGGTGTTTGCTGGCTCGGCATTCACCCCTGCCAAGAATAACCAGTTCTTTAAATACCCTTCCACCATCATGTCGGCGCGGAATTCCAAGTGGAAATTGATCGTCGAGCGCGTCACCTACCCGGATGGCACCCGGGATTCGGTTGAATTGTATGAACTGGAGCGGGATCCAGAGGAATTGAAGAGCGTGGCGCTGCAGCATCCCGAGAAAGTGCGAGAGATGCGCGCCCAGCTGCTCCACTGGCTCCGGCGCATCAACGCCCAACCCCAGCTCAAAGACTGGAGCGACACCCCCGCGCCTTTGCCCGCCAAAGGCTGACCCCTCATCTCATGACTCGCGCCCACTCCTTCCGTCAATTCAGAGCCGATAGGGTTCTGCTTGCGATCCTCCTTTTGACCGCCCAGAGGTGCCTTCCGGCAGAATCCTTGGCCTCACCCTCCGCCCCATCCAAGTCGACATTGCCCGCCAAGCTCTATTGGTTTATTCCCGACGGCATGCGGGCCGACCCGGGTGTGTTTGACGTTTATCGTTGGGCTTCCGAGGGCAAAATGCCCAACCTCAAACGTTTGATGAACTCCGGGACCTTCGGCTATTCAAGGCCTGCGTTTCCCGGTCACACTCCCGCAAATTTCGCCACCCTTTTCACGGGAGCCTACCCCGAAGTCAATGGGGTCAACGACGGCCCAATGCACACCCAGGGCAGCCCGCTCAGCCAGATCTCAGTGCCTGGGTTCAGTTCGATCGCGAAAAAGGTCGAGCCATTCTGGTTGACCGTGGAGAAAGCCACCCGGGCCGACATTACTCTCCTCTCCTTGCCCGGATCGACTCCCCCTGAGCTTCGTCATGGGATCACCATCCGCGGTCGCTGGGGTCGCTGGGGGGCGGACTTTCATGCCGTCAACTTTCAAGATGACGCCGACCCCGATTATGCTCAGCACGACCGCACTTCCGCTAAGCTCTTCTATCTGGGCGCGCCCCTCACTCAGCGAATCCGAAAGGAACCCGTATCTCAAGGTTGGTCGGGGATCCTCTCCCATTCACCTAAACTTGAGATCAGCTGCACGGCCTGGGGCAATACTCTCTGGGGATGCATCTCCGACTCTTCCGATGATCAGAAAGTCAATTACGACCGTCTGACACTGTCCTCCGATCGTGCTACCCCACTGTGCACGCTGACCTCTGGTGCGTGGAGCGATTGGTTGCCCGTCACTCTCAAATGGCAGATTCCTAACAGCACCCTTCAGCGCGAGGTTCCCACTTCCGTGCGCATCAAGCTCATTCGCCTCGAACCCAACGGCCTCTTCCGTCTGCGGTTCTTCTACAACAACATCAACCAGTTCCTGACCGAGCCGCCTGAGATCGCTGATGAGCTCACCAAGCAGGTCGGTCCCATGGTCGATTTTGTCGACAACTTTCCCGCTCAGCTCATCTATTACACCGAGGACAAGCAAACCTTCCTTGAAGAGTCCAGGATGTCCATGCAATGGCATCAGACCGCCTCTGAGTTCATCCTCCGACACTACCAGCCCCAGGTTTTCATTCAGAACATCTATACCCCGAACCAGATGCTCTGCAGCCGTTGGTGGATGGGTTACCTCGATCCGAAGAGTCGTCGGTATAACCAGGTCACAGAAGCTCAGCGCGCCCAGCTCTGGAATGAAGTCCAGGAGATGTATCGCGGCCTGGATAGGATACTGGGTCGTTTGCTGGACAAGGCTGAGACTGAAACTAACACCTACGTGGTGCTTAGTTCCGACCACGGTGCCATCCCCCTTGATGTGTCGGTGAAGCTCAACAATCTCTTCGCCAAGAAGGGATGGCTCAAGTTCGTGACGGATCCCAAAACCCAGGAACGCGTCGTGCAGTGGGAGCAAACCAAGGTCATTTACCTGAAGATGCACAATGTGTTCATTCACCCCGACGGACTAAGTGGGAACTGGAAGCGTGGGGCCGGTCCCGCGTACGAGAAGCTCCGTTCCGAGGTGAAACGCGCCCTCCAGGATTTGACCGACGACCAAGGGGTTCAGCCGCTCGTCAAAGTCGCCAACTGGGAGGATGCAGGGGCGTCATTCCGGCTCGACTCCGAGCGTACCGGCGACCTGATCATTGCGAACAGGCCCGGCTACGGCTGGGCCGAGGAAATGACTCCTGACCTTGACGTGTTCTCGACACCGCTGGTTTGCGGATACAAGCAGGCCGTGCTCTCGGCTCAGGAGCCCGGAATGTGGACGCCCTTTGTCATGGCCGGACCCGGAGTTCGCAAAAACCATTCTCTGGGCACTCAGCCCATCGAGGCGGTGGATCAGTATCCAACCCTGTTTCGATGCCTCGGACTTCCCACTCCACCATGGGTTCAGGGCCGGGTCGTCACTGAGGCGTTCGCGCCCTGAGCCGGTGGACGAGCCGCTTCGGAAACCCCTGAATCATCCTGAAGACTATGGATTCTCTTGTCGTCCAAAAATCCTGGCAGAGACAAAGGACTCGGCTCGAGTCCATCAAAGAGGAGACCTTCATGAATCTAAAACTGCAACGCCGTGTAGGCTTATGTCTTATCGGTCTGGCCATTTTCCCCACGATCCTTCATTCCGCAGTGCTGACCCAGTGCGATGAGGTTGCCTTGCGCGCCGCCATCGAACAGGGGGGGCTGATCCAATTCGATTGCGATGGCGTCGTCCCCTTCTCGTCGGTCATTGCCATTTCTAAGCCCGTCACGCTTGACGCCAATGGACACTCGGTCACGTTGAGCGGTCAGAACAAGACACAGCTGTTCATGGTCGGACCTGAGGGCGAACTGACGCTGCGAGGCCTCACGGTATCCGATGGCCACTCCGCCACCAACGGCGGGGCGATCGGGGTGAGTTCAGGCATTCTCGATGTGTATCAATGTCGCTTTCTCACCAATCGCGCTTCCGCTCAAGTGGCCGTGGCATCCAATGGCTTGAAATCCTCTGGCGGGGCCATCTACAACCTTCGCGGAAAGGTCTCCGCGAGTCACTCCCGGTTCATGTATAACACCGCCGATGGCGGAACCGGCGGATCCTCGTTGCCTGGCGGTGATGGTTTGGGCGGAGCCATCTACAGTGAAGCTGGATGGCTCAGCTTGACCAACTGCGATTTCAGTCTCAACAACGCGCGGGGCGGGGCGGGCGGGGATGCAAGCGGGGGATTCTCTCCAGGTTCTGGTGGAGCTGGTGCGGGCGGCTCTGTCTATCTCAACGGCGCACAACTCACTGTCGTGGATTCCGATTTCCTGGGGTGTATCGCCTTCGGCGGTAACGGAGGGTTCGCGTTCTTGTCCAGCGGCAGTGGAGGGTTGGGTCGCGGGGGTGCCATCGCCATGAGCGGCGATTGTAGTGTTCTGATCCAAGGGGCCAATTTGAACGGGAACGTTGCCAATGGCGGAAACTCTGGTCGTGGTGCGTTTGGCGGCGTAGCGCAAGGGGGCGCGGTCTTTTGCGGAGGAGGACAACTTGTGTTGCAAAACAGCAACCTGAAGGACAACGAGGCGTTTCCGGGATATGGGAATCCCCATGGGGGAACCTCGTCCTTCGCTCAGGGTGGCGCTCTGTTCAATACCTCCACTTCCATCGTGACGCGCTGTCTGATTCAAAACAATAAGGTCACCGGTGGGGTAGCCAGTACTCGACCTTCGGGACCTGGTGGAGGCGATGCGGAAGGGGCAGGTATTTACAATGATGAACAGTTGCTCGTGGAGCAGTCCGCCCTGATCGGGAACATAGCCATAGGAGGATCTGGCTCGATACGGGAAGGGTTCGGTTTTCCACCCAACACCGCCCCCGGTGGCGACGGTAGGGGCGCTGGAATCTTTTCGACACAGGGCGAGGCCAAGCTGCTGAATACCACTCTCGCAAACAATACGACCGTTCCAGGGCCTGCCGTCGATGGTGGAAGCTCAGGTATAGAAATCGGCGGTGCCTTCTATACCGACGGAACTGCATCGATTCGTTTCTGCACGATCGCTCGCAATGAATCCACTGGAGGTTCTGTCGTATCGCGAGGCTTTGTGACCCTTGCCAATTCCATCGTGGCATACACCTCGAAGGGTCCGAATCTGGTGGGTAAGTTTGTGGATCTCGGACATAACATTTCATCCGACTCCAGCGGGGGCTTTCAAGGCCCAGGAAGTCGACGGTCGACCAATCCGCTCCTGTTGCCTCTTGGCGATAACGGCGGTTCCACCCCCACGATGGCTCTGGCTGCCGAAAGCCCGGCTGTCGATGCGGCTGTGGATGACAATCCTCCCGCGACGGATCAGCGTGGCGTGGCCCGGCCCGCACTCCGCGGTCTTGACATCGGGGCCTACGAATTGCTCCCTGCCGGCTTCCAGATCACCTCCCTCCGGTTCGATGGCGATCGGGAGATTGTTCTCTCAGGCGCCGGACCCTTGCTGCAGTCCTTTGCCGTGGAGGCCTCGTCGAACTTGCGCGATTGGCAAGAGATTGCCACTGGTCGCGCCGATTCCCTCGGCGATTGGAGTGTGCAAGTGCCAAACACCGCGACGACCACCTTCTATCGGGCAAAATGATCACTCAGCCCCGGGGGGCTCGTCATTTCACTCAATCCGCAGGCGATAGAAGCGTGCCGCACCGGAAGGATTTGAATCGGTCGCCGATTGCACCGCGCCGTTCCCGGTCCGAGTGGCCAACAGACTCCAGGTGACGGACCCCAGCCCGCTTTGGGTTTCCACGTGATACGTGACGCCGGTCATGGTCGGAAACGACAGGTTGATTTCTCCGACGTGGGTCCTTGAGGCAGTCAGGGGAGTGGCGGAAAGCACTCTGAAGTTCGCACCGTTTGTGCTGGCGACGGAGTGAAGGCGCAGACCAGGCTCCAGCAACACATGCTTCACGGCGAGGGTGTGCCCTGCATCCACATCCGCGCCGTCCCTCGATTGAACATGGATATGACCCACCACGGCATACCGATGGTTCGCCACGGGGACGAAGGACGCAGAGCCTGCTTTGCGAATTGGCGTGAGGCGGGAGTTGGCGACATCGGGATAGGGTTCGAGAGGGCCGAAGGAGTCTCTGGCGATATTTGAGCCTTGTTGGAAGACCTCGAAAGCGCCCACCTCCCTAGGCACGTCGTCGGTGTAGTCACTGTCGGGTCGAACGAGTTGATCGATGACGTCGAGATCAAAAATGCGAACGGAACCATAGAGGCGGTACCACCAAGCGTGCAGCCCCTGACGCGTAAAAAGAGGGTTTCCCACCTGTCCGCAAAATCCCGTGGTGCAGGGGGATCCGCTGATGTCCACTTCGAAACTCACCGCCAAGGTGACCGCCGCCGAACCTAGACCGGAGCCGGTGAAGGTCCATTGATCGCTCCAGATGGACTCCGCGATCATGGAGTGGCTTCGTCGGTCGAAGAATTGTCGGTCTTCGGTCTCCCCAAATCCGGTCAGGAATGTCTGAGTCTGGGCGTGATTCTGGCCGAAGTCCGTTTGGGCTTTCGCGGTATAGGGATCCGGCCCTATGACGTCACTATTGGGAGCCACGACCAGCACGCGAGCCAGCTCCCTGTTGGTTTTGGTGCTTGAATCGTTATGGGCTTCGCGAATCTCAGGCTCATCGGGAAGACGAGCATCCCGGCTATAGCCCCCGGCGGCTGCCGAGTAGAGGCCGGGAACCGCGAAGCGGCCATCCCACCACGAGAAATAGACTTTCTCCGCGCGCGCCGAAACGCTGGACGCCATGAGGAGCGACAGCACCATCCATCGATTTGTTGTCATAGGGAACGACGGCTTTTCAAAACAGTACAACCTAGCCAGGGTCCATTCTTACTCCAATTCATCGATTTTGGCTCGCGAATATTACGGGAAAGGTGAAGGGAACGCTCAACTGGAGGGGAAGTCGCGACCGCTCGAGAACTGATATAAGAGATGGTAATTAAATGTATTAAAACCGCTTGACTATTCGCGATTGGGTTCTATATACGAAGGTTAGTTCCACAAACAAAAACGTCTCTTTCCGATCGGTATGCGGCACACCACTGCTGCGGGATCGTTTCGGCGCTGAGCGCTGGGTAGTGCGTGCGCGCTCTGAAGCCTCCACCCTTAACATGGACGTCCATCCTATGAAGATAAAAGCCACCTCCCTCGGTCAGGACACGAGATCCCTGGTTGCCATGATACGTTTGGCGGCTCTCGGTGCTGGAGTTTTCGCCTGCGGTTCGCTGTGGGCACAAAGCGATCTCTACATTCGCGATACCCCGTCCGACACAGGAGCAGAACCCTGCGCCGGGGGGGATATGTACGTGAGCGAGGATATTTGGGTGCGAACGAACCCCGATCCAGCCTGGCAACCTTATCCGTTCAATGCCGCCTCGCCTCCCTGGACCCCGGCCGCTCATCAGAATCCGGAGTATCGAGATCCCAAATACAGCACTCCCAACTACATTTATGTCCGGGTTCGGAACCGAGGTGGAGCAGCGTCCACGGGCAATGAACGACTTCGGGTTTACTGGGCGAAGGCCTCCACCGGCTTGAGTTGGCCAGCCCAGTGGGTGGACTACGCGACAACGATGCCGGGGTGTAATGCCCGTGTCTTTGGCATGGAAATCACCAAGCCGCGCAAGAATGCAGCGACCGCTACCCCGGCTGAACGGGAAGCTTACCGCGATGCCATCATTGCCATCGGCACCACGCCTGCCTATCAGTTCCCGGATCGAAGTTATTGGCACAAACAGGATCAGATTCACGAGTCGGCCCCGGCGGGGATTGCTCACTTTGCCGCGCCCTTCCTTCCCTGGCATCGCGAATATGTCAATCGATACGAACTGCTGCTGCGCGAAGCCAATCCGCTGGTCACGTTGCTGTATTGGGACTGGACCGTCAACCCGTCCGGACCCGGCGGAGGATTCAACTATTTCACCACCACCTTCATGGGTGTCTCCGGAGCTGGAGGAGGCGCCTCCGTGGGCGCGCCCTTTGGTTCCCTGGCAGCTCCGCTGGATGGTGCGATCACCCGAGCTTTCAACTGGGCCGGTGGAGCAATACCGGCGAGCGACGCATCGATCTTGACGCCTGCCTCCTACAGTGGCGCCTCCGGCCTGAGAAATAACATGGAGAGCACGGCCCATGGGCGCGCGCACCTGCGTATCGGAGGTGATCAAAACGGATTCAATGGCGCCGCCGAGGACCCCTGGTTCTTTTTGATTCACGCCGACGCCGACCGCCTGTTCGCCCAATGGCAACGAAGTGACCTCACGGGCGCACGGCTCGATCCGAGTGCCGTTTATGGTGCCGACGGCGGAATCTCCGTGATCAACAACAATCTCCCCCCCTGGGATGGATCCAGCGTGCTGAACAACGATACTTTGGTGAACGCGCCCATTCGTCCCTGGACAGCGGGGGACGGATATATCGTTAATAAGAACGCGAAGCACCGCTCGATCGTGGCACCCCCTATCTATGACGTGGCACCTTTGCGCATTCCCATCTTGGCTCCCGGCCAGGCGGTCGTGCTAGAGATCCCGTGGTATCCTCCAAATCCAGGCGACTATGCTTGTTTCGGGGATCCCGGCCATCACTGCCTCTTGGCTCGCATAGAGACTTCGACGAATGCCCCCTTTGGGATGACCACGGTGGAAGGGCCGGATGTGGGGGTCAATACGTGCAACAACAACAACATCGCTTGGAAGAATCTCACCGTGGTGGACAACTTCCCGGGCGCCATGGCCCTGTCATCGCTTTTGGTTCGCAATATTCACGAAAAATTCAATCTCGCGACCATCCGCTTTCGAAACCTGGGAACCTTCGCTCCCAAGTTCAGCGACTTCGGCCGTCCATTTTTTCAATTGCCTAAGGAAATCTTTGCGCGGTGGCGTCAAGCTGGGGGCGGACTTAAAGGAATCGAGCTGATAGGCGAAAATCGGTTTCAGCTGTTTGGAGATACCGCCGAGATCACGGGTATTCCGATGAACCGGGAGGAGACATTTTCACTCGATCTGCAGTTCGAGCTGGGGCCGAACTATCAGCCGATCGAAGGACGCGACATCGCTTTCGACATCCAGCAATTAGGTTCGCCCGAGGACCCCGATGGCTTCGTGGGAGGAGTTCGGTTCCAAATCGACATCAGCAAGCTTACGTTCGTGAAGCGTGGAGCGGATTGGCGGTATCTCGACGGAGGCCAAATTGCGGACAAGCAATGGACCTCCGCCAAATACGATGACTCCAAATGGGCCCTGCGGCAGGCGGGGCTGGGATACGGAGGCGACCAGACCACGACCATTCGGCCGGTCGGTCGAGGTGAAGGCGGGCTCGCCGCCTACTTCCGCAGGTCCTTCCAGACTCGAGGAGTCGGGATTACGCGCGACACCTGGCTGCGGCTACGGGCAAGCGACGGAGTGGTTGTCTACCTCAATGGACGTGAAGTGATGAGGCGCAATCTGCCTCAAGGAGAGATCTCACCCGAAACTCCGGCTCTGAATGAGGTCACGGGTATCGCGGGCGAGATCTTCCTGCAGATCCCTATCGAGACTGCCCGAACGCTTTTGGTGGAAGGCGAGAATATCATCGCTGCGGAAGTGCATGCGGCGAGCAAAGCGGACACGGACCTCTACTTCGATCTGGAATTCTGCGCCAACCTCGCCGCGCGGTCAGTCCCCCCGGAAGTGCGGATTCGTAGACCTCTCAACGGCGAACGTTTTCTCCCGACTGAAACCATCGGGGTATCGGCCGACGCTATGGACACGGATGGCAAGATCGCGTCGGTCCGATTCACCGTCGACGGCGAGCTGGTCGGGACAGCCACAGCCCCACCGTATCGGACGGAACTCAGTGGATTGAAGATTGGCCGGCATCGGGTGGCTGCCTTCGCCACCGACGACGATGGACTGACGGCTGAGGAGGTGGTCGATGTCATCATCGAACAGAATCTTGCGCCCATCGTGGAATTCTCGACACCGCAACAGTATCAACGTTTTCTGGCAAGCGAGCCCGTTACGTTAGGGGCGAATGCTGAGGATCGTGGGGGAAGTATCGCCCAAGTAGACTTCTTGGTGCGCACGGGCCACGGATTCGCCGTCGAAGACGATTTTAAACTGGTCGGGTCTTCAACGAAGCCACCCTATGGGGTGGAAGTCCGCGGACTCAACCCGGGCCACTACATGGCCATCGCTCGTGCGACCGACAACTCGGGGGTCACCGGCGATGCTCCTTCGCTGCACTTTGAAATCACCGGGCTAGTGGCTCCGGAGCTGCGAATCGTCCCGATGGCCCCTGGACAAGTGATGCTCACTTGGAATTCGCCTGGGGCAGCTCTGGAGTATACCGAGGTGCTCCCTGGCGCTCGGTGGACTACGATTCAAAATGCCGCGAGTCCTCTGCACGAAACCGTGGGCGGTAAGGCACGCTTTTATCGGCTGCGGATTCAACCGTAAAAGCCGCGCGCTGAGCGACTAGGTCTACTCGGTCGGGGATGGTTAACAGCTTATCCCCTCCGCCGTTTTCGTGCTCACGACGGGGGTAAGGATGGAGCCCGAAGCTCGGGTCGTGCGTGGAATGTCACCCGCTTCTAATCACGCCTCAATCCGCCTACCACTACGTGTAGGATGGACAGAGTTCTGCAAGGCTTGGTATTCTTAGCTACCATTTATTCTAAGAATAAACAGTCTCGTCAACGTTCGCGCTGCCGCTTTGCCATGTGGGCTTTTTTTGCGGCGTTCGGACTCTTATCCAGTGGTCGTTCCCTCCTCGGCGACTCCACCCCCGAAATTGTTCTCCAGCGCGGCCACTACGGGGAGGTCGGAGCGGTGGCCTACAGCCCCGATGGACGCATTATCGCGTCAGCGGGCCCGGCGGACGACATCCGCTTGTGGGATCGGGCGACGGGGGATTTGGTACGTGCCTTGCCCGGTCATCCGGAGCGGGTCATGGGATTGGTTTTCAGTCCGGATGGAAAATGGCTCGCGTCCGCGGGCACCGAGGGAACGGTCAAGTTGTGGGATTATGATGCAGGTCGACTGGCACACCTGCTCACCAATCACGTTGGCGATTGGGTGCGCCGGATAGCCTTCAGTCCGGATAGCCGCCTATTGGTGCCAGCCAGCTACGATGGCAAAATGAGCGTCTGGGACGTGGCTAGCGGTGCCGTGTCACGAACTTTATCGACCGATGGTTCCGTGTCCGACGTGGTGTTCACGCCGGATGGAAAGTCCATCGTCACTCTGCTTCGACGTGGAGCTTCGAAATCGGTTGTCTTCTGGGATGCGGCCACCGGGGCTCCCGGGCTGACGCTGGATTCAGGCGTGGTGATGAGCGGAGTCGCGGTGGCGAACGATGGCTCCCGGCTGGCCGCCGGTGGATTGGACGGACTATTGATCGTCTGGGAACTCCCTTCGGGCCGTGTGCTGCATCGGCTGATGGCTCCTGAGAAGGAGCAGATTCTCGATATCGACTTCAGCCCCGATGGGGCGCTGCTGGCGGCTGCCGGGGCCGTCACCAATACCGTGTGGTCCACGGAGACAGGGCGGATGGTCAGCCAACTCCTCGGTCACGAGGACAACACCATGCACATCAATTTTTCTCCCGATGGTCAGGAGATCGCCACGGGTTCCTCGGACTCGAGCATCCGCTTATGGAATGCTCATAACGGGACGATCAAGCGGATCTTTCCGCGTCGTGCCCCGAACACCCCCGTGACCAGCGTGGCGTTCAGCCGGGACGGTCGCTTCGAGGCCATCTCCACGGCCGATGGGCGTGTGCGGACCTGGGACGCCGAGGATGGACGGTTTCTCCATGAGCTGGATGGGCATGAAGAGGCGGTTCAGGTGGTTGTTTTCGGGGAGGACAGTCGTTGGCTCTTCTCGGGCAGCGTCGATCGCACCGTTCGCGTGTGGGATATGCACCGGGGCACGTTGTCGGCGAATAAGGCTGCGTTCGATCGAGTGGATACGATGGGGGCAATTGCCGTGGGAGGAACCGAGAATCTGATGGCGACCGCGCCTGGACCGACCGCCAGCGCCAGTCTCGACTATTCCATCAAGCTTTGGGAATCGCACGATGCGTGGCCCAGACTCGTGCTAACCGGCCATGTCGCCAGCGTCCGCTCGGTGGCGTTTAACCCGGGAGTTGATTTGCTGGCGAGCGCGAGTTTGGACGGCAGCCTGAAACTCTGGAGCACGGCGAGCGGTGACTGTTTGCGCACGGCGACCAACACGGTGCTGCCTGAGGTGGTGGTCTTTTCATCTGAGTCGAGATGGCTTATTGCTGGGATGGCCGATGGCACGTTGCGCGTATTGGATACGAATGCTCTCCTGGTGGCACGCGAATGGCATGCCCATCATCGCCCCGTGCAATCCTTGGCGATCAGCGCCGATGGACGGTTCCTTGCCAGCGCCAGTGCGGATCGAACTGTCGCCTTGTGGGAGTTCGAATCAGGCAGGGAGCTGCGCCGCTTTACCAATGTCACTTCGCATCATCTGCCCCTGGCATTTCATCCCAAACGGCCCGTGTTGGTGTATGCGCCGCGGGATGATTTAGTGATTCACGTAGACATGGATTCCGGGGAAATTCTGTTCCAGCGCGTTCTCTTCGCGAACGGTGAATGGCTGGCCTGGAATCCCGCCAAGGCGTTCCATATGTCATCCCCGCGTGGTGGAGACCGCGCGCGGCTTCGCTTGGCGGGGCAGCTCGCGCCCGTGTATCCGCTGGAGTTGTATCGGTATGAATTGAGCCGTCCGACTGATCTACTCAAGGCACTGGCGGGGCCAGCGCCTGTTTTGGTGCCCAAGGATTTCCGGCTTTGGTGGCATCGCTATCCTCACAAGCGCGCCTGGTTGTATGGCGGTTGCGCATTGGTGCTCATCTGGGTGATCACGCGATTGCGTCGCGGCTGGATCGCTGAGCGCCGACGGCGCTCGCAGGAAGCGCTTTCTCGCCAGCTTCTGGTCTCTCAAGAAGCCGAGCGCAAGCGCATCGCCGCCGAGTTGCACGATAGCCTGGGACAGAACCTCCTGATCATTAAGAATCAGCTGTACCTGGCACAACGGAAAATGCCCGCAGAGTCGGCCCTGCAGTTGGACGAGATCTCCCAATCGGTCTCCCAGTCTCTCACCGAGGTTCGTGAAATCTCCCACAACTTGCGTCCCTATCAGCTGGACCGGCTGGGGCTTACCAAGGCTCTCGAATCCGTGGTTACCAAGGTTGCCGATTCTGGGTCGCTGCGCGTGGAGAGCCAGTTTGCGGACATCGATGGATTGTTCTCGCCGGAGGGAGAGATTAACATCTTCCGGATCGTTCAGGAGAGCTTCAACAACATCCTTAAACACTCAGAGGCAGCCACCGTCAGTTTTTCGATCGCTCGGGTGGCCAACCAGGTGCGCATCCGGATCGACGACGATGGTCGGGGGTTCGATTATCGGCGCGCGACGAGCAACCGAGACGGTGCGCGTGGTTGCGGTTTGGCGAGCCTCAGTGAACGGGTTCGGATACTCCGTGGAAGCTTTCTCTGCGACTCAGCCCCCTCCCAGGGCACTCGGCTGACCTTCGAAATTCCTGTGCCTTCGGAACGAAAGTAGGCTGGCCGAACGTGCTCCCGCGTCGAGACGACGGTATCGCGGTCTCGCTCGAATTTGGCACTGCTCCCCTTCCTGCCTCGGTTTTATGCTAAACGGCTCCTCATCGAGCGAGCCGTCTCAACCCCTCGTCAAGGACTCGTGACGCGGTAGAACGCTCCGTTGGCCGGAGGATTCGGATCGGTGTAACTCAGTTTGCCATCCGGTGCAGCAATCAAGGGCTGGAGAGTGATCCAGTTTTGAAGATCGACACTGCGTTGCAGTAGATACTGCTGCCCTGGCACTCCATAGAAGAGAACGTTGACGGTGGGGCCGCCTGGCAGGTAGATCAGCGATGGATTGGGCTGGCCTGGTCCTTGCGTGAAAAGGGCAATGTCGTTGCCGTCCCCTCCAGCGTAAGTGATGAACAGGTCGGTTCCGCCAAAGGTGCCGATGCGCGCACCTTCATTGAGACCGCTGAATGTTCCCGTGCGGGTTCCACTGACCGCAGCGATAACGTAGGACTCTCCGGTGTTGAGCGTGTGGCCGTTCAAGAGGTTCACCTGAAGGTTGCCCGCCAGGTTTAAATTCCCGTTCACTTGGAGCCGATCGTATTGAGAGGGAGACAACCCGCCGAGCTCAGCCAGAAATGAGCTGGTGGCTGTCTGGGTCCAATCGCCCTGGATGACGAGTGACCCGGGACTGGAACCTGGGCTGATCACACCGTAGTTGGTGACGCTTCCCAGAAGTTGGCCGTTACCGAGAACGGACCCGTTCGTCGCGATGGTGGTGCCATCGGTTGCGGCGATGCTGGATCCGGCCTGTAGCGTCAGGCTCGCGTTGCCAGTGCCGCCGCCAATGTAGAGAGCTTTGACCTGGGTATTGCCTGCCGGGCCGAGGACGGTGACCGTATTGCTGGGGGCAATGAATACGTTGTGAACAGCCGCAGGCGCCAGACTCAGAGTCCAGTTGGTGGCGACCTCCCAGCTCCCATTTCCTTGGGTTCGCCAGCGCAGATCTGGGGTCCAGAGACGGATGGCTCGTCGGCCATCCGCGAGTTCGGTGTTGAAAACAACTTGTCCAAGATTATTCAGCCCTCGGGTTCCGAAGCCTGAATCGAATTTGCGGTAGGTGCTCCCCTCACAGGGATCACCCGTTCGTGCGACACTGATGAGATCGATTCCATCGCCCGTGAAGATCCCAAACACCGAGAAGAGTCCCGATCCCCGGAGCGCTGTGGGCGTGGCCCAGGCAACCTGGCCTGCATCGTTGAAAGCGATGTCCGATGGAATGCCGTCAAACCGGCCGACCAAGGCGCCGGCTGCGTTGGGCGCCAGCTGATTTTCGCGAGCAATTGGGGTCAGGGGCCCGCCGCTACCGCGGAGGATCACCGCATCATCGGAAGTGCCGCCGCTCGTGCCTGTCAGCACGGTTGCAAAAGCTACCTGTCCGGCCTCATTAATTTTGCTCTCTACGTAGGTGGAGGCCGTGATTTTTCCATTTCCACCGGGTGCTGACTGTCCCTTGCGCAGGATCTCAGTGACCTCTCCCAGGCGAGCCCGATACAGTCCCGCGTTGTTGACAGTGCCTTGGCTAGTCCCGGTTAAGGTAGCATTGAAGCTGAATTCGCCGGAGCTATTCAGGTTGTGATCCGCCAGATTCAAATTGGAGAACTTCCCGCTTCCATCCGGGACTGAATCTCCCACCAGAACAACCGCGGCGTTGGGTTGCGGGGAATCCTTCCGGTTAATCCAAATCCCGTTTCGAACCTCAAATGTGCTGGGGGATTGAACGCGGCCCACGAAGGCGATCGTCCCGGCATCGTTCATGGGTGTATGAGCGGGCGCCTCAACAAGTCGCCAGTCTCCTGTAAAGCTGGTTTGGCCGACTTGCACGGAATCCGAGAGAAAGCTGATCGCCACCGTTCGCACGGTGGTTCCATCGATCCGAAAGAGGCCTGGCAACTGCGACCCGAAGGGAAAGCAGTTCGCGAATACTGCGAAGTCCCCAGACGCGTTGGGAGTCGGAGGCTCGACGAACGCAAAATTGAACTGCCCGAAGGTGCTGTTTGCTATCTGGGGCAACGGGTCCAGACCGTGAATGAGTTCGGTACGATTGAGCGCACTCAAGCGATAGACCGTGTATTGTCCGAATTGCTGACCAGGCGCCGTCTCGTTTCCGATGAACACAACATCGCCTGATTTGTTGAAGCCCGGTTGGCCGATAGTGAGATGGGTTTCTGAACCATCCGGCGTGAGTCCTCCTTTGCTGATCAAGCGGGTCAAAGTCCCTTTACTCCAGGCGAATAATCCCGCGTCCGCGTCTGGGGGCGTGTCGCTTAATTTCGCAAAGAAAACGATCTCCCCTTGGTGATTGAGAACTGGAGTGGTCGCCGAGGAACCCGCAGTGGTCCAAAATCGAAGCAAGGTGCCACCTCCATCGACCGCATCGCCGGTTTTAGCGACCGTCACGGTGTCAGCAGTCCCCGTTTGAAAAGAAGCCAGAGTCAACGAAAGAACTCCCGGCACCAGCCAGCCTGATAGATAATTTGAGCAGTACGACTTAATCCGCATGATCCGCCACTTTAACCCATCTACCCGTGAATTGTCGAAGCGTATTTGCGCTCGGCTACGGGATGCGATGGACCCTGTTCATCTGATAACCTCCCCGGCAATGCTCAAGCGAGGCGGCGTTCGCCGCAGTTGACCTGTCCGTGGTTCGTGTACAGGTTGCTGCTCACTATGTTCGTCATAAACGTCGGTTCCTTAACTCGAGTCCCCGGCTTGATCGGAATCGCCTACCACCGAGGCCGGCGAGTGATCCAACCGTCCGGAGGTATGACTTTGCCTCGTTCGATCACGACTCGCCCGGTCCGGTCACCCTTTCAGACCCTGGTACTTTGGTGCACATGCATCCTTGTAGGCGTTGGGGCCTCGGCTTCCTTGCAGGCGGAGGATTGGCCGCAGCGACGTGGGATCGGGAACAACGGCATCTCGCTCGAAACGGGCTGGACTCATGATTGGCCTGCGGAAGGGCCTAAGGTCTTGTGGAAGGGAAGTGTCGGTATAGGGTTTTCTGGGGTGGTGGTTGGGAATGGCCGGGCCTTCACTGCCGGGAACTCGAATGGTGTAGACACCATTTGGGGACTGGATGCTTCGACCGGGCAAAGCCTGTGGAGTTTCAGCTATACAGAGGCTCTGGCCCCCAAAATGTATGAGGGAGGGCCCAACAGCACTCCCACCCTTGACGGCAATACTCTTTTGGTTGCGAGTAAAACGGGGAAGCTCTTTCGGATAAATGCGTCCACCGGCGTGGTTCTGTGGACGAACGACCTGCAAGTCACTGTCGGTCCGGTTCTCAGCGACTGGGGCATCGCCTGCTCTCCATTCGTTCTGGCGGGCAGGGTCTATCTCAACCTGGGTCCATCTCTAGTGGCGTTGGATGCAGAGTCGGGCAAAATGTTCTGGCGCACGGAGCCGGAGGTTAAGGGCAAGTTCAGTTTTACCACCCCCGCTTTGTTGCTGCAGAAAGAAACGCCCTACCTCCTGGTGCATATGCACAAGGCGCTTCATACCGTGAACGCGGCGACCGGTAAGGAGCTCCGGGTTCATCCTTTTGGACGTGGATACGAAACGCACTCATCCGATCCGGTCATCTGGGATGGTAGCGTATTCATCAGTTCAGGAGACGATGGTGGTGAACTTCTCGATTTCACCCCAGAGGGACCCTCGCGACGTTGGAAAAATAAGAATCTTTCGACCTTCACCGGAACGGCCGTGGTGCGAGATGGAATGGCGTATGGGGTTGACTCGGGAGGCTATCGCAAAGGGGAGCAGAAGCTCCGGTGTGTAGACCTGGCCACAGGGAAGATCCGTTGGTCGCTGGACGGCTTCGGTCAGGATAGTTGGATTCTCGCCGGTGACAGGCTGCTCTTGCTGCGGGACTCCGGTGAAATTCAAGTGATCCGGGTAACCCCTGAAAGTGGGAAGATCGTGGCTCGGGCTCAGGTTCTAGGAGGCAAATGCTGGACGCAGCCCTCGTTAGCAAACGGTCTGCTCTACTGCAGGAACGCCCGAGGCTCGATCGTGTGCCTGGATCTCCGCGCTTCCTCGGACAAAGTCCCCTGACTTGTTCGCGTACTTCCGTGAGTGGGCGGAGCGCCGTTTTTACCCAGGTGTGATGTTTTGCGCGGAAAGGCGCATCCGTGCATGAGGAAATCCCGACTCCGTCGGCGCCTGAAAAGCGGCAGAGGTCTGCCGGACAATGGAACTATAAACCTCATCGGGCCGCTTCGCGATCAACTCCATATCGTCAGAGCCCTCTACAGCTTTTCAATATCCCCGGAGGGGGATCTCAACCGCGGACATGTCGCGGATGCTCCAGCCACCATCGGCGTGCTGCTTGGCGGAGAGCAACGCCAACGCGGCGTCGCGGTCCTTCGCCGGCTTGACCTCCTTCGGCCCCGAGCCGACAACGTCGTTGTGAACTTCCGAGCTGGCGGGACCGAACTGCTTCGTCCACGCCGTGCCTCAGATGCCGCTATCCGGGTAGCCCGTAGAAGGTGACCTCGACGGGCTACGCGGATTCAGCCTCCGCCGACTAGTGACGGCGACGACGCAATAGTGGGATCAGGCCGCCCAGGCCAGCCAAAGCGATGACAGCCGAGGAAGGCTCCGGAACGGAGGTTATGGTAACCCGCAGTATATCCGTGTTGGCATTGAGCGACGAAGAATCAAAGACGTATCCCGCGGCCGTGGTGAGCCCGTTGTAGGCCGCCAACTCTGAGAACTCGAACGAGACCGTGCTGTTTTCGTCAACGCGGTCACCATTCACTGAACCCACCAGGAAGGCGGCATTGGCGGCGATGGCCTGCTCGGACCCGGCGTCCCAAATCGCCCCGGCTTGAAGAGTGAAGGTTCGTGAAGTAAACGCGCCCATTTCGTCGAAGAGTTGAGTTCCCACAGGATTGTCATTGCCAATGAACAGATCGTTACTCGGGACCACCATTGCGGCATACGTGAAGTAGCGATTGATAGCACCATCGACTTCGAAGTCAGCCGAGAAGACGCTGCCTGGAGTCTCAGGACCTCCCACCGCGCCAATGACGGCGTTGGGCTCGGCCGCTAGAAACTCAGGGATCCAGACGTTGCCACTTCCCCCTTCTGCAATCGAGACGATCGCAGGCGTTGCTGCAAAACCGGAGTTGAAAGCGTCGAACGTTCCGTTGCCGAAACCAAGTCGGAACGGCGCAAACGAGACACTGTTGGCGGGGGCAATGTTTTCAACGGTAACCCTAACGGTCGTCGTTGCAGCTTGGCTGGACATTGCGGAGAGTCCGAGAAGGGCCGAAGCCCATGCGTGAGAATGCTTTTTCATAGTGTTAGTTGATCAGGCGAGCCTTAATGAGCATGCGCTTAACACTGAGAGCTTCCACCCGAGCTATTTATTCCAACCTTGTTCGAAATTCTTTTCCTCCTGAGCTTGGAATACACCTCAGGTCGCTCGTTTGTGTTGGGGAGTGTAGGTATACGATTTTCTGCAACAACCTCCGCGCCGCGCTTCAGAAGACAGTAACATCGCTTTGGGTGGAATCGCCCGGCACCACTGCCTATGAAACAGTTAATACGCCTGCACCTTTGCTGTCTGCTGCTCTGCTTCCTGTCCGCCGTAAGTCTCACGGCCCAGAATAACTTCAACGGGTCGCTCCACTTCGGCGAAGTCAATAGCCGTCTGGTGCTTAAAAGCACTTCGATCCCGCCGCCCTGGACGGCCGAAATGTGGGTGCGCCGCCATGATGCCAGTGGGCCGTCGGCGCCGTTGTTCATTGGCGATGCCGGAGCTCTCAAGCTCGAACAGTTTGCCTCCGAACGACGCGTGGGTTTTACCAAATTCGGGGTGGGGGACTACACCTTTGACTATGTGGCCCCTGCCGATCAGTGGGTCCACCTCTCCTTCGTTGCGGGCTTGGATGGAAGCACGGCCCTGTTCGTCAACGGTGCCTTCATCGACAGCCAGCGGGTGACCATCCCCTTGCCGCTGGATTACTTCGGTTCATCCCCGGCCATACTTGGGGATCAGCTCGCGGCTGAAATCGATGAGCTGCGCGTCTGGAATATCGCTCGATCTGACGAAGAATTGGCAGCTAACTTTCGGACGCCTCTGACCGGGACCGAGGCCGGGCTCGTCGGGTACTGGCGTTGCGACAGCCTGACTGACGGCTCGACGCCTAACGCCGCCGCAATCACTTGGATTGGCTCGGGCATCGTTGCGGGGGTGACCTTGCGATCCGAGAGCCCCAGGTTGGACCCTGCTATCATCCTTTCCCGTCGTGAGGTTTCTGTGCCCGAACGGGGGAGCGCTGGTGTGGGCGTACGCCTCAGTGCAGCGCCACTCAGCAATGTCGTCGTCGCGGTGCAACGCCTGAACGGAGATCCGGACCTCATCGTCAACGCCAAGAACCTGCTCACATTCACACCGGATAACTGGCAGGACGATCAACCCCTGCCGATCCTCGCTCTCGGCGATGCTGACGCCGAGGACGGGACGGCGACATTCCTCATTGCCTCGACGGGGGCAGCGAGGCTCACCAGCGCTACCTTCCTGGCGCGCGAGCTCGATACCGACTTGGCGGCACCGGTGCGACTGGCGATGAGGCCGGTGTCAGCCTTGCGTCTCGAGGGACCATCCCCCGCGGTCTACACGGTGGAGTTCAGCCACGATCCCGCCGTTTCCAATTCGTGGACATTTCTGACCAACGTGGTGGTCTCGAACGGCGCGAGCTGGCTGGTCGATTGGGAGGGTCTTGACGATTCGCGGCGGTTCTATCGCGCGTCGGTACAACCGTTCCAGCCCATCACCAACATGGTCTACGTGGCCCCGGGCGAATTTACGATGGGCTCTCCAAATAATGAAAAGGAGCGCTCGGAGGCCGAGCTTGCCCACCGCGTGTTTATCACGCGCGGGTTTTGGATGGGCCGCTTCGAAGTGACGCAGGATGAGTATTACCGCATTGCTGGTACGCGTCCTAGCTACTTTTCCGGCGGGAACCTCCCGGTGGAACAAGTCAGCTGGATCGATGCCACGAACTACTGCGCGCGCCTGACCGCGGAGGAACGACTGGCTGGACGTCTGCCCCGGGGCTGGGTTTACCGCCTGCCGACCGCGGCCGAGTGGGAATACGCCTGTCGGGCCGGATCCTCCACTCCGTTCAGCATGGGCTCGGATCTCCGATCCGGTATGTGCAATTTCGACGGCCACGAGGAATACCATTCCGGGATCGGCACGGTCCACAATCCGACGGGTATCCGGCTGGATCAGACGATCGCCGTCGGCAGCTACGCGCCAAATGCGTGGGGACTCTACGATATGCATGGCAACGTCATGGAATGGTGCCTGGACGGAGATCAGCCGTATCCGGCGCACGCCCTTACCGACCCGCTGCAGCCTTGGGGCGGACATTTTCGCGATCGCATCGCCCGGGGGGGAAGCTTCCTCAATGCAGGGCAGTTCCAGCGTTCGGCTTTTTGGGCGACCCGTTTTGAGCATGGTGGCCCGAACGATCTTGGATTTCGCGTCGTTCTCGCCCCGGCGGATCTGACCACACCGTAACCCCAACGATCAGATCCGGGTTTGCGGGCCAAGACGATCTTCTACTATTGCCCCCTCAATCTGAGGAAGCGCGCCGTCACGTTTTGAGGGGGCACATGATCACGAAACACGAGCTGCGTGGGCGTCTCACTGAGCTTAACTATTTCTGGATCGGCGGACCAGGTGACGAGGTCCGAAGAAACATCTATGGTGTATCGCACGTCCGGAGTGGGGGCAGAAAGGGAAACCGTTACCATAAGGAACTTCTGGTCGCCTTCTTCGACAATGCTGGCGGACAACCGAGGTCTCACATAGGCGATCCGCCAGATTGTTCCGTTGGCGTCCTCCGTCATAAGCAAAGCGCCATCACGTGCCACCGCAACACCAACCGGTCGCCCCCAGACATTTCGATCGCTGGTCACAAAGCCGGTAAGAAAATCATCGTAACGACCCGTAGGCACCCCCCCATTCAAAGGGATCCGGACGATCTTATATCCGGTTCGCGTTGCCCGATTCCATGAACCGTGCAATGCCACAAACCCATCGCCGTGATAATCGGAAGGAAAGGCGGCTGGACCCTTGTTCACTGGGTAGAATGTCATCTGCAAGGAGGCGGAATGGGCCTGTTCCAAGACATCAGGCACGATCGCCTTCCCGGCTAAGTCCGGTCGCTCGCCCTTTCGGCGAGGATCCTCAAGATTTCCCATATAATACCAGGGCCATCCATAGAAGCCTCCTTCCCGAACGCGCGTGACGTAATCGGGAACGAGGTTGTCTCCGAGTCCATCCCGCTCGTTGGTGGACACCCAAAGATCACCGGTTGCCGGATGGGTCGCTAACCCTACCGGATTTCGGATTCCCGTTGCATAGGGACGCAGCGGCGCCCTCCCTTCTGGATCGGTGACCAGGATGTTGGCGCGATGGGTTTCCGGACCCCATGCGGCTCCCAAACCATGTGCCGCTTCCCATGCCGCAACTTCAGCGGCTGTCTTACGGCCCATCTGTTCCCCAACGTTGGAGGCCGATCCCACGGAGATAAACATCCTGGTGCCGTCCTGGGAAAAGGCGACATCCCTTGTGGTGTGGCCCCCAGTGGTGGCGCTCAAGGACGGAACCACTACCTGGGCGGTTCCAGACGCAACCAGGTCGCCGTCTTGATACGCAAACCTCACGACTGAGTTGTTCAGTGCGACATAGAGCCAGCGAGGGTTGTTACCTGGCGGGTAGAACGCAGTGCCAAAGGGGCGGTTCAGCCCTTGCGCAAAAACTCGGTTGGTAGACGGTTTGTCGGCACCCTCAGTGGACCGCAGGACTCGAATTCGGTTTTGTGCCGTCTCTGAAACGAAAATGTCCCCGTTGGGCGCCACCCTGATGATGCGAGGGTTATTGAGGCCAGAAGCGAACAGTTTTACGGTAAACCCGGCCGGAACGGACAAGACGGCGTTCGCGGGTTGACGTACGACACTGGGAGGATTGCCCGCTGATGGAGTGGCAAAGGGCGCCGGTAAATCCGCCACCGTGATGTAATGCTGATCACCCGGCGAGGCTCGCTGCCAGTCATCCGGGTCGGGACCCGTCACAGTCGGTAGCTTATCGAGATCCAGGCCCTCCGGCACTTTCAGTGTCGCCAAGTAAGCGATGACATCGGCACGGTCAGCCGCGTCTGCGACCTTGGTTAACATCGTCGTGCCGGGAACAGCAGTTTCAGGATCGCTCAGGTAGGAATTCAGCGCCTCCGCGTTCCAGACCAATCCTGAATCCTGGAGAACCTGCGTGAATCCGAAGTGTGGACTCGTTCCAGCCCTCCGTCCCATCACTCCCACCAATGTGGGCCCCAGCTTGATGATCACGGTCTGATCCGGCCCTAGGGTCGAGCTATGACAGAGCGCACAGCTTGTCTGAAACAGCGGGTCTCCGCGTGCGGCGTCGCCTGCTGGATTAATTTGAGCTCGCGCCTCTGTCACGCGCACTAATCCCGCCAGGAGGGCGATGAAGGGCCACTTTGCTTGAAGAAAGCGGTAGTGCATAATAGGTGTTCTCTGACGGTCGAATACGACGGTTGTTCTTCCAAGTTAAGGGAGCAGTGCGGGGTGAAAGATGCCTCCGAACGCTTGGCCATAAAGTTCGAGAAAGAACCGCGCCATGTCCGGGTCCGCAGCTAAGAAAGTTTTGTCCTCCGATATCCGCTGCCCCCAACGGCTTATACGAAAGGGTCTTCCGACGTCCGAGAATGTTTTAACCGCGGGCGGCCGATGAGCCGGTTCGGCGCCAGCGGCTGGCGTTCTGCATGATCGGTTGAATAGGTAGGGCGTTCTGCAACTCGACATCGTATGATGGGGATCTGCTTTCAACCCGCAGCTGCGCCAACACGATGGCTTGCCGCCATTGGCCTTGTTTGATGAGGGGTGTTGCGGAGCGGCAGATCCGTAATTATGAATTCATCTGTGAACGAGACAACCATTTGGTTTTTGTTGGTCGGAGTTCTTCTCATCCTCATGGTGCTCGGAGAGGAGTTTTTTAAAAGGGCGGCTATTTCGGCGGCCATGGTCTACCTAGCTATTGGGTTTGGACTGGGTCCACTTGGTCTCGGAATCCTCAGATTCAGTCCGACCGAGAACTCGAAAACACTGGAGTTTGTTGCGGAGATTGTTGTTCTGATTTCGCTCTTTTCTGCGGGACTAAAACTCCGTATTCCGTTTCAGCATGCTCACTGGCGCCTGAGCCTTAAGCTGGCGACCCTGACGATGGTTTCAACCGTCGTCTTGATCGCGGTTCTGTCACACTATGTTCTGCACCTCCCGTGGGCCTTTGCGTTGCTCCTGGGCGGTATCCTGGCCCCAACCGACCCGGTTTTAGCCTCGGCCGTTCAGGTTGAGGATGAACGTGACGACGACCGACTCCGAATCGGGTTAACAGGCGAAGCCGGGCTTAACGACGGAACCGCCTTTCCAGTTGTGATGCTCGCCCTCACTTTACTCGGGCTTCACTGGCGCGAGAATCAAATGATCAATTGGCTTCTGGTGGATGTGCTCTGGGCAACTGTTGGCGGGCTCGCCATCGGCTACGGGGTTGGTTGGCTCGGTTCCAAAGCCATCATTTGGGTTCACCCGAAAAAAGACGACGAACTGCTCATCGAAGATTTTATATCCATCGGGCTTATCGCCCTTTCTTATGCTCTTGCACTCATGCTGAAAAGTTATGGCTTTCTCGCGGTCTTTGCCTGCGGACTGGCTTTCGCCCGAGTCGAACAAGGGTTCTTCAACTTGAACTCCAAGAAAAAGGCAGATGAATTTTCACCCTCACTCATCAAATTCACCTCACAGATGGAGCGAATCGGCGAAGTGTTGACGGTTGTGATCGTTGGAGCGATGCTGAGTTTTGTTAAGTTCGACATTTGGATTCTTTTTTTCGCCCTAGCTTTGATTTTGGTGATACGGCCGCTTTCCGTCCTCGCGGGCACCCTAGGCTCAAAGATGCGCTTTAAACAACGCACGCTCATCTCGTGGTTCGGGATTCGAGGCATCGGCTCGATCTATTATCTAAGCTATGCGATGAATCATGGTGTCAAGGGTAGCGATGCGGAGGTCCAGGTCAGTATCGTCCTCACGACAGTTGCACTTTCGATTTTGGTTCACGGGATTACAGCGAACCCGTTCATGAAAATCTACAACCGCTCGAAATCCATTTCGGCCACACTCGCGTGAGGGTGGCCCTTCGGCTGGCCGCTGGGCAAAATGAGAAATCCTCTCCGATCCTTTCACCAGGCAGTTCTCAGTCGGCGGGAAGGGCATCCAACTCGCCGCTCAGGGCAAAAGCCTTCACCGCCTGGGCCGTGGCGATGTAGGTGATGTAGTGATAGTTGCCCCGGTAAAGCGAGTGCATCCACCAACGCCCGCTCTCGCGCTGCTCCCGCCGCAGCCAGGCGAGGCCACGCTGGATGCGTGGATCGGTCGTTGGGACGTTGCTCTGCCGCAGGAGCACGACGGCGAGCGCGGTCATGTAGGCGTCGCTCTCCGGCTGCTGGGCGTCCGGCAGCCCGTTGATGAGATTCACAACGGTCGCGCTCATCTCGAAGTGCCAGTCGTTGAGCGCGGACATGTCGCGGATGCTCCAGCCTCCGTCGGCGTGCTGCTTGGCGGACAGCAACACCAACGCAGCGTCGCGATCCTTCGTCGGAACCAGTTCCGGTAGGTAGTGCGCGAGTTGGAGTCTTAAAATGCGGTCGAAATCGTTCTTCGGTGCACCGGTGCGGAGATAGTCCTTCAGCTTGGCCACGCGGCCTATCAGGGTCTCATCCTTCAGCCCGGCGAGCCAGCCTGGCGCGGCAGTGATGGCACGCGCGGCTTGCAAGGATAACTCGAAGTCCGTCGTGATGTGCGGAATCTCCACCTCGCCGTGGCTCACGAACGCGCCGTTCCCCGACTGCTGCTCGAACAAGTCGCGCAGCGAGCGCTCGGTCGGCTCGGAGAGTTTGCCCGTGATGTGCCGGTCCCACTCGGCCAACCCGAGGCTGCGCCACACGCTGTAGAACGTGCTTGGGTAATGCTTGTGGCCGCGCGTCTCCGTCTCCTTCGCTGGCTTGACCTCCTTCGGCACGGAATCGACAAAGTCCTTGTGGACTTCCGCGTTGGCGGGACCGAACTGCTTCGTCCACGCCGTGCGCTCCGTCAGGTAGGGGCCGGTGGTGTGGCAGTTCACGCAGGATTTCTCACGGACCCAAGTCAACGCGCCCGCTTCCAAATACTTCGCGGCCAATTTCAGTGACGCCGGCCCGAACTCCTTCACGCGAGGCTCGTCGGCAGTGGGAATACTCACCCGAATGTCGCCCGACTGATATTGAAAGGCGGGTTTGGATTTGTCTTGTGCCAGAGCCGACATCGGCAGTGCAAGACAGGTGAGGATCGCGAGGAAATGGATTTGAACGCGGGTATTCATCGGCTGGATGCAAAACGGTTTTCTCAACGCTGCGGGGGCTTCGACCCCCACGCGGGTCATAGAGATTAGCCGGGTGATCGCAGATCCCCGGAACCGGTCCGCAAAACCCAGAGCATCGCGCAGCGATGCCACGAGCTGGGATGGTTGTCGTGAGACGAGCTTACGTGCCGGGTCCATGGAGAGTTATTTCGCCCCCATGTGACAGGGTTGTAAATAGGATTCAGCTCGGTTTTGACAGTAAGGGCGAAACCAGGGAGGCAAGAGCGGTGAGCATGGAAACCGCTCCAGGGCTAAGGAATGTTGGATCGAGGGGGCTTGGTCGGCATTCTGGTCATGCTGGTGCCAGACTCATCACCAGATAAGGCCCCAGCAACAAACCACCGACGGCCATCTCAGATTGCTTCGCTTATCCCAATAGCGGCAACCTGGATGGTGTGTAGATGATGCGCTCTGATTGGAGGTAGAGGGCAGGGCTCGATTTTGGCGGATCGAAGTGGGTGAAGGAGTCGATTGCCAGACTTTAGCGTCCCCGTCGACTCCAGAAGAAGCCGCCACCGCCAAACAAAAGCAACAAAACGACTATAATTAGAAGAGTATTATTGGACATAGCTTACAGTAGGCTTGGCGCACACGGCGCACCATTAGGTGTTCTCCCCATAGGAACTCAAATCGGGAAGGCACGACTAACCGTCGTCCGGTCAGTACCCCATGGTAGGTTGTGAACGATGCAGTAGGATCCCCCCGTTCCTTTCTTAAGCATCATAACTTTATGGCTCTGGTTTTTGAACGAATCCAAACTGACGGCATCGCCGAACTTTCCTATTTAGTCGGCGACGATGCCGAAGGCGTCTGCGCCGTATTCGATCCTCGCCCGGACGTGGACTGCTATCTCGAGCTCGCGCGCGAGAAGCAGGTTTCTATCACCCACATCTTTGAAACGCACATCCATGCCGATCTGGTCAGCGGTGCGCGCGAACTGTGCGCGCGCGTCGAAACTGCCAAAATATTTCTCAGTCACGAGGGCGGCGCACGCTACGGCTTCGAACACGAAGAAATCAAAGCCGGAGACACGTTCAGGCTCGGCTCCGTGGTGATTACCGTTCGGCACACCCCCGGCCACACGCCGGAGCATGTTGCTTATTCTTTGGCGGAGAAAGACCACCCTGATGCGCCGTGGGGGGTGCTTACGGGAGACTCACTGTTTGTCAGTTCCGCCGGGCGACCAGACCTCCTCGGCAACGCCCAAGCGACAAAGCTGGCCGAACAACAATTTCATACCCTGCGGGAATTTTACCTCCAGCTCACCGATGGGGTCATTATTTATCCGGCGCACGGTCATGGATCGCCGTGCGGCGCGGATATCGGCGACCGGCTAAGCAGCACGATTGGTTACGAGCGGCGCTTCAACCCCTTCCTGCAATTTCAGGATGCGGGACGCTTCACTGACTACGCACTCTCCACCGCGCCTCCCGTGCCGACTTACTATCCGAGGATGAAGAAGTTGAACGCGAAAGGGCCGGAAGTGCTAGGCAACCTGCCCAAAGTCCGTGGGCTACCTCCCAAGTTCTTCAAGGAAGCCGTCGAGCACGAAGACAATGTGCTGATTGATACCCGCATGATGCTGGCGTTTGGCGGTGGCCATATCAAGGGTGCGCTGAGTATCGGTGGCTCGCCCATGCTATCCGTCTGGGCGGGTTGGCTGCTCGACGCGGGCAAGCCGATCCTTCTCGTTCTTGAGTCCGACGAAAAGCTCAACGAAGTCCTCCGTTACTTCCTGCGCACGGGTTACACGAAGTTCGGCGGATATCTCGTAGGTGGAATGAAAGCATGGGATAACGCCGGTCTACCCTTGGATGACGTCGGGCAAATGACGGTGCATGAAATCAAGAAGCGCGGGAAAAAATTGCAACTGCTCGACGTGCGCGCGCCGGACGAATGGCAAGGTGGTCACATCCCAAATGCGCGCCATATCTTCCTGGGCGATTTACGCGAAAAACTCGGCGAACTGGATAGGGGCCAACCCACGGCGGTGTACTGCGATAGCGGTTATCGGGCGAGCATCGCCACCAGCATTTTGAAACAGGAAGGATTTGGCTGTGTCTGCAACGTGCCCGGAAGCTGGCAAGCGTGGAAGAAAGCGGGATTCCCGGTGGCTGGGGTGATCGAAACGAAAAAGGAGTCAAATTGAAGGCGCAAGGGAAAAGGCTTATCATCATGGGGGGCTTGGCCCTGCTCTCTATGGATACTGGGATCGCGGCGGACCAAAGCGTCAACTCGCTCGATTATCCCGGCGCGACATGGTCGCCCTATGTCGTGGGCGCAGGCATTGGCGTTCTCTCGTGGCTCACCTTCTATTTTTCAGACAAGCCTATCGGCGCGTCCTCCTTTTACGCCCAGGTGGCGGGCTTCATTGGAAAAATGTTTGCGAAACGTCATACCGAGTCGCTCGCCTACTTCAAAGACAACCCGCCCCGAGTGGGCTGGGAATTTGTTTTTGTCCTGTCCACCATCGTGGGGGGAGCGATTGCCGCCATCACCGGTGGCGAGTTCGTCAACGAATGGCTTCCACCCATGTGGATTGACCGCTTTGGTGACAGCATTGCGCTGCGTGCAGGAGTCGCATTCGGAGGCGGTATTCTCATGGCCATTGGCGCTCGCCTCGCCGGAGGTTGCACCAGCGGGCATGGCATTAGCGGAACGATGCAGCTTAATGTCGCCTCTTGGATTTCTGTGATCTGCTTTTTCATTGGCGGCATCGCCGTGGCCATGCCCCTCTTCAAACGTTAAGAAACCATGATTGATCCCGGAAAAGCAGTTAAGCAATCCGCAGAAAGGCCCGCGCCGCAGGTCGCCACAGTGCGCACGCTGTTGGCTGGAGTGATGTTCGGCCTAGCTTTTGGCTTTCTCTTGCAGAAAGGGGGCGTCGGTAAATTCAATATTCTCATCGGCCAACTGTTGCTCCAGGACTGGACCGTCGCGAAAGTCATGCTGACCGCCATCGTGGTGGGCATGCTGGGCGTTTTCACGCTGCACCACTTCGCCAAGGTGAACCTGCACCTCAAGCCGACCAAAATCGGCGCGAATATCATCGGCGGACTCCTCTTTGGCGCGGGCTTCGCGCTGATGGGCTATTGTCCCGGCACGGCTGCGGCGGCGCTGGGACAGGGAAACTGGGACGCGCTTTTCGGCATGGTCGGCTTAGTCGCCGGTTCGTGGATTTTTGCCGAGCTCTCAGCGTGGCTGCAAACGACCTTGGAGAAGTGGGGCGACCTTGGTAAGCTTCTTCTGCCGGATTTGCTGCACGTCCCGCGCGGAGTGTTCGTGGTCATTTTTGCGGTCCTGGTTACCGCGGGTTTGGTCGCATTGGAAAGAGCGTTTCCCCGATGACGGTCCGGAGAGCGGATCCGTTTGACGCGGAGGTGTTCCTGTCTGGGGCGACGTCTTTGGTTTTGCTTTCCGTCTTCAACTCCTGTTGCACTGCTTGATCACCAGCCAGGATCCTTGAGCCGAAGGTCACCTGAAGGCTGGCTTCCTCCGTCGCTAGCAGCTAGAGAGGAGTTGGGGGCAGATCTCTTATGTCTGAGTTTGGCATCAGTGATGAAATACTGCGTCTGAGGTTCTTGCAAAAGTTGCAATATCGGAACTAAGAGATCCCTAATGGCGTGTTCGTGGTCGGACGGCGGATGCGCTGACCTGGTCGTGGCGCTATTCGCGCAGGCTCACCCGATAGAACCGGCTGAGCTGCCCGCCGGAATGGGAATCCTCGAAGACGAAGCTTCCCGGAGAGACCTCCGTGGCGGTGCCGACCACGGTCCACAGGGCTGCGGGGTTCCCCAACTGTGTGGTGGATTGGACCGCGTAGCTTCGCTGGGGAACGCCCAGGAAACGGATGCGGAACGTCTGCGCCAGGGGAAGGAAATCCGCCACCAGGCGTGGAACCACGGTCTGGAGGCTCGCCCCCCACTCGAAGGCTCCGATGTCCTCGCGCTTCCCGTTGGGCCGGGGATAACCGCGTTGGTCGAAACCGGCCACACCCGCCTCCCCGGCATCGATCGCCGGACTCCCGGTCAGCAGCGCATGCGTCGGCGTCGGCCCCCCGTAATTGTTGAGCCGAGCCAGACCCGGAGAAATGGGATGCGTTCCCGAACCGATGAGGCTGGTGTTGTCCGGGCTCTCCAGCATCAGGTCATCAATCGAGCTGGCGTCGCCAATGAGGTTGTAACCGGAGTCCAGGATACGCGCCGTCTCGTATGTCCCGGCATCGACTTCGACGAATCCCTCGAGATCGGGTGCCTCGATGAGGGCGCGGTTGTCCGCCACGATGGTGGAACGCAGGACCATCTGGCCACCGTAGTTGAAAAGTCCGCCTCCGACATGGGCCTGATTCTCGGCGATCGTGCTCCGGGCGATGGTCACCTGGCTGAAGAAGCTCAGGATGGCTCCCCCGAAGTTCTGACGGCCGGAGTCCAGGTAATCGGTAAACAACTCGCCCGTGTTCAGGGACGTGAATAAGTCGAGGTTTCCACTGAGCGTGCTGTTGGATACCGTCAGCTCGGTCGGAGAGTTGGTGCTATTACCATCGGAATAGAGAAAGACGGCATTGCCTCCGGACCAAGCGCCATTGTCCGTCATGGTTGTGTTCAAAAGGAGACACGCCGCCGGATTGGTCAGCGTGACGCAGGATAGCGCTCCTCCATGGGTCGCCAGGTTGTTCCGGAAGACGCAATCAACCAGCGTCAAATGGTCCAGGTTCAGCACTCCCCCGCCTGTTCCATCCCACCACTCAGACTCGGAGGATGTGCTGGTAGTGCCGTCCGCGATCGTTAAGCCGGAGATCCGGACGCTGCCGCGCTCGATTCGCAGGACTCGGTTCATCGCGTTTCCGCTTACCGTCAACTGGGCTGCGCCGGGGCCGTCGATCCGCAGGCTGCGGTCGATCCGGAGCTCACCCGAGCTGAGCAACAGCGTTCCTGAAAGGTCGGGGCTGATCCGAATGAACCCCTCATCGACGGTTCTCTGCAACGCCTGCCGCAGCGATCCCTCCCCCGCGTCGTTCAGGTTTTTCACCACAGTGGACAGGGCGGCCGTTTGGTCCGGGCTGTAAGCGATTCCCCATCGGTTCGAGAGCCCGATCCGATAGTGGAAGTCTCCCTCCGGCGGCAGGTTGGCCAGCGTCAGGGTGGCTTGGGTATCGGATCCGCCGGGAGTGGTTTGGAAAGGGGCGGGACTGGGCTCAGCCTGGTAGACAGCGCCCGATCCCCGTTCGATCCAGCACCGCCCGGACTCATACCACGAAGGAATCCGGAGGTGGACTTCCAGCTGGCCTGGACCGGGGGTGGATGCCTGGATGTTGTTCGCGCTGATGGGAAGGGGGAAGGAGACTCCGGGGATCGTCTGTGGATTACCCGCTGTGTTTCCACTCAGCTCACTTCCTTGCGAGGCGTAGTTGGGGATGGCACTGGCGAGCAGCTCCTGATCAAACCGAAAGTAGACCATCAGGTCGGTCTCGCTCCCGGAGAGCTCACGGACCAAATCGCGTCGGATCTCCTCCGGCGATCGCGCGACCTGCCAAATCCGGAGTTCGTCGATGTCCGCGTTGGCGTAGCCGTCGAGCGGCCAGTTGCTGCGGCCAATGAAGTTCTGTGTTCGGAGGCCAACGGTGGATCCGATCACTCCCGATTGCTCGGAAACTAATCGGCCGTTGTGATAAAACTTCAGCCGGTCCCCGTCGACCACCACGGCGAGGTGCAGCCATTCATCCAGCGGCAACGGGGTGGGAAACAGGTAAGTCCGGGGCTGGCTGCCGCGATACAGTGTGAGGCTCGGCTGCCCGGTGGTCCCCGTGCTCAGCGCGAAGACCACATTGTCCATGGCCGGGCCGTTTCCGAAGTCGAGCAGACGTCCCCAGTTCGTATAGTTTTTCACCCGAACCCAACTTTCGATCGTGAAATCGCGGGTGAAATAGTTGCCCGGTGGCAGCTGCACGTATTGTTCCTGTCCGTTCAGGGACAGAGCTCGATCCAGACCTTGGATGGCCGCAGTGGCGATCCGGCCCAGATAGCCGTAGGTGATCCCGGCACGGTTGGAGGCTACCAGGCGAACGTCATACGCAAGACCGGGACTTAGCCCGCGCAACACATTGGTCACGAGCGTCGGCGATTTTTCCGCGGGAAGGGAGATCGGCCGGGAAGTACGGTCGAAGGCGGAACCCAACCCAAACTCAAACCAGGACTCGGTGGCACTACCGTTCGGATTCACCCGACCGGCAACGGTGAGCGTGTTGGGGGAGATGTCGGTCGCCGGCAAGCCGGTCAGGCTCGGTCGACGCAGCGAGTAGAGAAACTCCGTGGTGGCGAATTCCCCAACGGGGAAGGTAAACACCCGGACATCATCGATGCGTCCGTTGAAATACTCAGCGTTCCCCCCCTGACCAGGGCTCCCAAGGACGAACTTGCCGCCCGTGGGAGGGAGCGGAGGCAGCGTGATGAATACCTCCATGGGCTGGCTGTTGATGTACAGACGAGCATAGCCGGAAGTACGGACGAACGCGAGGTGGGTCCAGGTATTGGGCCGCACGGTCCCGCCCGTGGCAAGCTTCACTCCCCCGAAGAGGATGCCGTACGTGTCGCCCACCTGATACAACCCCCAACCCGAAGTGCGGGTGTCGCCATTGTAGACGATGGCATGGTTGCCCACGGTGGTCCGCGGATACACCCACGCCTCCACTCCAAAGGATTCGGTATTGACGTCCAGCAGGTCTCGCCCCAGGGCTTGGTCGATCCCGTTGAACTGGGCGCAAAGAGGCCCACCGCTGATCTCGGCTGCCAAGCCCGGCACATCAAGGGTATATGTAGGGGAGCCGATCGCCTGCAGATCCCGACCCCCTGTCCGATCCCGGGTCGCGGTGATGATCTTGGGTTGCGCCGCGCCCCGGTCATCGTCGCCAAGCCCATAGCGGGCGACGTCCACCCAATCGGCACGAGCCGAAGCAGGGAGACTTGCCAGGATGGCGACGAGAAGGCTGAACCTGAAATTCCGGCGGCTGAGGAGTTGATCCGCCCAGGCACGAACAACTGATAAAATACTGAATGGTTTCATACACCCTCTGCAGAAAGATTTTCTGCGCAAGGGTGCAGGAAAAAGTGACTTGGGAGGTGCCGGAGCCGCGGAGCCTGTTGAGCCTCAAACTCCGGGGAACGCTGAGAAAGTAGGCAGGCAGGTTGCCGCACCTTGTTCTGATGAGCCGGCCGGCTGAAGGAGTTCAGGTCCACTTCGAACAGCTGCTGATTCAACCTCTCTTCCCTAGCCTGAACTCACGCGTGAGTGTTTCTGGATGAATCTGTCCAATTGGCAATGACCGCCACCGTCCCTAGCAGGGTCCTGCGCCGTCAACTCGCGGAGGCGAGGATCCCGGAAGCACGTCTCGCGCTGGCCTGTTGTGAACTGTGCGCCCACCGGTGTCAGGTGAACCGACTGGCCAATGAACGGGGCCTTTGCCGGGTGGGGGCCGATTCCCGGGTCTTCTCCGCGCAGGTGGAGGTATCGGATGAGCGGGCGCTCGGACCGACCTTTGCCATCGCCTTCGCCGGTTGTGATCTCCGCTGCTCGTTCTGCATCACCGGCCGGGAGAGCTGGAATCCGCAGGTAGGCACCTCGTTCGCGCCAGCGGCTCTCGCCCAGCAGGCGGCCCGGGCCGTGGCCCAGGGGGCTCAGTCGATCATGATCCTAGGCGGAGAACCCACGGTGCACCTGCCCGCGGTGCTCGAGTTGGTCAGCCAACTTCCGGAGCAGGTGCGGCTCGTGTGGAAGACCAATGCCCATGGGACGGAACAGTCGCGCCGGCTGCTGGCGGGTTTGTTCGATCTCTGGCTCATCGATTTCAAGTTCGGCAATGACTGCTGTGCTGAGCGGCTCAGCGGTGCGTCCGATTACGTCGCCACCGTTGTCCAAAACCTCGTGTGGGCGCAGGAAGACAGCGGGGTGGTGGTCCGGCACGTGCTGATGCCAGGTCACCTGGAGTGTTGCTGGCGTCCGGTGGCGGAATGGCTTGCGGGACACCTTCCCGAGGTGTCGGTGAATCTCCGTTCGGGCTTCTGGGCCGGCTGGCAGGCCAGCCGACATCCCGAGCTGTGTCGTCCGTTCCTGCCGGGCGATGAAGCAGCGGCTCGCCGGCTCGCGGATGAACTTCACCTCCACCTCATCGACTAGAACTATGCAAACCAATGGCTCTCCGCTCTCGTCCGATCCTCCGCTTCCCGAGCCGCCTTCGTTTCATTCCGAAATGCGGCTGCTGCCGGATGGCCGGGTGCTGGTCCACAATCTCACCCCGGCCTTCGCCCGGTTTCTCGACTCGCTGGGATTAGCTGATCTTCGTTCGTCTAGCGAGAAAACCGAAGGCGCCATTCTCACTGTCCGCGTGCATGTCGCCCCGGGCCTTCACTCTTCACACCCGGAGGCGCAGTCATGACCTTCGCCGAAGAAATCGAGACCCTCATCCGGGCCCGCTACCCCATCCTCTACATTGTCTCCAGCGAGGAAGCCCGGGTTACTCAACTCATCATGGGGCTCGCTCAAAAGCGGCAGAAAAAGGTCTTCGAATGGACCTTCACCACCGGCATCGTCCCCGCTGGCACCAACATCCAGTCTCAGAAGAGCCGCAACGCGGCAACCAAGGACCCGCTGGCGGCCTTGGATCAGGTGATTGAGCAGGTCGAACCAGCCATTTTCGTGTTCAAGGACCTGCATCCCTTTCTGGCCAAGGGAAACCGCGCCGCCAACGCCGCCCCCATCCGAAAGCTCAAGGATGTCGCAGGCCATTTGAAGAGCAGCTACAAGACGATCATCCTGGTCTCGCCCATCCAGGAAATCCCGGAGGAGTTGGAGAAGGAAATCACGGTCCTCAACCATCCGCTGCCTAGTCGGGAGGAACTCCAGGCGCTGCTCAATCGGATCGTTCAGGAGGTGAGTCAGCTTCGGCAGGTGACGATCGATTTGGATGGGCAGGGACGCGACCGTCTGCTGCAGGCGGCGCTGGGTTTGACGCTTGCCGAGGCGGAGAACGTCTTTGCCAAGATCATCGTCAAGGACGGACGGTTAAGCGGAGAAGATGTCGTGGAGGTTTTTGCTGAGAAGCAGCAGATCATCCGGAAGAGTGGCCTGCTGGAGTACTGCGCGTGCTCTGAGACGTTTGCCGAAATCGGGGGGCTGACGGTGATGAAGGAGTGGTTGAGAAAACGAGCGCGGGCCTTCACTGATGAAGCTCGAGCCTTCGGCCTCCCGGCACCCAAGGGCATCCTGCTGCTCGGGGTGCAGGGGTGTGGGAAGAGCCTGTGCGCGAAGGCCGTGGCCAGTCTGTGGCAGCAGCCTTTGTTGCGATTCGACATGGGACGCATGTTCGGTAGCCTGGTCGGATCCTCGGAAGAGAATGTTCGACGGGCCATTGCGGTGGCAGAGTCCGTGGCCCCGGCGGTGCTTTGGGTGGACGAAATCGATAAGGCCTTCGCCGGATCGCAGGGTTCCGGCGGGACGGACGGCGGGACCACCGCCCGGGTCTTCGGAACGTTCCTCACCTGGCTCTCGGAGAAAACTTCCCCGATCTTTGTGGTGGCCACCGCGAATGACATCTCCCAGCTTCCGCCCGAGCTTCTGCGCAAGGGGCGGTTGGATGAAATCTTTTTTGTGGACCTCCCGGCGGAGGCTGAACGGGAGGAGATTTTCCGCATTCATCTTGCGCGACGCCGTCGTGACCCGGCGGCGTTTGATCTCTCGGCGCTCGTCAGCGCTAGCCCCCAATTCAGCGGCGCCGAATGCGAGGAGGCCATCATCAGTGGGCTCTACGACGCCTATGCGGCGGGCCTTGAGTTGTCGACGGACCACATCGTGCAGGGCTTGTCACAGACGGTGCCCCTGGCACGTACCATGGATGAACAGATCAGTCGCCTGCGGGCTTGGACGGAAGGCCGTGCTCGCAACGCGAGCGTGCCTCGTCGGCCCGAAGCACCTTGCCCAATCCGTCGCATGGAACTGTAAACGCTCCGGCGTGAGCTGCGATCCTCGGCTCGGTCCAACCCAATGACACTCCTGAACCTCAACCCCTCACTTCCATTATGAGCGCTGTCTGCATTCTCACTCCGGTGGTTATCGCCGCCTGGCCGGCTTTTTCGGCCGCAGTTGTCGCGGCCGCTTCGTCGCTCGGTTATACCGTGGTGGACCAGGCCCTGGACGCGTTGTCTACCCAGTCGTCCCCAGCCCGAGTGCAACTCGAGATCCCGCAGAGCGAGTTGGTCACGGATCGACTGGCTCGGGCTAAGGAATTAAGTGTGAGTCGGGATGGGGTGACCATCACCTTCTCGCGCGATGCGCGTGGCCGCGCGGCGGTTTGTGTCAGCGGGGAAGGGCAATCCAAGCAGGAACTGCAAGCCCTGGGTTCGGAGTTGGCCGGGCGGGTCGTGCAACAGTACGTGTATCAAAGATTGAAGGAGGAGATGGCGGCCCGGCAGTTCCTGGTCGTTGAGGAGGAGACCGATGCCACAGCCGCCATCCGCCTCAAGGTGCGGCACTGGGAGAACTAACTTCATATGTCACAACGCGAATTCGACATCACGATCGGGCCGGACGGAAAAGTGGAGCTGCACGTCTCGGGCTATGAAGGCAAGGGTTGCCTGGAGGCGGTGCGCTTCTTCGAGCAAATCATCGGCCGGGTTCAGTCCCGCCAGGAAACGACTGAGTTCTACGGTCCGGAGGAGGAAGTTCGACAGCAGACGGACAATCATCACTGAGCTCCTTTGCTCCCAACTTGGGATTTTCATGCGCGCGCCTGAGTCCAGCTACTATCCGCCACGACGGAACGCCTGGCGCAGATGGGTGGGAAACCCCATCCGGGCCGCGTGGCGAGAGTGGTGGCGTCGTGGAGTTCCGGTTCACTCCGATTGGTCCTTCGGGAGCAGTCTTGGCGCGCTTCTCCTTCCCGGCTATGCCCTGGTCGGCCTGCGGCGTCCCTGGCTGCAACGCTTCTGGTGGTTGGCCTACGGCACCTGCTGGGCGGCCGCGTTGATCGGGTTGGGTTTCCTGGTGGGCGACCTAGCCGTTGGGTTGCTAGTGGCCTTGCACGCCAGTGCGTTGGTGGGCTGGCTCGGTCGCCATGGGGTCAACTTGCGCGACGGGCACGGGGTGATGGTGGTTGCAGCGGCCCTGACGATGGTGACCTTGACGGTTTATCTGCCCTTGGGCGGCGAGGTGATTCGCCGGATGTGGCTGCCGCTGGCCAGTCCGGAAGGCGTGATCGTGATCAATTGCACGGCTTCTCCGAAAGGCCTGGGTCGTGGCGACTTTGTGGCTTACACCGGTGCGAATCCTGGTACGTATGCCTACCAGGGCGGAGTCTATGTGGCGGATGGCCCAGGCTGCGGCCGAGTGCTGGCCGTCGCGGGTGATCACGTGGAGTTCAGTTCCGAGTTTGTCTGGATCAACGGGGAGCCCCAACCCCGGCTGCCAGACATGCCGACGGAAGGGCATTTGCGCATTCCCGCTGGCTCCTGGTTCGTCTGGCCTCGGCTGGTTCAGACCAACGGACGAGCCAACGCCGACATCATCGCCGCAGCTCTCCTACGGGTCGCTGTGGTACACGAATCCCGCTTTCTGGGCCGTCCCTTTGTCCGTTGGTTTGGGCGTCGGCAGCCATTGTCATGAGCCGCTTCATCAACCTCGAATTTGGTGATCTCTCGGAGGGCCGCTGCGAACCCGAGGAAACGGTCAAGGATGAGTCGTATTATCTTTCCGAGGCTCAGCAGCATTTTGAGAATGGCTGCTTCGAGCCGGCGCTTCGGGCCTATGCGCGGGTTCTGGAACACAATCCGCAAAACCCCGCCGCCTGGGCTGGTCAGGTGCGCATGTTGATCGAACTGGGCGAGGCTCATGAGGCGAGTTTGTGGTGTGACAAGGCGCTGGAGCGGTTCCCCCAAGAGGCCGACCTGCTGGCCGCCAAGGCTGTGGCACTCGCACGGATCGGGGAACTGGATGATGCCCTAGGGTTCTCGGATGCTTCGTTCGAAGGATCCGGCGACTCGGCCTACCTCTGGCTCGCTCGGGCCGAAGTACTCCTGGCTCGGAAGGAACGGCGCGCCGCGTTTTGCTTCGAGCGTTCGGGGCAGGTGGCCAACCACACCTGGGTGACCCAATGGATGGCCTCGCGCCTCCGCCTGGCGTATCGACAACCGGCGTTGGCCCTCCAGCATGCCCGCTCGGCCATGGAGTTGGGGCCGACGGTTTTCCTGGTCTGGCTCCAGTTGGGGCTTTGTCAGCAAGCCCTCGGAATGGTGACGCCCGCCGGCACTTCCTTCACCCGCGCCCTGGAGCTCAACCCCGATTGTTTGGAGGCGCAGCGGGCGTTGAAACTCACTCAGCAAATGGACGCCTGGACCCAATTGCGACTCTGGCTGCGCCGACTGCTCTCCTCATGAACCACCCCCGACTCGATTTGCTCTTGGCTCAAGCGACGGAACTGGGTGCATCGGATCTGCACCTGATTGCCGGTGTCCCGCCCGCCTTCCGGGTCTTCGGAGAGATCCGTTTTGCCGACGGGGAAGCGTTGAGCCAAACCGAGAACTTCGAAATGGTTCACGCACTCCTCAGCGAGCGCCAACGGGAAACTCTGGACAACGAATGGGAGCTTTGCATCTCGCTCCTGCATCCGGCCGCCGGCCGGGTCCGTGTGACGCTTTATCGGCGCAACGGGTATCCGGAATTGAGCCTCCGGTTCTGCGGCCGTGAAGTGCCGTCGCGTGAGGAGCTGGGTCTGCCCGAAAAATTGGACGAGCTGGCGCGGCGTCCCAACGGCTTGATGCTCATCACCGGGCCGACCGGGGCGGGCAAGACCACCACGCTCAACTACCTGGTGAACCTCATCAACCAGGAGCGCCGCTGCAAAATCGTCACCATCGAGGATCCCGTCGAGTTTGTGCATGAAAACAAGCGCGCCATCGTCGTTCAGCAGGAAGTGTTGACCGACACCCATTCCTTCCACCGCGCCCTCATTCATGTGCTCCGCCAGGATCCGGACGTCATTGTGGTCGGGGAGATGAGGGATCATGAAGCCATTGAGACTGCACTTGCTGCGGCGGAGACTGGTCACCTCGTGCTGGCCACCATGCACGCGCCGAATGTGACCCATGCCCTGGAGCGGATCGTGGGCATCTTCGAGGGCAGCGCCCAGCGGCAGATCGTCATGCAATTGGCCAACACGCTCCGGGGTGTGATGGCCCAGGACCTTCTGCCGTCCGCCGACCGCTGTCGGCGGGTGCTGGCCTGCGAACTCCTGGTGGTGAACAGCGCGATTCGTAACCTGATTCGGGAAGGAAACCTCCACCAGATTGAGAACGTGGTGCAAACCGGCGCGAAGGACGGGATGGTCTTGATGGACGACTGGCTCGAGGATCTCTACTGTAAATGCGCCATCAGCTACGACACGGCCGTGACGCGGGCTCGCGATCCTCAACGTTTCATGAAGAAGGAATGACCGTGACAAGGATGGTCCAAATCCACAATGGCCCACAGAGGTGACTGCAAGGGTTTCTCTGCGTTCCATCCCGTGTCAGCGGTGTAAAGATGCCCTCTCTGGACTCACACCCCTTTGCGGCATGTGCCGCGTCCTTGCGTTAACCTAGAACCGAGAATGGATTAACCACGGATTTCACTGATGACACGGATCATGAAAGATTTGTCACATGTGTTAACGGGAGATCACAGTCCCTTTCAGAGTGGTGAGGTGGTTCGTTCAACTTCTTAAAAGCTCAGTTCAGGGGATGCTATTGGGGCGGAGAGCTGCGCCAGAGGATCTGCCAAGATTTCGGGAAACCAAATCATCACTGCTGCCGCTCATCGGTAATCACTTATGACGTTCCTTTTCATACCGTTCGTTGGCAGGCCTTGGCGGACGATGGACAATGCTGAACGGCGTGGGGTTAGATCCCGCTTGGACCACGGTGGCTTCGCCCCTGCTGACCGAGCCCCGATTTCTGTTCATGGATACGAATACTCCCTTCGAACCTTCCCGATACTATCGTGTTCGCTTGGTACCCTAAGGTTCGACTGCACCTGCCGACAGCGTGGAACGGTGATGCTGTTCGTCAGTCTAGCTCTTCCCAACCCAGGGCCAACTCAGCGCCCCCGCTCCTCCACCGCCCGGACCCAAGCCTTTCTCAACTCTTCCCGTGTCAGGGGCACCACCGCTCCGGAGGGTTCCTTGCGGTGGGCCGCCAACAATTCGGCCTTCTGCCGTGCGTCGACCAGGGAGCCCACTTCCGGACCGAGATCCCAAACCCGCGTGGTCCCGTCGTCACTGCTGCTTAACAACTGCGAGCCATCCGCGGAAAAGTGAATCCACTGGACAGCTCGCGCATGCCGCAAGGGCGGGGTGACCGCGTCACCCGTGGCGGTGTCCCAAACCCGCGCCGTGCCATCCTGACTGGCCGTCGCCAACAGCGTGCCATCGGGACTGAATACGACTCGCGTGATCTTGCCTTGATGCCCCAACTCCGGCACGAGCTGACGTCCAGTCTGTACCTCCCAAATCCGTACGGAGTTGTCCTCGCTGCCCGTGGCGATTCGACGGCCGTCCGGACTAAACGTGGCCTGAGTCACGCCATCCCGATGCCCCCGGAACTCGTGGATCCTTTGTCCGGAACTCACATCGAACAGAACGGCTGAACGAGCCTCATAGCTGTAATCAGAGTTCGCCGCCAGAATCTGCTGGCCGTTCGGGCTGAAGTGAGCTTCCCAGATGAAGCCGCCGGCGCTCATCGGTAGAGCGGCCGGTTTCCCGTCACCGCTGTGGAAGACGCGCACCTTTCCATCCGCACAGGCCGTCAGGAAGAAATCGCCATCCGGACTGAACTCGCAATCGTCGAGCCAATCCGGATGCGGGATCGGCGGGCTCAACGGTTTGCCCGTGTTTGCATCCCACACGCGGGCGGCGCTCAGCTGGGGATCAGCCGAGAGGGTGATCGTTACCAGCTTGCTCCCGTCTTTACCAAAGGCAGCACGGCGAACGGCGACTTCGTGCGCGAGGGGAGCAAACTTCTCCCTCCGGGTTCGAAGGTCGAAGACGCGCAGAAACCGATCCGCACCCGCGACCGCGAGGGCTTGGCCGGTAGGATCCTGAGCGACATGCAGCACGTCTGATCCGCCGGCTAGGAGCTGTCCCACCGACTGTCCGTTCGTGACGTCCCAGAGGGTCAGCTTGCCCCGCGCGGTGGCGGTGTAGGCATGGGAGGTTCCCCGGATCCAATCCGAATGCACCATCGGATCCCTCTCCGACCACTCCCGAAGGGCGGTGGCGCCCGTGCGCTCCCAGACTCGGACGATGCCCAGCTTGTCCCCTGTGACCAGGCGGAGCTCCTCCGGGCTGAGCGAGGCCGAGAAGACGAAGGCGCTGTGTTGCAGGGCTGGCCAGAGCGATTCACCCCCGAAATCGCGGGGGTGTACGGTGTGGTTGAGCTCGGGCAGCAAGACCAGGCCGCGGCCAAGATTCAACCCTTCCTGTGCTCCATCGAGCTCAGTTTCTCCCGCGACTCCAAAGGGCTCACCGGTGCGGGGATTCCACAGGCGGAGCTTGCCATTGTAACCTACAGTGAAAGCGTAGCGTCCGTCGCCCCCGAAACCGGCATGTTGCAAGCGGGGATGTCCGGCATGCGTCAGAACCGGGGAGAGGGCTTGACCGGTCTGGGCACTCCAGATTCGTGCTTCGCCAGCGTGGCAGGCGGTGATCACCTCGTGGCCATCTGGACTAAACCATCCCCCCGCCCAATCGTCCTGCGTGCCGCCCGGCAACTGCCATGGGCCGAAGACCGGACGAAAGCTTGCGACGTCAAACAGTTGGGCATAGCCTCCATGGCCGACCAGTAGGATGCGGTCCCCTTGAGGACTGAAGGTGGCATGCAGGATCTTTTGCGGAAGCGTCAGTGCGGGGCCGATGGATTTCCCGCCGCGCACCTCGCGGACTTGGGCTTTTGATCCCTGGGCGGAAATCACCCAGCGGGAGTCCGGAGTGAAAGAAATTCGCGCCGTCGCGGTGCGCTTCAATCGGCTCTCGTTCTCCGGGAACGGCCCCGCCAGCAGCCGTCCCGTTGCGGTTTCCCAAACCCGGGCCGTGCCATCCGAGCAGGTGGTCGCGATGGACAACCCATCTGGACTGAAGTAGGCGGTGGACACCGCTGCTGGATGTTTCAGAGGGGGGAGTGTCGGCTGTCCGGTGATTCCCTCCCATACCTGGAGCACGCCGTCCTCACCCGCGCTCAAAATCCGCCGTCCGTCGGGGCTGAATTGAGTCATGTTGACGGATCCCTCGTGGAACATGAGTTGTCCCAACCGGGGTGCCTGACGGAATCCTTCGGCGATTCGACGGCGGTGGATGAGTTCCTCCGCAGGGCGTCCGGTGTCCAAACTCAGAGCGTCCAGGAAGTGCAGCACCGCAGTGGTGGGATCACCCTGCAGCGTGAGCCGATTCCCTTCAGCCACGTTGAGCCGAACGACCTGCCGGCGGTTCTTCTCTGCTTCGCTGGCGATGCGCATACCCAGGACGGCCGAGATAGCGACGATGACCAGCGAGCCAATAGCGACCGCCAGACCGAACGCGGCCGTCCACGGATGTCGCCGGGTCCACTTCACTAGAATCTCGGGCGTGCTGCTCGGTCGGGCCTGGATGGGCTCGTGGCGCAGCCAACGTTCGAGGTCTTCCGCCAGCTGGAGCGCCCTGGTATAGCGGCGCTGCGGTTCCTTCTCGAGACACTTCAAACAGATGGTCTCCAAGTCCGCATCGATGACCGGATTGACCACCCGAGGCCGGATTGGTTCCTTCTGGACCACCTGCTGAAGTGTTTCGAAGGCGGTATCCCCGAGAAAAGGCGGACTTCCGGTCATTAACTCGTAGAGCACGGCCCCCAGGCTGTAGGTGTCCGATGCCGTGGTGAGCTGACGGGATTTCCCTTCGGCCTGCTCGGGCGACATGTAGGCCGGAGTACCAAGAACCGCGTCGGACAGTGTCAGATTCGATTCACCTCCCTCGACCTTAGCCAGTCCGAAGTCGGTGACCTGAGGTTGCCCCTGTGCGTCGATGAGGATGTTGGCGGGCTTGAGATCGCGATGGAGGATCCCGTGCTCATGAGCGTAATGAACAGCCCGTGCCACCGTGGCGATCAAGTTGGCGGCTTCGGTCAGGCTGAAGGGGAGAGTCCGCTGAGCGAGCCGTTCACCCAAGGTGGAGCCTTCGATCAGCTTCATGCTGAAGAACGGCATGCCCTCTCGTTCGCCCACTTCGTAGATGGGGACGATGTGCGGATGATCCAGCCGGGCGGCCGCTTCTGCCTCGGCGCGGAAGCGTCGAAGATCGACTTCGCGGGCCAGCTTGCCACCGAGGATCATTTTTAAAGCCACCCGCCGATTCAAACTCACTTGGCGGGCTTCATACACAATGCCCATGCCACCCCGGGCGCGCGGGCGGAGTTCCGCGTAGTCTCCAAAGGAGTCCAGCTTGGGGGCGGGACCAGCGACCAGCGAGTCGAGGTCCAAGCTATCGGCGGAGGAGGTCGCCGGGTCCGGATCACTGGACTCATCCGCGAGCAAGGCGACCACCAGACACCGGGGGCAGAGCCCCTCGGTGGCGCTTTCTGCGATCAGGCGCAGGCATTTAGGACAATGCATGGCAGGCAGCTTTGTCATGACTTGCGGAGTCGGAGGCATCGGCGCACTCGCCCAGTTGTCTTACGACCCTGCGTTCCATAGAGAAAGGTTTGGGCGTCAAAGATTCAGCTCAACGCGGCGAAGAGCTGCCGGATTTCCTCATCCACCTGGTTCGGATCCTCGAGCGTGCTGGCGATCTCCTCCCGAAAGAGCTCGCGGAAGCGCTTCCGCAGGCGGTGGACGATGGACTTGAGCGCTGATTCGGTGATCCCCATGCGCTCGGCGGTCTCCGCGAAGGGTGAGCTGCCCCTTTCCTCCAGGAGGTAGACCTTGAGCTCGTCGAAATACTTGGGCTGATACCGACGCTCCCATTCCTCCCGTAACCGTTTGAGAACCTGCTGGACCACCGTCTCGGCCCAGCGCCGCTCGAACTCCCGTTCGGGTGTTTCGTGGATCGCCGGTTCTACTCCCAGGTGGCCTTCGGCGAGGGCGAGATCGAGGGAGAAGATCTCCTTGCCTCCGCCCCGTTTTTGCCGCTGCGAATGGTTCCACTCGTTGAGCAGAAAGTGATTCAGTGAGGCAAGCAGGAAGGAACGGAACTTGCCCTTGTTGGGATGAACCTCCTGCAGATCACGTCGAGCGAGCAGGCTGGCGAGGAAGCCCTGGATGAGGTCCTGAGATTCGTGGACGTCGTAGCCCTTACGTCGGACGAAAGCATAGAGGGGAGGCCAATAGAGGCGGCAAAGGGTTTCGAGGGCCTCGGAGGATTCCTGACCCTGGCTGTCACCCGCGCGCAGGATCATGCTCCACCGCGTGGTGGCAAACACCGCCGCTCCGGCGCCGGACTCAATTGGGCTGGGTTTTCGTTCTGACATGTACCCGCGGGTGAAGGTCGGGATGATTCAATCTGAACCTGCCGAACCTGAACGGATTTTTTATGCTACCTCCGAACCGGCTGGGGGTCAATTGCGCTGGAAGAATTAAGGAGTTCAGGCTTCATGCCGCCTGGGCATGGAAGGTCGCGCCTGGGTGGGGATTGTCCGCTGGTTCGGGGGGCTTGTGCGTGCCCTTGAGCAACCTGAAGGTTGAACTCTGTACGGGGATCGCGGCGATCTCTGATTTCTGAGTTTGTCATCAGTGATGAAATACTGCGTCTGAGGTTCTTTCAAAAGTTGCAATATCAGAACTAAGAGACCTGACCCGAATGCGAATGGCATGCGTTGTTTGTTGATCGGCTATGCGTGCAATGCGGATCGGTATGAGGACTGGATCACGAACCCACGTCCGATGCACACCGGAGGGGACTGCGGCGGACGGTGGGGAGGACCGGGATCGCATGGCTCCGATTCCGAGCAGGTGCGCTGCGCCTTGGCACGTCGGGGCAGCCTAAAGGTTGAACACCAGACAGGAAAAAATGTCGGGATCCCACTTTCTTTGCAACACAACCTCCAGAACGCTTCAGAACCCACCAGCATGAAAACCCGAAGTTTCCTCCTCTGCGTGTGGCTGGTGGCCAGTTCCAGCTGGATCGGCACTGCCCAGGCCGCCTCCCCCGACACCGCTCTCTCCTTCGATGGCGCCGACGACTACGTCGTCGCGAGTTTCAATCAGGAGCTGAACGTCTTCCCCCTCGCGGTGCAGGCATGGGTCCGCTCCACGGATCTGGGTCTGGACCGCGGGATCGTTTGCAAATATCAGGCTGGGTCGTTTAATGGGTATCAAGTTTACCTGAGCGAGGGGAAACTCTATGCCTGGTACTTCCGCGACCGGGACAATGCCGTTTGGGGGGGAGATCGTGGCCTCGAGGGTGGCTTCATCGCGGATGGCCTCTGGCACCATATTACCTTCGTTGTCGACGCGGATGGCGGTCGACTGCAAGTCGATGGACAGCTCCGGAGCACGAAACCCTGGACGGGCAGCCCGGGAGTGGTCAACACGACCCAACCCCTGGAGTTGGGCCGCTATCGCGGTCGGTACTTCCACGGGGAGATCGACGACCTCGCGATTTGGAGCACGCCACCGTCCACGGATCAGATCCTCGCGCTGATAAACCGTCCCTCCTACCACGGGTTGTCTGGCCTGCTCGCCTACGTTTCGGCGGATGAAGGAGAAGGCGCGAAGGCGGGGGCGTCGGCTGGCACCGAGGGAGGTTTTTTCTTCCGTCTCTTCAACGGCGTCAGCTGGTCCCTCGTCGGTCAGCATCGGGCGGCTCAGCGAGTCACGGAAGTGCAGGACGGCCTGCCTGGCTCCCTGCGCAACGTTATCTCCAATGCGCTTCCTTACGATACCGTGCAGTTTGTGACGACTGGCATCCATGAGTTGACGCAGGGCGAGATCGTGCTCTCGAAGGATCTAACCATCGTGGGATTGGGGGGGAACCAATCTGCTATCAGCGGAAAAGGCGAGTCGCGCCTGTTCTCCATTCCGCTAGGAGTAACGATCTCGCTCAGCGATCTGAGCCTGCGGGACGGCTACCCGGGTTTGGTGGATCAGAACTCCAACACCGGTCGGCCGGGCGGGGCGATTCTAAATCGCGGTCGATTGTCACTGAGCCACTGCTGGCTGAGTGATAATCACACCGGGCCCTTTTCTATGTCGACGAGAATTGGTTCGGGAGGTAACGGAGGCGCGATTGCCAACATGGGGGTGTTGAAGCTTTCCAACTGCACGCTCTGGTCCAACTCTGCGGGTTCAGGATTCAGCGATCAAGGGAGTGGTTGGTCGGCGGGGAGCGGTGGGGCTATTTGGAGTGACGGCGAGCTTACGTTGGAGGGGTGTACGCTGACCGACAATCAGGCCGGAATGGGGGTGGGTATGTTAGTTGAGGCGGGCGGAGGGGGTGCCATCGCCTCCTTCGGGTCACTCAGACTGACATCTTGCACGATCGTCGGAAATCGGGCTGGGCGATCTGTCGCGCCGCCGCCCTTCGATCGACCCGGTCGGGGTGGAGGGATTCTTCATGCCCAAGGGGATCCGGGCTACCTACGGAATTCGCTGATCGGAGGGAACACAGTGTCGGGCGGCACCGACTTGGGTCCGGATCTTGTGGGGAACTTTATGTCGGGAGGACACAATGTGGTAGGCGAGATCGAGGGAGCGGGGATAGTCGTGAATGGCATCAACGAGGATCAGTTGGGAGGACTGACAGCGAAGATCCAGGCGACGTTGCTTCCGCTGGGCCAATACGGAGGTTCGGTACCCACCATATCATTGACTCCAAGCTCTCCGGCCTTTGACGCGGGCGACAACACGTTGACGGGCAAGGATGCCCGGGGGTTGCCGCGGCGGGCGGGGCGGCAGGTGGATGTGGGGGCGTTTGAATTGGAGCTGGATCAATACGCACTGCCGGACGTGCCTCGTGCGGCGGAGTTGGGTGAGATTCGTATCCCCGTGACGGCGCGATTTATTCCGGGCCTGCTTCCTATTTGGCTGCATGTCAACTATGGCAGCGGCACGAACCTCTCGCTGTCCACCCTTGCGGAGAGAGTGGAGCCGGGCACGAGCGAGGTGGCGATCACGTTGTGGTTGACGGCGCCGGATTTGAGCACGGTGTTGAATTATCGGTTTGTCGCCACGAGTTCTGTGGGGACGAGCCACGGCCCGATTTTGCGGTTGGGACGGAGCTGTGAGGAGACGATTTGTCCGGGGGGTGTTGACCCGGTGGACTTGAAGAGCTTCTTGCGAAAGTACTTTGTCATCCGTCCTCCAGCGATGGATCGCTTCGACGCTGGGGTTGGCCCAGGGGGTGGGGGAGCGGTTCGACGATTCCGATTGGCGAATTTGGAGGAGATGACTTTTAGTGTGTTGGCGAGCACCAACGCGTCGGCGCCGCGGGCGGAGTGGCAGGCGGTCGGGGAAGCGTCCTTGCAATATGAATTTGCGGACCCGGACGGGGTAGGGCAGCCCATGCGATTCTACCAACTGGAGTGGCGGTGAGCCGAAGTTCCACGTTGAGCCCATGAAAGCCAATCGTTTGAAGGGGTTCAAACAGCCGCGACGAGAAGCGCTGAGGGCTAGTCCACGTTCAGAGGCCCTTATGGGGGCAGCCTTCCTTGTGCGCCTCGGCCTGGAGCCATTATGGGCTCAACGAGATCAGAACTATAAGCTCAATCGGAACGAGTCCTATCTTGGTGACGATTCTCTTTCAAGTCTCACTCGCATTTAACCACTCCCATAGCTGTTCACTTCCACTCGGGCTTCCTCCGTCGCTGAAAGCTTCTACCGACGCCCTAGGCTATGGTGGACAAGATGGAGGACGCGAAGCGAAGGTGTATTTGGATCTGAAGGCTAATAGGAAGGCTGGCCTGCCGGCCGTAGCTACAGGGGATGTTCGACGAAGCCCGTCGTCGCCTGCGGCTCCCGCCTTCGCTGAAGCTATGGCGTGGCGAGATGACGTGGCAG